>NZ_BAAIYG010000015.1:0-100736 GCF_057543335.1 Brevibacillus sp. YAE8
CCCACAGCGTTAAGCTGGTAAGACCCCTCATAGACGATGAGGTTGATAGGTTCGGTGTGGAAGCGCGGCAACGCGTGGAGCTGACGAATACTAATCGGTCGAGGACTTATCCACACACTCTTAGCAAACATGCAGATCCAGTTTTCAGGGAATGAACGAATATAGTTAGTGAAGAACCGTGCAGAAATATCTGCACGGTTTTTTTGTTGTTTCTTTTTTTTGTCCCAACCCCTTCCTTTACGCTAGTAGCAATTGAGAGGAGGGAGAGAATGTCAGTTCATCCGCTGCGGTTATTGGCCCTGTTACTATTGGCGACATGTATCGGAATCGGTGCCTACACCATTTTAAAACCGCATGATGTGACTTATATTCAGTTGCGGCCAACGGTGGAAAAAGAAAGCGGACAATTGTTGGAGGCAAAAGATATGGAGCCGCTGACCTTGGCATTGGAAGGTCTTTTTCAAACAACTTCTGATCCCATTCCAGGACTGATTCCATGGACAGAGGCACAGGACCTGATCGGGCTGCCCTTTTCGCGTCAAGTGAAGGGAGGAAGACCTTTGTTGCCAAGTGATTTGGAGCTAGGCAATCAGAAGGGAAACGAAGCCTCGTTGGGAGACAAAAGAACCGGGATGAGCATTCCGGTGGATAATGTGGCAGGCGTCTCACCGCACATTTCCGCAGGAGAAAGAGTGCATGTCTACGCCTCGTTTGAAGATGAGGCAGGGGCGCACTCCGGTTTACTCCTGCAAAATATGCCTATTTTGGCCGTTCAACGGGAGATGGAAGGAGATCAACCGAAATTGCAGGCTGTTACCCTTTCTTTGACGAGAGAAGAGGCCGTTTTGCTAACGCATGCTCTTCATTACGGCAAGATCAGATTGGGGCTGGCTGCGGTAATGGACGACCACAAGGCGGGAATAGGCGATGCCAGCTTCGCCGCTGAGTTGATGAAAACCAAAAAACGAAGGGGCTTGGAAAAGGAGGAACAAGGGTGAAAAGGCGATTACTCATTGTAGACGATGATCGAGAGGCAACGCGTCTGCTAGCCAACCAGCTTGCGGGCAGTCAGTTGATCGAAATATGCGGGGAGGCTGCCAGCGTAGACGAGGCATGGGCAAAGCTGCAGCAATCCAGGCCGGATCTCGTTCTTTTGGGAGGTGTAAAAGAAACGGAAAGAGGCGTTTTGTGCCAGCAATTCCGCCTTGCTTTTCCTCATCTGTCTTTTATAGCAGCATGCTCGGCCAATGAGCTGGTGTGGGAGCCGTTTTTTCGAAACCTGGGTATTTGGGTAATCGCCAAACCGGTACAATCCGGACAAGTGGAAGCGCTAGCCATGATGGCTCAGAGCCCGGGCTTGGACGCCAGGATTCCAGCACAGCCTCCGCAACATTTTCCCAAAGAGCAACAAGGAGGCATGATTGACCCGCAAGACCAGTTTGCAGAACCTTCACCGGCGTTCAACGGTCAAACCAAGGCAGGGATCAAGCACCTCATTACGGTGTACGGCCCAAAAGGCGGCGTCGGAAAAACGTTTATTTCGCGCGAACTGGCGATCTTTTTTTCCACGCAAAAAAAGGAAGGGCGCCCTTTGAAAGTGCTGGCAGTCGATTTCAATCTCGACTTGGGGACGTTCGCCACCACATTGAATCTGCCCAGAACGCCCAATTTGTTTAC
Source organism: Brevibacillus sp. YAE8 (assembly GCF_057543335.1). Classification (NCBI taxonomy): domain Bacteria; kingdom Bacillati; phylum Bacillota; class Bacilli; order Caryophanales; family Paenibacillaceae; genus Brevibacillus; species Brevibacillus sp. YAE8. The sequence continues at coordinate 1,678 of NZ_BAAIYG010000015.1, forward strand.
GTGGGTACAAGATCTCGATAGCCAGCTCCACGCATTTGCTCAAAAGCGCGGCCTAGACCCGTATGCTGTCCGGCAAGAGGAATGGCAGGAGCTTGCTTCCGTGTTGCCGCTGTCTCCACAGCAGATCGAAAAGTACGTCGTTGAGCATACGGAATCGGGTTTGGGCGTGCTTACTTCCCCGAGAGATATTCGGCAAAGCTTTGAAATTCGCGATTATCATTTGTATCTCATCCTGGAGACGCTCAAACAGAGTAGCTACGATGTCATTTTGATTGATACTGCGCCCGATACGACTGATGCGACGATCCAAGCCCTCTTTTTTGCCGAGCATGTTGTGATGGTAGGCACTCCTGTAGTGGATTCGATCGAAAACATTCAACGCCTGCTGAAGCTGCTGAGAGAAGCAGAGTATCCGGAAGAGCGAATCCAGGTGTGCATGAACCGCTTGCAGCGAAAAGAAATGTTTACGCTGGAAGAAATCCGGGCTTATTTTCAGCTCCATCCAAGCAAGAGGATTTTTTCCATTCCTGACGATGGAGAAGTGAAAAAGTCGATTAACACAGGAGTTCCAGTCATGATGCAAGCCGGGCGAAGTGCCGCCAGGGAGGCCATTGAAACGTTAGGAAAGGCATTGTTTCCGGTTGACGAAGAAACAAAAAAGCCCGCTGTAAAAGGGAAGCAGAGCGAGAAGCCATCCCTTTTGCGCTGGTTGTGGGGCTAGGGAGGCGCTATGTTCGACAAACGACAATTGCTGGGGATATCCAATCAGTTGCCAAGAGGCCAGGAGCAGCGAACGATCGGGCGGGAAACGTCCGGGCCGCCTGCTACCTTGTTTGAAAAAAAGCAAGAGCCTGCACCCAGTCAGGAGCGGTCGATTGGCAGCGAGGCAGAAACGTTTGTTCGTACCCAAATTGTGGAGAAGTACGGCAGGCGTTTGTGGGAGGATAAGCATTCTCCCGCCTTCAAGAAAGAGTTGACAGCCGACATCAGAATGCTGTTGGAGTCGCAGGTGCCGCTTTCGTCCATGCATTTGGAGGCGGAAGTAAAACGACTGCTGCATTCCTTGACTGGCTGGGGAGCGCTTGATGAGCTATTGGAGGACCGGGATATTACGGAAATTTTGTTTCATCGCCATAATTATCTGGTAGTGGAACGCAAAAGTACCGGAAGGCTGGAAAAGCACGAGGCTGTCGTATTTCGCGACGAAGAAGAAATGCTGCAGTTGCTGGAACAAATTGCTGCGACGATGGGCCGGGAGTTTAATGAGACAAAGGCGGAGCTGCATACACAGCTTCCTGACGGCTCAAGGGTGGCAGCCACGCATCGTTCCATTTCGCCGGACGGGCACACGCTCACCATTCGCAAACACCGCGAGCTGCTCAGTGAAAGCGACTATTTGCGTTACGGGTCGATTTGCGCACCGATGCTCTTGTTTTTGCAAAGAGCCGTCGGTTTATCCAGAGCGTCCGGGATCGTCAGCGGAGGAACAGGCTCAGGCAAAACCCATATGCTGAACCTCATTTCCCAATACGTTCCTGAACATTTGAGCATCATCACGATTGAAGACGTGCTCGAGCTGAAGCTGCAGCATCCTTTTGTCCGCAGGCTTTTGGCAAAGCCGGCCAACTACGAAGGAAAAGGCGGCTTCTCCATTAAGGATTGCGTACGTTTATCGCTGCGCAAGCGTCCTGACGTCATTATGGTGGGCGAGACACGGGGAGGGGAAATTGTCGATATGCTGTGGGCGATGAATACGGACCACCCCGGTAGCTGGAGTACAGCGCATGCAAACTCGCCGCGAGCCTTGGTCGACTCTACGTTGCCGATTTTGTTTGGCAAGGCAGATGAAGTGTACAGTGCTGAGGAACGCAATCTGATGATTGGCTCGGCGTTGGATTTGATTGTCCAGGTAAAGCGGTTTGAGGAGGACGGCAGCCGCAAAGTGGTTGCCATCACGGAAGTTGTCGGCACAGGCCAATCGCACGAGGAATGGATAAAACGAGCGTGCAACGTCAAGCAGGTTGTGCCGGACCGGGTGTATTTGCAAGATATCTTTGTGTATGAAGCGACGGGGATCCAGGACGGAAAAGTAAAAGGGCATTTCAAGTGGACAGGCTATAGGCCTGAACGAATCATCAAGCGCTGGCAGGAAAAAGGATTGTCGCGGGAAGCAATTGAGGAAGTATTTTTTACAACGCCGATACAAGTCTAGGAGGGAAGGGACTTTGGCTGACATCAGCATGCCTGTCGCCATAGGAATTGGTTTTGCCACATTTTTGCTCGTCATTCCGCAAAACATGCATGTCCGTGAGCGAGCGGGCAAGCACGAGATTGTGGGATTGCTTCAGCGGGACAGAAAAACGGTCTGGAATCGGTTGGAGGAAAGGCTGGCGAAGTCACGCTCAGGCTGGGGAATCAACCACTATGTCACGCTGTCTTTTTTCTTGGGGGTTCTGTCGTTTGGGATAAGCAGCCAACTACTGCAATCGTGGTGGCTGGCGCTTCCCGCCTTGCTTGCTGGCGTCTTGTTTACAGAGCGTTTGGTCAGCGTGTGGGGAGCCAAACGCAAAGACAAATTTGAGGCTGGCAATATAAAAGCGATCCGCCTGATGGCAAGCTCGCTGCGTACGTCGCCCTCTTATTTGCATGCTTTTGAGCAGGTTGCGGCAAGCCCATTTTTAGACGGGATTGTAACGGCAGAGTATAGGCGAATTGTCGAGCTGCTCCGGGCACAGGTGCCATTGGAGCACGTTATGAATGACTTTTACGAGCGAACGGGATCAGCCGATGTCAAATATTTGGCTACGATTGTGCAAATCCAGCGAGAAATGGGTGGAGACATGGCGAAAACGTTGGATTTGGCGGCTTCCTCCATTTTGCGCCGCAGACAGTCGCTGCGCAGGCAAAAAGCCGCTATGGCCCAAATTGTCGCGCAAGTGAATCTTTTGAGCGTGATGCCCTTCATCTTCATTTTGGCGCTGTATGCAAACAATCCGCATCATTTTGATTCGCTGACAGCAACCGTAGGGGGGCGGCTGCTCATTTTAGCGTGCCTGGCGAGTATTTTGCTAGGGGGAGAAGCGATTCGCTACATGGCGCACAAAAGTGTGCACCGGGGAGGGTGAGCGTATGCTTGTGATTTGCGCTCTGATTGGGTTTGCCATCTTTCTTTATGGACTCCCTGCTTGTCTGGGCAAGGGAGCTTCTTTTTTCTCTAGCTTGTTTAGTCGAATTGAAATCGAGCAGCAGGCAGAGCTCGATCAAGCATTCGAGCGCCGACAAGCTCGCTGGACACTGGTTCGTCTGCTGGAAAGACACCCGCCGCTTCTGCAGCGGTTATGCAGATGGACGGGCATCCATGCTTCCAAAACGGAAGAAATCATCTCGCGGCTCCACCTGCCGATTCGTTTGGTCGAAGTGGTTTTGGCGAGGCTGATTTGCATGTGTCTGGTCGCCTCCTCTCTGTTAGCTCTTTTGCTGAAGCTGGCCCAAGGGGAAATGCTCGGGATAAAAACAGGGTATCCGTTGATGCTCAGCTTGGGGCTGTATTTGTTGCCGACGTTTTATCTCGACTGGATGGATAAGCGGGCAAAAGCGGAAATACGCGAACAAGTGCCCGTCTTTTTTGGGATCGTCCAATCGTTGGTCGAGGCAGGTATGCCGCTGCAAGGGGCGGTAAAGCAGACGGCTCGTCGCTTCAATGCCAGGCTGGGCCAAGAGCTTGCCAAACTGGAGGTCGCGGAAAAACGGCATGGATCGTGGAGAAAAGCATTGGAGGAACTGGCATTCCGCTGGGAGGTCGATGCGCTGACCACGATCGCTTTGGAGATGAATGAGGCAGTCACCAAGGGCGTCAGCATTTCGCAAATGCTGTCCGTGCAAATCGAGGAACAGGTGAGGCAGCAAGAGGATGAAGCAGCAGCTCATATGAACCGTTTGAACATTCGCCTGCTCCCTTTTGTGATTTTGTTTATGGGGGTTCCTTTGTTATTTCTCGTGATGGGCCCGGCATTGATGGGCATCGGAGAGCGGTTGTAAATATTTTTGCAAGGCTGCGCTGTCTTTTGGCAAAGTGAAAGTACGATCTGATAAAGGAGTGAAGGAGATGTTATTTATCGCAAGCTATTTCCAACGCTTTTGGAGCGAGGAAGACGGCGTAACGATTGTGGAAATGGTCATCATTGTGGCGGTGATCCTTATCTTGATTATTCCGACGCTGGCATCATTAGGGGAAGCTGAAGACGCCAAGCTGAAGGAACTGCAAGAAAAGATCAGCAAATGACAAATGTGCTTGTAGGCGGTCTGCTGACAATCGCCGCATGGTTTGACTGGAGGCATCGCAAAATTCCTAATACGCTCACGTTTTCCGCGATTGTGCTTGGATTTTGCTATCAGTGGCACACTGGATCGTTGTGGACGTCGTTATCAGGTGTGATGGGGGCATTTCTGCTGGCGGCCATCCCTGTAGCCAGCAAGGGCATGGGAATGGGTGACTTGAAGCTGCTCATGGCGATTGGGGCATGGAGCGGCTGGGCAGAGGTGTATCCGCTATTTCTTCACTCGATAGTTTTGTGCATTTTATTTGTCTTGCTTTATCCGCGCAGATGGTCCCGATTGGGAAAAAATTTGTTTGTGATGGCAGTGGGATGGACGGCGCATCGGCAGCTTTGGCTTCCCGGCGTAGAGAAAACGGCGTTCGCTTTTCCTTACGCCGTATTTTTGCTGGGTGCTTTTTTGCTCCGCCAGATGCTGCATAAGGTGGGGGCAGCCTGATGAAAACAATGCTGAGGCGATGGTTGCGGGACGAGCAGGGCAGTCAATTGATTGAGTTTGTCTTGATTTTTCCATTGGTTTGGCTGCTGATCGTGTTTTCGTTCGATCAGTTCACGATTTTGTACAACCGCCAAAAGGCTTTGGCAGCGGCATACGAGGCTGGCCGAATCGCTGCTGTGCAGCCCAATTTTGGACTGGCAAAATACCACGCGAGAGAGAGGGGCATGGCCGAGCTTGACCAAGGCATGGAGGTTGCCGAGCGCGATATTGTGCTGGAGCTGGACGGAGGCGGCTGGAAAAAAGGAAACCACTTTAAAGCTGAGGCGAAGGTGAGTTTTCGCTTGCTTGCCACGGGCGCGGTTTATGAGCTGTCCGAAAGCTATTACATGATGGTCGAAAATGCGGAGGACAAAAAATGACCGGGCTGTGGCAGCTTGCGGAGATACGCGCAAAAGAAGAGAGCGGGGCCACGATGATTACGATGCTCTTTTTTCTCTTCTGTTTGGGCAGCTTGTTGTCTTTGCTGTTGTTTTCGGAGCAGGCCGATTTTTTGGAAATGAACGTTCAGCATACTGCCGATCTGGTGACCAAAGGAGCGCGGGCTGCAGGTTTGTGGGAGTACACGGATACTGATGGGGAGACGCAGAGCAGACTTTATGCAACCAGTCAGGAAGCCGAGCAGGCAGATGCTGAAGTAATCAGGGGCGCTCGTGAGGAAGCAGCTATTTTATGGCGGCTGAACAAGTCCTCACTGGAGAGCAGGGCTGCCGGGGTTTCCGCCGTGCACCAAAAAGGGGAGCGAGCCTATTTGTATCGGCAAGGCATTTATCATTTGCAAGTAGAGGTAGAGCAGCGCATTCCTGTGTTTTGGGGAGAGCTGGATGTAAAAATAGCTCGTGTCTCGCAATCGGGAGTGTATGACTAAAGGGCTGGATAACGAAGCCGAGCACTGTTATTTTTGTCCCAATCACTCGTGGTAATTTAGGAGTATATTCCAAAAATGGGGATAGGAGTGAGGGGCAGTGCCGTCCAAAATTGTCGATCGGTACAAACGCATTCTTAACGGAGAGCAGAAACGCTTTTCCCCGTATGAATTTGAAGATGCGCAGTACCGCAAGCAGAAGGTCCAGTTAATCGTCCGCTATGCGATAGAAAACGTCAAAAAGTGGACGCCTGAGCAGGCGAGACGCGAGTTGAGTCTGGAGGATATAAAGCAATTGAAGCTGCATTTGATCCGCGAGTACATCGAGCCGCCGATCGAGGCAAAGGCGGAAGATGTGTACTACATTGTGGAGTAGAAGTGTTATTTGGTGCCGTTTTGTATCGCTTGGTATGACAAGGATTTGCGGGTGCTAAACGAGGATTAGATTGGTTATTTTTTGTCCCCAGAAGCAAAGTTTGTCCCCAGTTTGTCCCCAGCAGCAGCCTCTAGCATAGCCCCCAGCTTTTCAGCTGCAACCTGGTCAACAGTTCGCAGGAGGTGGCTGTAGATGTCCGCTGTGGTAGCCATCGTGCTGTGCCCTAAACGTCCGCTGATGACCTTCATTTGCACGTCAGCAGCGATTAGCAACGAGGTGGAGGTGTGGCGCAATCCGTGCGGGGTAAGGTGTTTCAAATTGTGTCTTTTGATAAAACGGCGAAAAATACCGCCGTTGTGTTCGGGATACCGGAGTTTTCCGTTGCTGGTGACAAACAGAAGATCGTCCGCTTTCCAAAGACTGCCGAGCGATAAACGAAGTTCCGTCCATTCTTTGCGATAGAGGCGTAGTATATCAAACACAAAGCGCGGGATCGTTATAGTTCGTTCGCTGTCTTCCGTCTTGGTTTTCTCTATCTTGACGCCCTGTCCCGAATAAGTTTTCGCAGCCCGTTCGATGCGAACCGTGGATGCCTCAAAGTTAAAGTCTGTCCAAGACAAAGCGGACAACTCGCCCAAACGCGCGCCCGTTGTAATCGCCAGCCACACAAAGACTTGGAATTGCAAAGATTCCTCCTTAAGTGCATCTAGTAGGAGGGAAATATCCGGCAAGTCGTAGTAAGTCTGCTGCGGTTTCTCTTTTTTCGGCCCCTTTACTCGGCGACAAGGGTTATCTTTAAGAATCTGCCAGTCAACCGCGACCGTGAACATGTTCCGCAGCAAGCGCAGCCGAAGTCGAATCGTGTTGGCTGAAAGCAGTCCTTCCCCGCGCGATCGTTTAGGGACTGTCTCCAGATATTTTACAAAGTCCTGGATATGGAGAGGTTTGATATCTTCCATCTTCATGTGTCCAAACAGAGGACCAGCCAAGTCGATCAATTGACGGTAGTTGATCTGTGTCCGCATCGCCAGCTTACCCGCCGAGTCAGCCATAAAACGCTCGGCAAACTCGGCAAACGTCATCTTTGCGGGCGCCACATACGTACCTGCCTCTACTTCTGCAACAAATTGAGCCAACATCTTTTCTGCTTCCCGTCGGCTCTTTGCCTGGACGGTCCGTTTGTGCCGGATGCGCTTGCCATCCGGTCCAAATCCACCACTTACAACAAGGCGCCAACTATTTTCTCCGCGTTTTTCGATTGACCCAGCCATGTTTACTCCTCCTATATAATAAATTCATTCATCTGGAGGAGCTCCTCCAGATCGGCCACCTGGATAACAAGGTTCTCCACTTCCCAGTAGTCCACCCCGCCATCGACTGCGCGTTGTCGGAGAGGCGGTAGGAAGATCCCAAACTTACCTGGCTTGTCCGCGCTCAAAATCATGTTCTCTAACGAAACTGTCATAGCCAACGAATCAGGAAGGAAATCTTCGATACCTAAACGTTCAAAGGGGGCAGCTACAGGGACGAAGACTTTCTCGCGATCCCACGGCAACTCGCCCTTGCGAAATGAGATCATGTATTTCTGTGGCACAAGACTCCCTTCGTGGTAGTCATAATAAACGCGAATTTTCATCGGATTATCACTCCTTGTCCTTTTTGCAGTTTTCGGTCAATAGCCATTCGAAACATCCGCTTCGCTTCATCACACCAGGTCGCAGGTTCAGCTTTCCGGTAGCGATTACGCTCACGTTCAATGCATGCTTGCTCCCATCGTCCTGTATTAATTCTGCGCTTGATCTGTTCCCAGCGGTCTTTTGCCATATCAAGCGGTACCCGGAAAGTGGATGCAATCAGATGGGGGAAGTCCCATTCGTATTCCGGCAGCGGCAACGTCTGGATCATGTGGTAAGGCATCATGGCATTTTTGGCAAAGTGTTCTGCTTGCTCTTCCAGGAGACCTCGGAACAGATCAGGAAAGCGAGTTTGATCGCCCGAGTGGCCTCGGAAAAGGTGCCCGAGTTCGTGGAAGAAGTGCTTGCGCTGCTCGTCCGCTGGCAGTGTGTTATCAATCACGATGCAGCGGAATTTCCCTTTTTCGAACGAAAACGAAGGAGCATCTTCGTAGCGAAGTTTGATATCAAGTAGCGATGCGATTTGCTCTTCTTGTATGTCCGCAGGCGACCCAATACCTATCGACTGGTAAAGCACTTGAATACGTCTTTCGATTTCGGTCGGCTTGTAAAAAAACCATTGCAGCATGTGTTTCCCCCTCAAAAACAAGAATATATGTTCGTATATTTAGTTGAAAAGAAAAGCCCAAAAGGGCTTTCATTATTGTTGATTATGAATGCTACTTCTTGTTGTTTTCTTCATCAGCTTCTTGTTCCAGTATCTCAATCAGTTTCAGTGCTTGTTTTCTTCTTTTTTCGTCCAACTGATCCCACTTGTGATACATGATCGTAGTAAGCTCATCTGATGACTGTTTATTGGAAGGAGATGGGTCGTCGGTACGCCCCAAAAGGTAGTCAACTTGCACTTCAAAAAAGTCAGCTATTTTTTGGAGAGTGGCGTAATCTGGTTCTCTTCTATCTTTCTCATAGTGGGATAGAGCTGCACGGGTGATTCCGAGTCTCTTGGCAAGTTCATCTTGTGTAAGTTTTAGTCTGGTTCGTAGTTCGGATATCCGTTCTCCGTACGCCATTGTATCACCACCTTATGGCTCCATTTTACTCTACAAAATGTATCGTAAAAATAACTGCGACGAAATGTATCTAAATTAGTTGACATGCTACGTTGTGTATCGTATTATTAAATCAACACCGATACACAACGTAGCAAATCAAGGAGGTGGCTAAAATGCGAACTAAGATGCTTAATCGTCGCAAGGCTTTGAAACTCACGCAAGAAGATGTAGCAAAGCGTGCGGGTATGACAAGAGCTAACTACGCTCATATAGAGCGCGGTAGACACAACCCAAGCATCGAACAAATGAAAATGATTGCAAAGGCTTTGAAAGTTAAACCTGATTTAAATTTTTTTGAAAAAGATTGCGACGAATCGTATCAAAAAAACTCTGACGAAGAACCACAAACCGCCTGAAAGGGCTTGGGTTCGACCTGTAAAGGAGGAAACAGCCATGGACCAGGTTACAATGACCGCGAAACAAACCGCCGAATATCTTGGGATCAGCTACTGGAAGCTGACCATGATGTGCAAGGCAGGGGAGATTCCTCATCTGCGTGCTGGCAACAGGATTCTGTTTCGAAAGGAAACCGTGGATCGCTGGATGGCGAACCAAGAAACGATGTCAATTCAATCCAAAAGTGATCTGCCGATAATCAGACTTGCAAGATCATAAGGGTGACGGACAAACACGAAAGGAGGCTCTCATGAACTTCTCAGACATCAACAGCCTGCACGAAACAAACAGCGCCAAGGAAGCAAACGAGTTGCTTCAAAAAGGATGGACACTCTACGACATCGAGAAGAAAAACGGTCGTTACACCTTCCTGCTGGTGAAGCTGTAGTAATCCATTTTAATATCCCATCCACACACAACTGCATAGAGCGCCGAAGAGCGGGAGCGAGCGACGATCCGTAAGGGGAGCCGTACCGGAATACATACAACCGTGTTAGCTGAGCAAGGTCAAAGGTCAGGTAAGGGAAACGGTTAGGTCACTGCCAAGACTCGACGCTGTATGCAGTTGTGTGACGAAAGCGAGGTGAAACATATGTCCAAAGTGCGGTTTCCCGAACTGGACGAAGCTATTGAAAAGTTCGTGAGCGCTCAAGCCGCCAAAAACATTGAAATAGTGTGCCTGGCCGACGAAGAAACTGCTCTATCCGATGACCTTTACGTAAGAAGTGTGTTGCTCACGGACGAGAGGGAACTGGTTCACTTCTATCAGATCTGCTTGGTCAGTGGATCGCGCTATAACTATACAGCCGTCGAGACAAACCGCATCAGTACGAGGTACATCCGCATGTACACGGAGTATCTGGATAAAAAAGAACGCCCCATCGTAACCGAGGGGGAGTCTGGAAGATGAGCATGTCCTAATCATACCTTGAAAACCAAATAGAAAAGAGGGGAACAGATGGGGAACAGTAGCACTACAGTTTCGCTTTACGCCCGTTCACGGATACACGACATCTGCGAATACGCATTCCGTAACCAAAGAACAGGCGAACACATGACGTACGAATCGCTTGGCAAGCAAATCGGCCGATCGGCCAGATGGGTGTCAGACGTGATTAACGGCCGGGCTACGCCGTCCCGAGAGGACGCAGAAGAATTCGTCAGGATCTGCGACAACCACCGCGCCATACGCATGCTGAAACACATGTACGGGGATGCCCCGCCGCCGACTGATCCGCGACTGCTAGGAGACTTTACAGGCGCTTTGTACAACCTGATTAAGCAGTGCCAGGACGTAATCGAGGCAGCCAATGAGGCAATCGAAGAGGGGCGACAGCAGCGCCCGTGGCAGCCAGTTACAGATGCTTATGAACGGAGTCTAATCCACCTTGGAAAGCAAATTGAGGACCTTTTCCAAGTGGGAGACGACGTACATATCCTGATGGACGAGCGGTACGGAATCGATCCGGTAGTGCATCAGAAGAACTGGTTGGTTGAGGCAAGGGCGAACGAAATTGTCGTGACCGATCCGCGCGAGTTGATGCGCAGAGAAAGGCAGGAACTTCTCTTTGCGGGAGGGACGTTGGTATGAGCCATCTGGAATGCTTGGATGGATTGGACGAAGAGCAACTGATCCATATTGTTGATGCGCTACTGGACACAGCTCGACGAAGTGAGCAGCACGGCATGATGGTGGACGCCCGAAAAAAACGGATCACTGCGGAAAAGGTGCTGCAGATCAAACAGCGGCGCGAAGAACAATGGATGAGGCGATTCTTCGGAAAGGAAAAGGGGGAAACAGCGTGAGCACTGAGACACTCCGCAAGCAATTGATCTTTTATCAGCGAATGATGATGGTTGCCAAAACCGCCGGAGATATGGTGGCTCACGAGGTGTACAAGCAAATTACCCGGAAGATCGCAGAAGAACTCAAACAAAAAGAAACGACGGCCTGCTCTCAACAGACCGCCTAAACAAATCAAACAAATATTCGATACTGGTAGCTTATCATGCCGCCGGAGAAAGGACAAGCCCATGAGCAAAACATTGTCTTCGCAGATCGCTGACATTCAGCGGGAACTGACGAATCTGGAACGGGAATATCGCGCCGCAGACGAAGAATGGCGTGCCGTAGACGTGGAATACGTCCGGTTGAAGCGGCTGCGCGAGGAACTAGATGTGCATAAGCGCGAGCTGTCGCATGAGATTGAGTGGCGGACGAGGGAGTTGACCGCGCTGCAGGAGGTGCTGAAACATGAGCGCATCATTGCCTGATGCTTGATTAGTCGAAACTGGGGCCCGGAGCCTCAGTCTGCCGGAACTGACCGCCCGGCACTGATGAGACAGGTCGTACATAAGCGAGGCAAGAAGTGTGGCGCAGTCTGTGGAGCTGCAACCGCCGCGTAGAGGTTGGGACGCGGCAGCCTCGTGACTAAACGAAAGGGGGTGCAAGCGTTGGAACGTGTAGGACGAGTCATCGAAAAAGTTCAGTATCTGTGCGACAGGCTGGAGAGACTTGAACGGCAGACGGACGATCATCACCAAACCACCGGACATATCTTGCGTGCATTTGCTTTTACGAAGACGAATTGGATGATCTGATTTCGGATGTCAAGTGGATCAAACAACAACTGGAAAGCTTTGTAGAAGATAGCGAGAAAAACGAATAAGACCCAGCGCGGCAACGCTGAGTCTCGGGTGAAACGTACGAAAAAACGCTTACCACTATCGTAACGGAGTAGCCCTCACAAATCAATAGGAGGGGTTCGCATGACAAAAAGTATCAGGTTGGTAACTCTTACCTTGAGGAACTTCAAGGGAGTGCGCGACTTCACGCTTGACACACAAGGAAGTGTGGATGTGTACGGAGACAATGCAGTAGGAAAGACAACGCTGTTCGACGCTTTTACTTGGCTCCTGTTTGACAAGGACAGCCAGAACAAGAAAGACTTTCAAATCAAGACGCTGGACGCACGCGGAAATGTGCTTCACGGACTGAATCACGAGGTGGAAGCCACGCTTTTGATCGACGGCAGCAAGACAACGCTGCGCAAGGTCTACTCCGAAAAATGGACGAAGAAGCGCGGTTCGGCGACCCCTGAATTCTCGGGTCATTCGACAGACTACTTCGTTGATGGTGTGCCAGTGAAGATGAACGAGTACAAGGAACGAGTAGACCAGATTGTCAGCGAGGATGTGTTCAAGCTCCTGACAAGCCCGACGTATTTTAACGAGCAGTTGAAGTGGCAAGATCGGCGCAAAATCTTGCTGCAAGTATGCGGGGACGTATCCGACGACGATGTGATTGCGAGCAACGTAAGTTTGGCGAAGCTTCCAAGCATCTTAAACGGTCGTAGCTTGGAGGATCACAGAAAGGTTATCGCCGCGCGCCGGGCCGAGATCAACAAGGAGCTGGATAAAATTCCAGTGCGGATCGATGAAGTAGTGCGATCAAAACCTGATACAAGCGGACTGGATGAACGTGATATTGAAGAGAGCATATTCACTTTGAGGATGCAAATCGAAGGAAAAGAGCTTGAAGAGTTTCGTATCCGTTCCGGCGGCGAGGTAGTGGTCAAGGAAAAGCGATTGCGGGAAATCGAAGGCGAACTGCTGGAGATTAAAAACCAACTGCAATCCGGCACACTGGAGAAAGTAGCAGCCAAGCGGCAAGTGGTATCAACCCTAAGAGGTCAGCACGACGACATCCAGCGGCAAATCAGCGACAAACGCTGGTCCGTCGACCGGAACAACCAACGTATCATTGCTACACAGGAGGAAGCAAGTCGACTGCGCCAGCAATGGCATGAAGTCAACAGCGAAACGTTTGAGCATCATCACGATACGAACTGCCCAACGTGCGGCCAGGCGCTGCCAGAGGAACAACTCCAAGCTGCTCATCAGAAGGCACAGGCTGATTTCAACCGTCGGAAGGCAGAACGGTTGGAGCAGATCACGGCAAAAGGAAAAGCCGCGGCGGAGGAAGCGAAGCGGTTGGAGCAAGAAAATGCCGCGCTGGCTGATGCGATAGCGGCTTTGGAACAACAAGCCGCTGTGAAAGAAAAGGAAATCCAATCCGCCGAATCAGAATTGACTGACCTGCAAGCAGGCGTCAGAGACGTAGAAAGCGATTCGCAGTACGTCCAGAAGAAGCAGGAAGCTGTGGTCATCCAACAGGAGATTGACCAACTCCGCGCATCTGTACAGGAAGCCGCGGCGAAAGTCCGGGAAGAAATCGCTACCATGAAAGCGCAAGTCCAAACCTTGGAGCAGGAGAAAGCGAAGTTTGCCCAGGTGCACGCAGCCGAACAACGTATCGCGGAGCTAGCGGCACGCGAAAGAGAGCTGGCCGCAGAGTACGAGCGACTTGAACAAGAGTTGTTCCTCACCGAAGAGTTTATCCGTACCAAGGTCAATCTTCTGGAGGAAAAGATCAACAGCCGATTCCAGTTTGCTCGCTTCAAGCTCTTCGAGCAACAGATCAACGGTGGACTGGCGGAAGTGTGCGAGACGACATACAACGGCGTCCCATACTCTGGCGGATTGAACAACGCAGCGCGGATCAACGTCGGTCTGGACATCATTAACACGCTATCCGAACACTACGGCATCACAGCGCCAATCTTTATCGACAACGCAGAGGCCGTGACGAGCCTCATCCAGACAGCCGGGCAGCAAATTCGCCTCATCGTCAGCGAAAAGGACAAGCAGTTGCGGGTCGAAACGGCAAACCGGGACATGAAGGAGGCGGTGTAGATGACTGACCAAACAAACGCAGTAGCGCAAAGAGAACTGACTCAATCCGAGCGGTTCATGAACAAGGTCGTTTCTGAGTTTAGTGCAAGCGTCGGAGTGATCGCCTTAACCGACTTTCAAAAGCGACTGGCTCAAAACTACTTCGTCGCGCTGGATGCCGTTCTGAAAACAACCGAAGAGAAACGCTTGAAAAAAGCAGAAAAGTACCGTGATCCACTGCCAGTTACTTGGGCCAATGTAAACATGGAGAAGCTAGCCCGCGATGTCGTGGCGATGGCTAGAGTCGGATTTGACCCGGCTCAGCCCAACCACATCAACCTGATACCCTTCAAAAACAACACTACGAACAAGTACGATATCGCCTTTATCGAAGGGTATCGCGGCATCGAGCTCAAGGCAACAAAATACGGTCTCGACGTACCTGATAACGTGATCGTCGAGTTGGTCTACTCCACAGACAAGTTTCGGCCCATCAAAAAAGACTGGAGGAACGAGTGCGAAGGATACGAGTTTGAGGTCACTAATCCATTTGATCGCGGAGAGATCGTCGGGGGCTTTTACTATCACCAGTACACACAAAAACCTCAAAAGAACAAGCTGGTCGTGATGAGCCTCAAGGATATCTTGAAGCGCAAGCCAGACCACGCAAGCCCGGAGTTTTGGGGCGGCCAAAAAGATAAGTGGGAAAATGGGCAAAAGGTAGGCAAGGAACAGGTCGAGGGCTGGTACGAAAAAATGTGCTGGAAAACCGTTTACCGCGCTGCCTATAGCGATATCACCATCGACAGCCAAAAGATCGACGATGACTACTTGCGCCTGAAACAACTCGAAACGGAGTATGCGGCAGCGGAAGTAGCTCGGGAAATTCGGGAGAACGCCAACAAAGAAGTGATCGACATCGAATCGGAAGTAACGGTCGTCGAGAATACATCGTCGAGGGTGCACGAAGATCAACAACCTGATCTCTTTGCTGCTCAACCTGCCGAAGGGCCTGGTTTCTGATGATCGAGATCAAACCACTCGGCTCCAGCAGCGCCGGAAACGCCTATCACATAACGGACGGATACACCGCCTTGCTGCTGGAGGCGGGTATTCGTTACAAAGACATTCAGCGTGCTTTGAACTTCCAAACCACGAAGATTGCGGGTTGCCTTATTAGCCACGAGCACGGCGACCATTGCAAGGCTGTCGCGGACATCGTAAAGGCTGGTATAGATGTGTACGCGTCCCAGGGCACGCTTGATGCTCTGGGGCTATCCAGCCACCGCGCCAAGCGGATTCGCGCCAAACAGCAACTCAGAATCGGTACATGGACCATCCTACCGTTCGATGTACAGCATGATGTGGCAGAGCCACTTGGTTTTCTGCTCGCGAATCAAGCAGGCGAGAAACTGGTGTTCATTACAGACAGCTACTATTGCCGATATAAGTTTCCTGGGTTAACGCACATCATGCTGGAGTGCAACTACAGCATGCAGATATTGGACCAAAACATTGAGTCTGGCCGCGTGCCAGCCATCATGAAAAAACGTCTTCTGCGGTCACATTTCAGCTTGGAGAACGCCAAGGACTTTCTGCTGGCAAACGATCTGTCCAAGGTGCAGGAAATTTGGCTGCTGCACTTGAGCGACAACAACAGCGACGAAGGGCTCTTTAAGCGCGAAATACAGGAGCTCACTGGCAAACCCGTTTTCGTTGCGAGGAGGTAGCCATGTGCCAGGAGACACGGTGGTTTCCACTCCCGGACCTGTACCGCACACTGGGCGATCCAGATACGCTCAAGCGATTTGCCGCAGCGTACATGCGGAGCAAGCATCCGGGGTGGAAGCCCACAAAACTGAGCAACTACAGAGTTTTGGCAGAAAGGAGCAGCTCTAATGGCCAGAAAACGCATGATTGACCCCAACTTCTGGATCGACGAAAAACTCGGTACATGCGATCCGATGGCACGCTTTACGTTCATGGGTTTGATAAGTCAGGCGGATGATGAAGGCAGATTGAACGGGCACCCGGCATTAATCAAGTCGTTAATATTTCCGTACGACTACGGTATTACTACTGAACAAGTAAATGAATGGTTAAGCGCTCTTCAAACCAGAGGTCTGATCGTTAGGTATG
The DNA here is from genome assembly GCF_057543335.1 of Brevibacillus sp. YAE8. Classification (NCBI taxonomy): domain Bacteria; kingdom Bacillati; phylum Bacillota; class Bacilli; order Caryophanales; family Paenibacillaceae; genus Brevibacillus; species Brevibacillus sp. YAE8. The sequence goes on from NZ_BAAIYG010000015.1 coordinate 17,764, forward strand.
AGGTGTCTGGGCAGTCGTACATAAGCATCCCAAACTTCCTCAAGCACCAGACAATCAACAAGCCAACAGCCTCGAAACTACCAGCACCACCAGACGGAAATCAAGGCCCTGGCGGCGGTGGAGGCAACGATCCAGAACCACTACCGGATGACTACGGTAGCACTCCCTCCCAAAAGAAAAGAAAAGAAGTAGAAAAGAAAGAGAAAGGAAAAGAAGTAGAAGCAGAAGTGGAATCGACAACTGCCGACAACCCCTTCACTTTTTACGAAAAAAATTTTGGAGTGCTGGGATCATTCATTGCAGAAGAGATCAACGAGTGGTGCAAAACGTTAAGCGATGAATTGGTGATCGAAGCAATGAAGCGAACACTCTCTCAGAATCACCGCAAATGGAAGTACGCTGCTAGCATACTGAGAGATTGGCACGGAAAAGGGATTAAGACCGTTGCGGAGGCAGAAGCTGAGAAACAGCAGTTTCAACAGCAAAAGGGGCATAAAGTGGTTCCTCTTCGCGACAACCTCAAGGTGGACAAGCTGCCCGAAAGCGTCCAGTGGCAAATGCAGCAGGAGAAGGACGGGGCTATCCAACCGAGCAAAGGAAGGCTTCTGCAAGACGATCCTGTGATGATGGAAAAGCTCGAACGCATGAGAAAGTCAAGGACAGCAAGCAGGTAGGGGGGATGAACTTGAAACGACTTCAAACCTTTACAAACACTGAATTTGGTCAAATTCGCACCATCGACATCAACGAAAAAACATATGCGGTCGGAAATGACGTTGCAAAGTCTCTTGGATATGCGCGGCCATACGAAGCTGTCACCGCACATTGCAAGGGGGCGGTAAGTTACCGTGTCCTTACGGAAGGCGGAGAACAGGAAGTCAAGGTCATTCCAGAAGGCGATATCTACAGGTTGATCGTGAAAGCGGCAGATCAAAGCAAGAACCCAGCGATCAAAGAAAAGGCAGAACGTTATGAACGTTGGGTGTTTGATGAGGTTTTGCCCTCCATCCGCAAACACGGCATGTACGCCAAGGATGAGTTGCTGGACAATCCGGACCTGCTGCTGGAGGTCGTCTCCAAACTCAAGGAGGAGCGCGACAAGCGGATTGCAGCGGAAAGGCGTATCGAACTGGATCGTCCCAAGGTTGTCTTTGCAGAAGCACTAGAAACATCAAATTCAAGCATCCTGATCGGCGAACTGGCGAAAATACTCAAGCAGAACAGAATCGACATTGGCCAGAACCGTCTGTTTGCCCTCCTACGAGAGCAAGGGTACCTCGGCCGCAAAGGGGAGTATTACAACATGCCAACGCAGCGATCCATGGAACTCGGACTGTTTGAGATCAAGACACGTACCATCAACAATCCAGACGGAAGTGTGCGAGTAACCAAGACGACGAAGGTCACGCCCAAGGGACAGGTGTACTTCGTGAACAAGTTCAAAAACGAGAAACGGCCGGCATAGGAGGGTGACATGGGAATCAGAGTGAGTCAAGCGAATCGCGGACAAGCATTCGAGGAGGTACTGAATTTTACGAACGGCCAGTACGAGAGCGCAGGCATCGCACTCATTCACAAGCGGCCCACGCCGATTAAGGCAACGAAGACAAAAGGCAGCCGCGTGCTGGCCGGGTACTTCGAGGAGAAATCAACGGTCGATTATGACGGGGTGTACCGGGGCCGGGCCATCTACTTCGAGGCCAAGAGCACGCGTGAACGAACGAGATTTGACCTGGCGAACATCAGCAACCACCAGATTGAGCATCTGGAAAAAGCGGAACGAAACGGAGCTGTATGCTTCTTCTTGATCGAGTTTGCTGCCACGCACGAGGTATATCTTGTGCCACTTGCAACCATGAGGCATTACCTGCTTCATGCAGCGAATGGCGGGCGCAAGAGCATTCCCAAGGACGAGTTTGACGTATACGCGTTCGCGGTCGAGCGGACAAAACGAGCAGCACTGGACTATCTCCTGCTGGTGGACAAGCTACTGGGTCACGGTGCTGCATAGAGAATGAGGGAGAGTGTGGAAGATGAGCAGAGCGCGTACACCCAACAGATTCGGAACAGATATGCGGGCGCGCAGAAGAACAGAGCCAGCGCAGGCTGCACACAGCGAGTGCATCACCCGGCCTATGACGCCGGAAGAGCGCGCCTGGTTGGAGTCGCTGCCGAAGCCTCACAAAAAAGACAGGATCATCGGCATGAGCATTGCAGCGGAAAAGGCGATGAAACGCAAGCGCGGTCACACCGGATAACTCCGGCCGTGGCTACCAAACAGATCGAGGACAGACTTGTAAACCCGAACGGGCACAACAGGAAACACAAAAACAACGTGTCCGGCGGCCAGCTGTAACTTGTCGGACGGCTGCTCGATGGCAAACGGTATCTCCATCGCCTGCAAGGCATCTTTCAAGTAGGTTGCTTCTGACCATTGGACTGAATAGTAAAACGACTTTTCCATACGAAACACGCTCCTTTTTCACATCATATCGCACTAGGGAGGGTATCGCATGAATTATGTTGAGCCAATCAGGGACAAAGCAAAACTGGAAGAGCTGAAAGCACTCTTGAAAAAGCAGTCGGCGCGCAACGGATTTCTTTTGAACTTTGGCGTAAACACGGGTCTGCGGATTTCAGATATTCTCCCCTTGAAAGTTCGGGATGTGAGAGGTAAATCGCACATTTTGATTACCGAGAAGAAAACGGGTAAGCGAAAGAGGTTTAAGATCAATCAGCAGTTGCAGGCAGCAATTCGGGATTACACACATGGTATGGACGATGACGAGTACCTGTTTGCGTCCAGCAAGCGACCGCGACCGATCACACGGGTACGGGCCTACCAGATCATCAACGGAGCTGCGCGTAAGATCGGCTTGAGCGAGATCGGGACGCACACGTTGCGCAAGACTTTTGGGTACCACTTCTACCAGCGGACGCGGGACATCGCGACCCTGCAGATGATTTTTAACCACAGCCATCCGTCGATCACCCTGAGATACATCGGCATCACTCAAGACCTGATCGACGAGGCGGTAGATGGCTTTAGCTTGTAAGATACAAACGCTCAATTATGTTAAATCGGGGGTAAATCGCGTGAGAATGCTGTCTCTCTGCTCGGGAATCGACGGTATCGGTTTGGCAGCAAAATGGGCCGGGATAGAGACAGTGGCCTTTTGCGAGATCGAGCCGTTTCCGCAGAAGGTACTCCGCAAGCGATTCCCGGGAATACCGATATTCGATGACCTGCGGAAGCTGAACAGACAAAAACTGATCGAGGCAGGGGTGATAACCGATGATGGAAGCCGAACAATTGACCTTATTTGCGCCGGATACCCTTGCCAGCCTTTCTCCCACGCCGGGAAGCGACTTGGCGAGGCAGATGACCGCCACCTCTGGCCGGAAGTGTTTAGACTTGTGTGCGAGATCAGGCCCTCTTGGTATTTTGGAGAAAATGTTGCTGGACACGTCACATTGGGCCTCGACAGCGTACTTGCTGACCTGGACAGCGCGGGTTACACCGCAAGGGCGTTCCTACTTCCGGCTGCAGCCGTCGGTGCCCCGCACAGAAGAGACAGAGTTTTCATTGTGGGCTACACCGAGCGCTTCGGATTCAGTGGGTAGCCACGGGGGCGGACAGGGGAGATCGCTCAGGACCGACATAGCGAACTGGAAGAAAGGTGTGTGGCCTACTCCGCAAGCAAGAGATTACCGCAGCGGCGACAATCCAGACTCTCCGAGGGTAGCACGTAAAGCGGAGCAGGGATGGAGCCCCAACCTGAATGATGCGGTGAAGCTCTGGCCCACTCCCCGGGCGAACGATGCGGAAAAACGCGGCAATATTAACGCTGATGATCCGAGGAATGGGCTTCCGGCGGCTGTAAAACTTTGGCCGACCCCAAAAGCTACACTACGTGGGGATTGCCCATCCGAAAGAGAGCGGCGAACGCCAGACTTACATGCAGCCGTGAAGATGTGGCCGACTCCAAATGCCTCCGACCATAGGGATAGAGGAAATCTTTCAAGTCCGTGCATACAACGACGCATAGAGATTGGAAAGCAAGTGGAGCTGTCAATGTGTGTCTCGGATAAGAGTGGACAGCTCAATCCAGACTGGGTAGAAGCTCTGATGGGCTTTCCGATTGGTTGGACGGACATAGACCGCGACGAAACCGAGTCGCACTGGATCGACGAGCCGAGGTGGCCGGCAGGGCCGCAAGAGGAACAGCACGAGTGGGAGCCGCCGCGAGTGGCATCAGGTGTAAAGAACCGGGTGCCAAGGTTGAAAGCATGCGGCAATGCAGTGTTACCGGCGCACGCTTACCCGTTCATGGCGGCGATCAAAGCGGTGCATGATTCGGAAATATCTTAACAAACTGCTCAAAGAGGAAAGGAGAGGGAATCTTTGATTGTTGAGTGCATGGAAAAGCGTGCTGGAAAATGGGTTGAGGGCAATTGCTATGAAGTGCAAATAGGCCGCGATAGTAACGGCCGTTACATCAGAACGGCAGATGATGAGTTTATGTATTTCTACCAAGCAGATCAGGCTTTGATTCAAGGCGTAGAAGCAACATTCGAAATTCACGAGTAGTTTTACAAACTGTGTAGGGAGGAAAGACGGATGGACGAAAATCGTTGCGCGATTTGCGGAATTGAGCTTGATGAAAGTAGTTTTTATGATGACACCTGCGACGATTGCGCGGTCAAAGAAGGGCTGTTGGATACCGAGGATACACAATAGTTAGGGAGGCAAGCGCATGGCAGTCATGGAGTCGATGTATGATCTTGCGTCTAGGCTCCAACAACAAAGATTCAGCACCACGCAAGAAAAACTCACACAAATGGAGGTCGAGCGTTTCCTAACATCCGAAGGGATTCGCTTTGAACGAGAAAAGCACCTCTCCGATAGAGACATTCCGGATTTTCTTATTCAAACTCCATTCGGCAACGTGGTTTTGGAAGTTAAGACGCGATACCCTCGCAAGGCGATATACCGCCAGCTTGAACGGTACGCTGGACATCAAGAGGTAAAAGGATTGATCCTGCTGACAGGAACAAGCATGGGATTGCCGCCTATGATAAATGGAAAACCATCTATTGTTGCATCTCTAGGGGCAGGTTGGCTATGACCAAAACATACGGAAAACTTGCACTGATAAATGACAAGTGGGAAATGCGAGACATTCCGCCACACATCGCTATAAGGCTCAAGCAGTTATTTCCACGTATTCCGAAATGGCAGACGGGTACGTACACTTTTCCGAACGATAAGAGTCATTGCGCCGATCTGTCATGGTTCATAATCCGCTATCCGATGCGCATGTCTGATAGAGATCGAGAGGTTTTGGAAGGTGGACGAATCCAGTTTGAGAGGGACCAGGAACGAATGGAAACTATCATGCGGCCGGATTATGTTCCACCGTCCCGGGCAGGATTGCGGCCGGGCCAGAAGATCAGGCAGTATCAAGCGCAGGCCATTGAGTTATGTCTCACTCGACACTCTCTCCTGCTCGGTGATGACGTGGGACTCGGCAAAACCTACACAGCGGCAGGCATGCTGTTGGAAGGACAGGCACTACCAGCTGCAGTGGTTATGCAAACTCACTTGCAGGGTCAATGGCAAGAAAAAATCGAGGAGTTTACAACGCTGAAGGTTCACAAGGTCAAGGGAACCAAGCCGTATGACTTACCTGCAGCAGATGTCTACCTGTTCAAATATAGTCAGCTTCTGGGATGGATTGACACGTTCGGCGATGGCTTCTTTAGAACCGTTGTTTATGACGAGATACAAGAATTAAGGACAGGGACAGACAGCGGAAAAGGCCAGGCGGCACGACGACTATCCGAAGCAGCAACATATCGCCTTGGACTGTCTGCAACCCCGATTTATAACTATGGGGTGGAGATTTGGAATATCATGCAATTCATCGAACCGCACATCCTTGGAAGCTACGATGAGTTTTTAAGGGAGTGGTGCGTTGGCAGTCGTGAAGTTCGTGATCCAGATGCACTGGGAACATTCCTACGCGAACAAAACGTCATGCTACGGCGGACTAAACGCGAAGTGGGCCAGCAAATGCCACCTATCAACGTGATCGTCGAACATGTAGAACCAGATAACCAGACGCTCAAGTCCGTCGAAGACTTGGCGAGGCAGTTGGCTGTCAAAGCCACATTCGGCTCATTCACAGAGCGCGGCCAGGCTGGGAGGGAACTGGATCTACTTATGCGGCATGCAACAGGTGTCAGTAAAGCAAGGGGAGTGTCCAGGTACGTCAAGTTGCTTTTGGAGGCAGATATACCTGTACTGCTTATGGGCTGGCACCGTGACGTCTACGAGATTTGGCTGGAGGAGCTGGCGGATTATCAGCCTGCCATGTATACCGGCAGCGAAAGCGAGCGGCAAAAGGCTGAATCAGTTCGGAGGTTTGTGGAAGGCGAAACCAATCTGTTCATTATGTCGCTTCGGAGTGGTGCAGGGCTTGATGGACTGCAACATCGTTGCTCAACTGTCGTCTTTGGTGAACTGGATTGGTCTCCGAAAGTCCATGAGCAAATCATTGGTCGTCTTAATCGGGAAGGGCAGCAGGAACAGATCACGGCTATCTATTTGAATACTGACGAAGGTAGCGATCCTCCCATGGTCGAGATACTCGGAATCAAAGCGTCACAGGCCAAGGGGATTATTGATCCGGGCCAACAGCTTGAAGCCAAGCATTCGGATAAGAGTCGAATTCAAGCGCTGGCTCAACGATATCTGACAAAGGTGGAGCAAGCGCGAATAGCTGTGAATGCTGCGGCGATTTGACAAATCGGTAACTCAGGTAAGGAAGGAGCCACTACATGGACGACAACAAGGTCAAAATGAACCAAGATAAATGGTTTGCAATCATGGTGATCGGTATCGTCTTTTGTGTATCGGCTTGCACAGCAGTAGTTGCGTTTGCAGGGAAGTAACACAACATTACTTTTGGAAAGGCGGGATACGATGGCGGCAAAAGGAAGAGTCATTACCACAGTCAAATCAGAATTCCGCCTTTTCAGGCAACCGCACAAAATTGGTGATGTGATCGAAGTAAACGAGAAGTCCCTTCTCATCCTCGGGATCGAACGCTTCACTTTATACGGCTCAAGGTTAACGGTTTGGTACACATGCCAAAACCTTATGATGACGGACTATGTGTCGATGAAAAAGGCATATAAAGAACAGCATGCTGTCGAAGCCCACGTGAGACTAAAACATGATGATGATCGGATAAAGTGGTTCGAACTTGGAACTGTCCACTACATCAAAGGCCATGCTTACAAAATCCAGGAGTACACTGAAATACTCATCAAAGGGACGGATATCGAGGTTAGTTTCATAGTTCGGCCGATCTATCCGATCGACCGGAAAGAGGCAAAGGCGAAGCTGTTTTCAGAACGACGGAAAAAGCTGCAAATAGAAATTTTATAGGAGGGGAACGGGATGCAAGGACGTGAGATCAAGTTTCGGGCTTGGGATGGAAGCAAACTCATCAGCGTTGTGTATCCAAAAAGCAACTACAAATTTGAAGTCGATTGGGATGGGAAATTTAAACTCCATACCTTCCATGAACGTCAGGAGATCACTGACGAACACGGAGAGACTTGGAAGCAACCTATTTGGGAAACGGTAGAGAATGCTGTAATCATGCAATTCACCGGACTCCGTGACAAGCACGGCAAAGAGATTTACGAGGGCGACTTCTTTAAAATGGAAAATGATCTAGGCGTTGTTAGATATCGTAATGGTGGATTTTACGTTGACTGGAGTCCTCCAGTGACATTTGGATTACACGGTTATTTGTGGCTTGTACACGATAGGGGCGAAGTGATCGACAACATCTATGAGAACCCGGAACTGCTGGAGGTGGGCAAATGAAAGCAGGAAGGGAACTTGATGCGAAAGTAGCGGAGACGTTGGGGTGGAAAGTAGTCTACTACGACGGTATCCCGAATGTGTGGATAGGCGGCACTGATAACAGCAGCGGGGAGAACAAGGGGCTTCTCCCCCACTTCTCCCTCACCTGGGAAGGCATGGTCGTGCTGGTGGGGGAAGCGCGGAAGCAAGGTATCTATCTTGAATACTCGCACTCGCTGAACGGCGGGTACTACGGCGGAGCATACAGTTTTGATGACGGCGAGTATCAGATGGATTACTCCACAGAGCAAGCAGTACCGACAGCGCCACATGCTGTAGCTCTGGTTTACCTTATGGCAAAAGGAGTGATCGCGAATGCGTGACGCAGCAGAAGACTTGGCCATGTGCGAGGCCGCCACGCCGGGGCCTTGGAAGACGTCACAACACGATCAGTATTCGCTCGATATTGTCAGCATGCCTGAACAAGAGACTATTTGCTGGACCGATAGTTTTGGACAAGGTGCGCGTGATGGTCATTTCATCGCCGAAGCCCGTGAAGCGCTGCCGCACTGGATACAACGGGCGGTTGCGGCAGAGGCGGAAGCCCAGAGGTTTCGCGCAGCCTTAGAGAAAATTGACATTCATATCCGTTCAACTAGCGATGCTGTTCCGCACATCATTGAGACGTTGAAAAGAGCGCTGCCTGAGTATAAAGACTGGTGGGACATCGGAGAATAGCTTAACAAAAGAGAAATTGTGATGAGGTGAGGGCGTGAATAATCTTTGTGAGGTATGCCGGGAACATGAATATACACGGCTTTGCGATTATGCGGAGGGTACGGGAATCGTAACGAGTGTAGATTTTCAAGAAATGACGGAAACATGTGATAAGAAAATTTGCTCAAAATGCGCTGTAAATCTTTGGGCTAATTGCGATGTTTGCCCCGATCACGCTGAACAGGTTAAGAAAAAACTCACTTGATGAAAGTCCGCCAAAACAAAAAACAGCCCCCAGCCGGGAGCGCGTATATATGTTCGCCAAAACAATTATACCACGAGCAAACGGACAGGGGGAACGGAAGATGAGTGCTGTTGAAAAAGCAGAAACTGTGGTAAAATATCCCTTAGAAAAAGGTGTCAGGGTCATCATCATTGAAGACGGGAATGTCGTGGAGAACTACAAGCTCGAAGCTCACCACAGGTTTACGATCATCACCCAGGATGACAAACTGCTTGATACCGAAGATACCAGACGCAAACGTTATCGCAAAGCTAAATAAATGCCTGACTGAAAAGCAGAGGGCGTCAGAATGTTCACCCAATACGGGTGTGTTCTGGCGCTCTCTTTTGTTTTGCCCACCAAAGGAGGAACGAGCCATGGCGAAGATTCGCGACATCCTACAGTTCAAAAAGCGAAAAGAGAACAAACCGATTAGTTTCACGGATCATCTGGAGCGCGCAACGGAGCGCCAACGCAAGCCGCCGCCGAACAAGCCAGCCGAGGTTCTGACGATCGAGCAGCTTCGCAGGCTGATGGGTGATACCGGGCCAAGGCAGTTTCTAAAAGATAAAAACAAAGCACGCAAATAAACGCATTGGGGAGGGGTTCTCATGCACGATTTGCTTATGGATTATAAAAAGACTCGAAAAGGACTAAACGCCGCCTACGAGGCGCTCAGAGCGTCTGCTGAGGCCGGAAACGAAGATGCCATGGCAGAGCGTCAACTGATCGGCGAGATGCGCGGTGAAGTGGAGTGGATCATTGAGTGGTTGGAGACAGGTCGGCGTCCAGGTAACCGTCGTGGAGCAGAGCGCCAGGCCGCTTATCAGAGGGAGAAGCTTATGGACCCTGTCAAGATGCAGGCGTACGTTGCGCGAAGCACAGCAGGTAGCCCGGTGAACCTAACAGAGTGGGAAATGCAGCAGATCGAAGAGGCATTGTGCGTGTTGAGTGAGAGGGAAAGAGAGTGCTATGTGTTGGCTCACGGAGAGTGCTTCTCGTATGAAGCCATTGCCGATATGTTAGGAATCAGCAAAAGCAGCGTGGCCACGCACATCAAGCGTGCGCAGGCGAAAATATCTGAGCGACTGATGAACAGCTTATTCCTTGTGGGATAAGCTGTTTTTGTCGATATAAGGGGTGGAGGCGATACATATGGCATTAGACTTGACTGTAGATGCGCCGTGGATAACGACTGGTGCGATCAAGCTGGGGGTGTTTGTAGTAGGGCTTGCTGTTGCCCTGGCGTTGGTAAACACGCTAGCGCCAAAGTGGTTGCGGGGGATTTTGAGCGCCGCCGTCATGTTAGGAGGAATCTACCTGTTTTCTCTGTGGTTGAGTTGAAAAGCACGATTTTTGTCACACGAAAGCCACCTATAAGTGAAAGGAGCTTTTTCTTTCGTGAGAACCCCTTCCGTTACCGCCTCGGAAACGGGGCGGAGTTTTTCGTTAAGAGATAAACAGACCTCAGGTGTCAAATCAAAACTATCAATTAGGAAAAACGTACCAATCCCGTCTACATTATGGTAAAATAGGGTAAACAGATATAAAGGGCGGCAGTTCAGATGATGGACAAGTATTTTGGATTTAGAGCAGGATATATCCTTCTGGCGTACTTTGTTTTGAGAACGACGTTATTGGCTGGCAACGTTCCGTTGGCTGTTACTTTTGGATCGCTTGTACTTTTTCTGGTGCCTTTTGTGTTTGAATACTCAAGTATGCTGTCAGCTTCTTCTGTGGGAAGGATTGTTAGGGAAGTTGGGTTTTGGTTTTCAGTAGCAGGATTTTGCATTTCGCTCACATCGATGTTTTACGGAATTTATTTAAACCATTCATCAGTAACAGAAAATAAGATAGTGCACATATTAAATTACCCGATATCACTTGAAACCGTCTGGAAATTGTGTGGGTTTTGGTTAGTTTTGGGCTTGATTGATTGGATTGTATATAGCACTGAAGAAGAAAAGCGGTTCAGGGAAGAATTAAGGAACCGGGAACGCGAAAAACATGGTGCTATTTCGTTTCAAGAACGCGTAGATCATTACAAAGGACGAAAAGCAGAGGGTTAAGGCAAGGGAGGGGTTATAATGGATATGTTCGTCCACATTGCCCTGTTGGTGTATGTTGGGTTAGTCGTTGGTATTTATCTGAAATTCTTAGATAGCGGAGTTAAAGTGCGCCGGAGATCGCTATTATTCGTCTCAGCACTTCCGTTTATTATTGCTTACCTGCATGGTGGGGTGATGATTAAGTGCATAAAAGAACAACGTTCTGTTAGATTAAAACAATTCTTTTTTCCTGCGTTGAAGTTCCCTTTGCTCATAGGTGTTTTTATTGAATTATTCCTAGAAAAGCAAGCGCAGGCGGTTGCTGCTAGGTCAAGATCAATAGACAAAACCCGACGAGCAAACAAGAAAATCAGGAGCATTAATTCAGCTAGAAAATCAGTGGAATTTGACTTTAATATTATCAGAGATGCTACAAACTTGTATAAGAAAAAACTTATGCCAAAAGAAGCAGTGTAAAAAGCACCTGAACTATGGTGCTTTTCTTTGTGCTCACCAAAATGGTGGTGGTTATGTAGTGATGATTGAAAAGGTTGGCGACTACTTCGTTGATACAAGCACCGGTGAGAAGCTGATCCCCGAGACCATCCTCCGCCGTCAAACTGAAATCGTCAAGGTGTTCGATGCGTCAAAAGGCGGTCGGATGCCCAAGCATATAAAACTGCGTTCAGCAAGGGAGCAAAAGCGGTTGTACTACAATCAGCTTGACTTGCAGGAACGCGGTTTTTTGTTTTCGCTGTTATGCCTGATGGATTGGGAAACCAACCTCCTCGTTGGGGATGGGGAGAATGGCGAAAAAGGGAGGCCGCTATCGTGGTCCATGATAGACCAGATCGTCGGCGTATCCAAACCGTTTCGCATCAGGGTTGTGCGAAAGCTAGAGGAACACCGCGTCATCGGGTATATGGTCGTGGGTGGAAGGCGAGTGGGGATCGTGATTAACCCGCGCTATGCGCTGTTTGGGAGACATCCGGACGATGCGCTGCTGCAGGTGTTCGAGAGCGCAGCGGATGTGTGGGACGAAGATGATCTGGAGGCAGAAACAGCCGCGGATAATAGATATTTATAAGATATTCCGCGAGAGTTGAGAGCGATTGATCCCTAGAGTTACAAGGGTTTGATCGTGATTTCAGGGGGTAAATGCCGTTTACCTTTTTGGGCTGAAAGGTAAATCTCGTTTACCTCACTAACTTTTAGTTAGCAGATGATTTTCAAAACAAACTCAATAGGTGGTGGTGATGATGTAGATGGCAAAGGCGAGAAGCCCGAACCGAGAACGCGCCCTGCAAATATGGCTGGAACGCAAGGGCGACATAACCAATCGCGAACTTGCTGAAATGCTGGGCGAGAAGGAAAAAACGATCAGCAACTGGAAGAGCCGTGACAAGTGGATTGTAGTACTACAAACAGGTGAATGTAGTACTACAATCAAACGTGAGTCAAAGGCCGGAGCGCCAAAAGGGAACAAAAACGCCGTGGGAAACTCGGGAGGAGCTGCGCCGAAGCGCAACTCGAACGCCGTCACCCACGGCTTTTTTCGTAAGTTTTTCCCGGAAGAGACACTGGAGATCATGGAGCAGATCGAAACTAGGTCTCCACTGGACATGCTCTGGGACAACATTGTGATCCAGTACACGGCGATCATCCGGGCGCAGCAGATCATGTTTGTCCGCGATCAACAGGACGAGACGCGAGTGTTAAAAAAGCAAAAGGATGGCGAAACATCGTTTGAACAAGAGTGGGAATACCAGCACGCTTGGGACAAGCAAGCGACGTTCCTCCAGGCGCAGTCACGCGCTATGGCGACGTTGCAGTCGTTGATCCGGCAATACGAGGACATGTGCAACAAGGGGCTGGCGACCGAAGAGCAGCGCTTGAGGGTGGAGAAGTTGAAGCTGGAGGTTGGGAACCTGCGTGGGGATTCCGACGGCGATGCACACGCTCAAAACAGCGGGTATGCTGCGGCACTGGACGCGCAGGCAGCAGAGGTTTTCGCGGATGAGGTGAACAGCAACGATGAAGAGGCGTAAGAAAACCACGTCGTTCAAGTTCGTGCCTTTTAGCCTCAAGCAAAAAAAGTTGCTAATGTGGTGGACGGACAGCAGTCCGTATCGCGACTATGACATGGTGATCGCCGAGGGTGCGATCCGGTCGGGTAAAACCATCGGTTGCATTGATTCGTTTATCACCTGGTCGCTGGCAAAACATCGCCAGCAAAACTTCATCGTGGCCGGGAAGTCGATGGGCGCGCTCAAACGTAACGTCCTGGAACCGATGTTTCAGATTCTGACGGCGAAGGGAATCGACTATCACTATCACCGCTCAGAAAACCCGCATATCATCATCGGCACGAACACCTACTACCTATTCGGCGCCAACAACGAGGCCAGCCAGGATACGTTGCAGGGGCTGACGGCAGCCGGAGCATACCTGGATGAGGTGGCGCTGTTTCCGCGCTCGTTTGTCGATCAGGCGATAGGCCGTTGCTCGGCAGAGACCGACGGCAACGGGGCGAAGATATTCTTCAACTGTAACCCTGCCGGGCCGTATCACTGGTTCAAGACCGATTTCATCGACAAAGCGAAGGAAAAGAAAATCCTTGTGCTCCACTTTACGATGGATGACAACCTGAGTCTCTCCGAGCGCACGAAAGAGCGCTTTCGACGAATGTTCAGCGGAGTATTCTTCAAAAGGTACATTCTCGGTTTGTGGGTGATGGCTGCGGGCATCGTATATGACATGTTTGATGAGGATGTTCATGTCGTTGACGAATTGCCTGATTCGTTCGATAGGCTGTTTGTCGGCGGTGACTACGGGATGAACAACCCGACGACATTCCTGTTGATTGGCCAGAAGGGTACGGACTTTTACGTCATCAGGGAGTATTACTACGGGGCTGGTCAGAAGAAGAAGAGTACGAGCGAAGAAGAATCACAAGCGCGGCAAAAGACCGTTTCGCAATATGCAGATGAGTTTATTCACTTTCTTGGCTCGGACAAGCCCGAGTATATTTTCCTTGATCCATCGGCAGCAGCGCTTATCATCGAGTTCAAAAAGCGCGGTTTCTCCATCAAGGGCGCGAGTAACGATGTGATCGACGGCATTCAATTGGTCCAACAGTTACTGGATGGACATGAAGGTCGTCTTTTTGTGCATCGTTCATGTGTCAACCTAATTCGGGAGTTTTTTTCCTACCTATGGGACCCAAAAGCACAGGCAAGGGGAGAAGACGAGGTGGTAAAAGAGAACGACCACGCGCTGGACGCGCTGCGGTATGCACTGTATACCATGTGGCATCTGCTGCGTAAGACGTCCAAACGCGAAGAAAGACGACGTAACGGGGGAGGAGGCTGGATTTAATGTCGGACGCTACAGGGTGGTACCCGATTGGCAAGGCAGAGAGTGGCGGCGAAAGCCAGCAGCTAGTTACCGATCAGTTTGAACATGAGTACGACGAACACAAGCTGATACGACCAACACTTGACCCGTTGGCATGCGTGCAGGTAGTAAAGCAGAGCAATATCATCCCGCAGTGTGTCGAAGCGTACAAGACAAACGTCACTGGATATGGCTATTCGCTGGAGTACCTGCCAGGCCAAAGTGATGACACTGCGAAGGCTGAATGGGATGTTGCCGACCGTTTTATGCAGACAGCCAATCTGGAGGAATCGGTTGAACAACTGTTGAGCCAGCTAGTCGAAGACATTGAGCATTGCGGTAACGCGTATATCGAGGTGGCGCACGGCGGCGGATTGCCTGCCATATACCGGATTCCGCCGGAGTATATGCGCTGCACGGCACCGCTAGAAAAGGTTGACATGAAGTACCGACGATTGGTGCAGGGAAAGGTTGAAGAATTCACGCAATCCAAATGGGTGCGAAGATACGCGCAGAAGAGAGGGGCCAGCATTACGTGGTTCCGGGAGTTCGGAGCACCTGGAGAGGGAAACGAAGTCATCCACCTGCAGCTCGGCAACGGTACGTATGGCGAGCCGCGATGGTCGGGCAACTCGCCGGGCGTAGTCGGTTCGAGGAAGGCGGAGGAACTGAATCTCGACTACTTTGACAACGGGCGCATGCTGGCGATGATCTTGACTGTCATGAACGGGGAACTGGCCCCGAAGTCGATTGAGGCCCTGAAGGCAGCAAAGGGGAAGGGCTCACACGGCGGTATCCTATATCTCGAAGTACAGGGCTATGACAAGGGTCTTACGGGCGAAGAAAAGGAGAAAACGAGCATCAAGCTGGACAAATTGAACGACCTTCTCCAGCAAGATGCTCTTTTTCTTGAGTACAACCGAGAAAAGCGGAAGGAAACACGATCTTCTTTCCGTCTGCCGCCTATCCTAACTGGCGAGTCGGAGGACTACAACCGTGCGACTAGCGACAATGCCCGCCGTATCGCGGAGGAACAAGTCTTCCAGCCATACCGAAAGTGGCTCATGGACGAGATTTTCAACAAACGCCTACTTCCTTCGATCGGTGTTTACCGGGTAAAGGCGATCCTTCGCAGCCCGAAAATCAGTGACCCAGAAGAGCGCAAGGCCATGCTGGATTACCTGGCCGACCGGGGGATTTTGGTTGTCCGTGACCTCATTCCGATCGCAGAAGAAGTGTTGGGAGCTGTCATCGACGAGGGCCGTTACCCAGCAGGCTATCTGGACACGCCGATCTCGCAGCTTACCCCTGCACCTGATTCGTTCGGGGTATTGGAACATGGCGCAGACCCGGAAGAAAAGCTGGCTACGGTTGCCAAGCGATTGCTCCGAGAAACGAGGGATCGCCAGCATGTGTGACCAGTGCCTGTACCTGATTGCCAAAGCTGACGATGATGATTTTCTCGATAGCCTTGACCTGACCCATGCCGAGCGCGCGTTGCTGGATAAGCTGTACAAAGAGGGCGAGGAAGCAATCGCTGACATACTGGAGTTGCAAGGAAAGGCACTCGACGAAGCGATCCAGGAACTGAGCGACGAGTTGGCTGTAGACGCTGATGAGTTGTGGAAAGTGATTGTCGCTGTCCAGGCAGGAGACTTTTTTCAGGAGAAGTTCGAACAAGCTGTTTATGACGCATTCATGCCGCTGTTCCATCTTGCAGGAGAATCCGAGGCAATAGGGATTAACCCGGAGGCAAAGTGGGAGCAACAGAACAAGGCAGCAGCCAAGTTCGCCAAGAAGCTGAAAAAGCTAGTACCTGCCATGAACAACACTGCAGCCGATCACATGCTGCGTTCTTTCCAGCGCGCGATCGAAAGCGGCGAGACACCAGCAGAACGCGCTATGCTGGTCAAAGAGGTAAGCAAGCAGGCAGCCAACGGCGAGGAAGGGCCGTTCTCGATGACTCGCGCCGTGAGGGTATCGCGGACGATTTCTACTGCGGCGGCAAACGGCGGTAAGCTGGAGGGCTGGAAGCAGTCTGGTCTTGTCAAAAAGAAGCGCTGGCGTGCTGCGAACAACAAGCGCACGCGTGATACGCATAAAAGGGCTAATGGCCAAGTCAGGAAGCTGGATGAGCCTTTCAAAGTAGGAAAGAGCAAACTGATGTATCCAGGTGACCCTGACGGCAGACCGGAAGAATTCATTCATTGCCGTTGCACGATGCAATCTTTATTCGACTAATAAAAGGGGGTGAGAAAGATGAGGTCGATACCAGGTAGCACAGAAGATGTAATTCTTACGCGACCAGAGAGGGGGTGAATATAGTGCCATATGCACTAAAGGACGCAAAGATTACGCATATCTCCTTGGTAGACAAGGGAGCCAATGGCCGCCCGTTCGCGATCATCAAGGAAGAGGGCAAGGAGCCGTTGCAAAAGGATATCCGCATCGCCAAAGCGGACAAAGCCAAGCAGATCGTGTACGGCCTTGTCTATGAGCCAGACGTCGCAGATGCTCACGGTGATATGATGACCGCCGAAGAGATCGAAAAGGCAGCTCACGGCTTTATGGAGCGACAGAACACCTACAACATCGACAAGCAGCACGATCTTGAAGCTGATAAAGGCTATGTGGTCGAGTCGTACATTGCCCCGCTGGACATGGCTCTTGGCGATCAGGAAATCAAAAAAGGGTCATGGGTCGCTGGTGTTAAGGTGACGGACGCCGATACATGGGAACAGATCGAGAAAGGCGAAATCACTGGTTTTTCCATGTGGGGAGTGGGGAAACGGGAGAAGATTGAGGGAGCCTCTTCGGATACCGACGATGAAACGGTAGAGAAGGGGCTTTTGCATTCGATTGCCAAAGCTGTCTCCCGCATCATCAAAGGTGATGTCAAAGACAAGTACGAGCGGAATAAAAAAACAAACGACTTTTGGAACGCTTGGAATGCCTTTGAAACCACTATCCGCCGTTACAACTGGCAAACTGATCGATATGAGTTTGAAAGCGATCCTGAAAAGGCAAGGGAAGCTATTCAGGACTTTGCTGATATTTTGCAAGAAATTCTCGGCGCAAGCGATATTGCCAAAGCGTTGGGCAAACCGCCTGTAGAGATTGCCAAGGCAGGCAAGAAGCTATCCGCAGCTCGCTTGGACAAATTGAAGCAAGTCCATACCACAATCACTGACCTGCTGGCCGAAGTAGACGACCAGACAGGAAACAAGGAGGACGATGACGTGAAAGCAGAAGACATTCAAAAGGCAGTAGAGGCGGCTATGACGCCTATTACCAAACAGTTGACCGACCTGCAAGCAGAAGTGGCTGAGTTGAAGAAGGCCGAAAACGGCGGGGAGACTGGCGGACAACAAACCGATCCGGCCACTGCCGCGTTGACTGACGCGATCACAAAAGCGCTGGAGCCACTCTCGAAGCAAGTCGAGACACTGGGTCAAGAAGTGCAGTTTATTAAGAACGCACGTGGTGCCAGCCAACAGACACCAGGTGATGGCACAATCCAAAAAGATGACGGCAGTTCCTTTGCTGGGCTGTTGTAAGGAGGAATGAAGAGCATGAATAAAAACGGACAGATCATCAAATCTGCAACAGTAACAACAAACGACTCTTCGGCGCTCAACTATAAACAAGTCGAAAAGTTCATGGACATGGCGTATGACTCCACAGCTTTCTTGAAAGGTATCCGACACGAGACGCGGACGTCGGCTCAAGGAACTATCGACAAGATCGGGGTGACTGGTCGGAATCTCCGTTCGAAGGTTGAAGATGTCATGGCGACGAACACAAAAAAGCCAACCTTCCCACAAGTGCCTTACTCGGTTACGCCTGTTGTTCTGCCGTTCGAGATCACGGAGGAGTTCATTCGTCAGACGCAGCGCGTGCGCGGACAAAATGCGGAAGAAGTCATTCTTCGCCACATGACACTGAACTATGGCGACAATATGCAGGACCTGGGCTTTAACGGCGACACCGCAACAGATTCCGGCAACCCTGACTATGACTTTTTGAAGATCAATGACGGCTGGCTGAAGCTGGCGAAGGCAAACGGGAACTACATTGATTGGGCAACGATCTCCGCCAGCGAGAAAAAGGGTATTCTGTTTGAGTTGGAGCGTGCCATTCCGACACGCCAGCGCACGGGCGGCACCTTCAAATACTTCATGCACCCGAACACCTACTCCAAGCGACTGCAAAAGCTGGCGGAGCTGGATAACTCGGCGGCAGTGCAACTGCAAATCACTGGCGGAGTGAAAAAGATCAACGCCTACGACGTGGAGGAAGTCCCGCACATGCCAGAAGGCGCGATCCTGTTCACGTACCAGCCGAACTTTGTCATGGTGCATACCTATGACATGCAGATTCGCAAGACGACGGAGGGCAAAGAAGCCATCTACGCTGACAAACGTTTCTACGCGATCCACTCCGACTTTGACCCGATCTTCGAGGAACCAGCAGCGGTTGCCTACGTCGAAGGGGTGGAGTTTTGATGCTCGTTAAATTTATCGGAGCAAACGCCTCGCTGCAAGCTTACGGTTATCGTTTTGAGAAGGACAAGCTTGTGCGGGTGGATGACGCCAAGGTTCTTGCGAAACTGAAAGAACGCAAGGATTTTGAACTGCTGGAGGAAGTGAAGCCTGCTAGCCGTAAGAAAGCTGAGGGCAAATCAGAAGAGGGTGGAACCGATGCTGACGCCGGAGAAGGTAAAGCAGCAGAGTAGCACACGGGCCGTTCAGGAAATGACTCCTGAGCGGCTTTCTTACCTCATCGACGAGGCCAAAGTGCGCATTGAGTTGTTCACATCGCGACCGTTCGTAGATGATGACGGCCGTCTGGAAGTCGCTCATTTTCGCTTGGTCGAAGCGATGGCCCTCACGGATAATGACGAGGTACTTGGTGCAGAGGCGCGCGGCATCACATCAGAGTCCGATCAGGGCTACTCCTGGTCGGTTGATCGGGCAGCTGTGACGACAGGCAGTCCACTGGTCGACTCGCTGCTGCGCCAGTGGATGGCATACACAGCTGAGGCGACCGATGGCGGTAACATAAAGGTGATGCTGCTGTGAACCATCGGATGAACGATCAGATCGTTCTGAGACGCACAGAAACGGCCAGAGACGCGCGCAACAGGATTAGCACAATAGAACTACCCTCCCGAATAGTTATGGGCTGTATACGGGCCGTAGAGTCGTCCTGGCAACGTCCGGCGAACGCTGACCCGGTGACATGGGAGTATAAAGCCACACTCGGGTTTTTGCTGACCGAGGATGTCCGCAAAGACGACGTGCTGGAGTTACCGGGACGGGGTGATTTTGTGGTTGTAGCAGTGACGCCCGGCCGCCGCCTGCTGTCTGTTATCGCCATCCAGGAGAAGCGAGGTGCCGAGTAGTGGACTTCCGAGAGTTTCAAAAACGGATGGAAAAGCTGCATCGAGGCGCGCCGCAGGCACTTGAGCGTATCATGTACCAGTTGGGCGAAGAACTGCTTAACCATGTCATCGAGGAACTGAGCCGCCAGGACTTGATCGATACCGGGACACTCTGGAACTCCTTTTCTCAGGGCGATCCCAACAACGTCTGGGAGTTTGACGGAGATCGAGACACCTTGACGCTTGAGGTCGGCTCCAACCTGACATATGCCGAGCACCTCAACGACGGGTATACGATCAATAAGCCGTATTTCGTGCCGGGGTACTGGAACAGTGTGGGTAGGTTTATTTATGATCCATCCGCAAAGAGCGGTTTCACGGTGAAACCACGTAGTTTCATCGGCAGGAAATACTTTGACATCGCGCTGCAAAACTTCCGGGGCGGGATGAAGGCACTGCTAGAAAAACTGCTGCAAGCTGAACTGGAAAGGATGGTGAAGTGATGGAAAACCGTGAGTTGTCGTGCATCATCGACTTGTTAAACGAGGCGTACCCGGACCTCGCCATCCTGGATAGCTTGGATGTGTGGCTATCTGGCAAGTTTCAGCCGCCGATTGTGTTTGTTCAGACGCAGGAAGTGACTGAGCGCGGCAACACTCTGACGTCGTACAAAGTGATCTCCGACGCCGGGATCGTGTTGCACCACCCAAAACGTAAGGTCGGCGGTCAAGAGGTGTACGAGCCGATCTCTACCGATCCGCTGCGGCAACTGCTTCGCCGCGAGCGATACAGCTACCGGGGCAAGACGGACGGTTTGTATATCGACATCGACAACACGTCGTTTCGAGTCCGCTCGGACAAAAAAGACCGGACGGAAATCACCTTTCGGTTCGAGTACAAAGTAGCGATTCCGCGCCCGCAAGTCGAGAAAATCAACACATTTGAAATCGAGGGGGACTGGTCATAGTGGCTGTCCGAAAAGAACAGAGTAACGATGCTCCTGAGATCAGCAGAACAAAGCAGGAGTGGATTGAGAGCGCAGCATACATCAAGGCAGAACGCTTTGAAGTAGCGGGCGCTCTTTTTGATGTGAAAGACAATCAAGCGGTGGCCGAGAGCGAAGTAAAGCGTCGGATCGCCAAGTACAAAGGCGGTGTGTAGTCATGACCATTCAACGTGAACGGCCGGGGGTAACGGTCGAACTGATCGCAAAAGCAAAAGAACGCGTCGTGCCAAAGAGCGGCGTCGTGCTGGTTCCGTACCAGGCAGAGTGGGGGGCGCCGGATACAATGGTCAAGATGACCGGGTATGACGAGCGCATTTCAGAAACCTTTGGCGAGGTTGATGTGATCGAGCTGGCAGCCGAGGGCGGGGCAACCATCATCGGCTATCGCATGACAAACGGCAACGCGGTAAAAGCGGCCTATACACAGGCTGATGCTATCCAGATCGAGGCGTTGTATCCGGGCACAAAAGGCAACAGTATCGCCGTATCCATCAGTGCTTCAACGGCAGAACTGGGCAAAAAAGAGTTGCAGGTGAAAGGGCCGATCAAGACCGAGAAGTTCTCCTTTGCTGATGCGACAGAACTGGTAGCCAAGACTGCCCAGTCCATCTACGTTCGTGTCTCCAAGATCGGAGACACACCAATCACAGACGTTGCCGAAACTCTGCTGACAGGTGGCGTCTCTGGCAACGCTGGCCTGGCTCCAACCGATGCCACCAAGCTTTTTGCTGCTGTATCCGGCGCTGACTTTGATGCCATGTATCTGCCGTTCGACGATCCGGCTGTGCAGGCGGCAGCCAAGCAGTTTATGAGCGATCGTCGTACGCTGAATAAAAAGCTGAGTACACTGGTCATCGGTGGGAGCAGCAATGACGACGAAAACATGACCAAGCACACGGAACGCTCTGTCGCGCAAAACGCCCGTTTTGTCGTCAATTGCGCCATCGCAGGCCAGCACAACAACGGAAAAGTGTACGGCAGCTTGCAGTGGGCGGCGTGGGTAGCGGGCATGATCGCGGCAACGCCTGCCCACGAGTCTTTGACCGCGGTCGTCGTGCCGCTGAAAAAGGCACTGAAGGATTGGGGCCACACCGAAATCCTGAACGCCCTCAGCACCGGGACATTGATTGCGACACGGGATGGAGACGTGTACATCATCGAGAGTGCCGTAAACACACTCTCCGTACTCGGCCCGAAAGACCGCGAAGACTACGGCAAAATCCGCGTCAGCATGACACTCGATCAGATCGTCAACGACATCAATGCCGTGGGCAAAAAGTACAAAGGCAGATTGAGCAACAACGACCTGGGCGGCGCGGTGTTCGTCTCCGCGGTCAACGCCTATATGACCGTTCGTGAGCAGCAGGGCGCGATTGATACGGGCTGGTCGTTTACGGACCTGAAAAACGGCGAGGGCGACCGCCGAGGCTTCTTGCTGAAAGCCAAGCCGCTCGATGCCATCGAATACTTCGACATCGACTGGGAGGTGCTGTAGATGGCTATTGCACGCGATATCAAACTGAAAAACTGCCAAGTCTACGACGACAACGGCGATCCCATCTACGGGACGCTGGAGGGCAGATTCGTCCTCAAAGTCGAGTACGGCGACACGAACCGTCTGCAAAAAGGCAAAATCCAGACGATCAACGACTGGCACGTCGAAGTGACCCTGACGATCACGGCAACCAACGCCGCGCTGAAATACTACTGCGTTGAGCAACTGACACAAGGCAAGACACCTGTCCTGCCGTTTTTGATAGGCGAGACACTGGACAAAGAGGCGGGCAATACAGAGCGCGTCCGCATTTCCAACATTGTGCTGAACCCAGAAGAGTTGACCTTGTGGGAAGCGAAGGCTGATGGCAACGATAACGCGACGTATGAGATCAAAGGCATGTCCAACGAGAAGCCAGACTATCTGGACGAGCTGCCTGAATACATCGAATAGGGGGAGAAAACCATGAGTAAACTGGAAAAATACTTGGCGAAAGCACAGGAGCCTGTACAACGTCGTTCAGTCACCGTCACCATCGACGGCGAAGAGTGGAATGTGCGGCAACTCACACTGCTTGAAGAGCGCGTTTGCTTCCGACATGCGGTCGATAGGGAGGGTGGCTTCGACTCTTACAAGTACAACGATGCTCGGATCGTTAAGGCCACCGAACACGACTTCCCGTGGAATAGCAAAGAGTTGTTGCTGGCGTATCGGGCAAAAGACAAGTTCGACCTGCCAGCAAAACTCTTTGAGCGTGATCCAGAAGGCTATCTGGCACTGTTGCAAAAGGTAAACGAAGTGAACTCGAAGGTGAAGTCAGAGCAGGAAGTGGTGGAAGAGCTAAAAAACTCATCCGAACCGACGGAGAAGCAAGCCACCTCTGTCGGGCTTTCCTCAGCGGACGAGGACGACCAGTCGATCTCGTAGAGTACGAAGTCGAGCCGTACATGCAGAAGCTGTTTATCATGGCGTGTCAGGCAGTAGAAGCTGAGGAGATGGAGAAGGCGGGGCAATAGCCTTCTCCAACATTTAAGCGAGGTGATAATGAAATGTTCCTTTCTGAACGACGAATTCGAGAAATCGTGCGAGAAGAGATTGCAAATCAGCGTGCGGTTGACATCAACACAACCATAAAGATGGTGCAAGATCCAATCTTGTCTGAAAAGATAAAGGAAAGCGTTATTCAGTCTCTGACCGAGTCGCTTGAAGCTGCTTGTGATACTCCATTACGGCATACGTAGCCAGTCGAGCCGCCAATTTTGTCATTGACACAGCAAATTCACTCTCTGGATTTTTGAGTGAGTTGATGTGTTTTTGGATGATTACTTCTTCAATGGCTTGAAAATCGATCTCTTTCATTTGTCTCACCCCCTTCCAGCAGCTACCATTCAACAGAAAAGATGGGGAATCCTGTCGGAAAGTGTATTGATTCTACCTTCTTAAAACATGTGGTCACGAAGAGAGAAATAACGAAGACACTCCCGACCGAGAGTGTCTTCGTGCTATAATCTTCCATGTACAATAGAATCGGCTCCTCAAGGGTGGTCGGCTCATCCCCAGTAGAAAGGGGGTGAGGCTGATGGAGGTCTATCAAGCGCTGTCATTGATGTTCATGTTCGGTATGTTCATCTTGGCTTTGCTGACTTACCTCAAAAAGAAATAGACCGCCCTTGAGCTTGGAAGGCCAGGCGGTCTTTTCGCTGATTAATTGAGCCGCCCCCCTGGGGGGAACGTCTATTGTGCAGGCCGTAGGTGTTGCGAGCACCTACGGTCATTTTTATTGTAAGCGAGTTATACGACTTATATAACCAATATTACTGCAATGTTTCAGTTACAGCAATGTTTTTAATTCTTTATTTGCATAGAGCAATTGGTAACAGAATGAAACGATAAAGACGCTCTCACTCGGGAGCGTCTTTTTGTATCTCTTCGATACTTCGGATAAGTTTAGTCTCATAACTGTCTTGTTCGCCAGTTGCAGTTTCGTATCTTTTGATCCAGAACTCCTTTTGTGCATACTCGCCGTCAATACCCGGTATTTGAGTCAGATAATCAAAAAACTTGTTCAATGCATTTTCTTCTTTGGACTTCAACTGTTGTAGTCTACTCCTGATATTAACTATCGCGTTAAGGTGTGATTCGAAATTTGGGCTTGATTCATCATAAAGTTCTTCAACTACTTTTAACTGATGCTCAGCATCTTCGCGGTTCATCCTAGCTTCAATATACTCATCGTACAGTTCTTCTGCCAGATAGTCTTCTAGGTATACACCTAATAAAAAATCGAGTGATTCACCTAGTATGTACCTTAATTTAAACAGAGTTTCAAGGTTAGGTTGCCCTGCTCCTTTTTCAAATCGACCATAATACTGCTGAGATATGCCTAGCTTTTCAGCCATCTCCTTTTGGGTGAACCCTTTTTTCTCGCGGAGCCACTTTAAACGTTGCGAAAAAATCATCATAAAAAACACCTCATAGTATTGACCTTAAAACATATAGTTGTATAATTAAAACATAAAAGTGAAAGGAGGAAATCAAATGGCTATACCAAAAAACAAAATTGAATACTATCGAAGGATTAATTTCCTTACTCAAAAAGAAGTTGCTAAGCACTGCGGTATTTCTCAGCAATACTACAACAAGATCGAAAATGGAAATTGCCGGCTATCTATCGACATCGCTGTAAAGCTAAAGGAATTGTTTAAGTTAAGTACTATTGATGAACTGCTTGGTGAAGTTGCGTAAACATATTGTAGTAAAAGGTAAACAAAAGGGCAAGGAGGCTGGAAAATGAGCACTCAATTAAAATTATTTGAAGGTCAAGAAGTGATGATACTGTTTAAAGAAGATGTTAATTTTGACTTTCACGGTGATTTTCTAATCTTGGCTAAAAGCGTTTCGACAGTTCTTGAATATGCAAGGACCGAAGAAGTAACGAAGTTTTGCAAAAAAGGACAAGTGTTCATTGTTAAAAATAGCGATATTTCGGTTTCGGCGTTAAACCGAATCCGAAAATTAAATAACGCAGGTGAAGCATTTATCACAAACCTTGCATTGAATCGTGTTCTTGGTAAGTCTGAAAAACCAAAGGCTGAGCCGTTTCAAGATTGGCTATACGAGGACATGCTTCCATCCGTACAGAAGCACGGCGCATATCTGACGCCAGAGAAGCTAGAGGAAGTTTTGCTGAACCCTGATACACTAATACGTCTGGCGACTGATCTGAAAGCAGAGCGCGAGGCACGTATCGCAGCACAAAAACAAATCGAAGCTGACAAACCAAAGGTCATTTTTGCAGAAGCTGTCACTACAAGTAAGACAAGCATTCTGGTTGGTGAACTTGCCAAAATCCTTAAACAAAACGGCATACAGATTGGACAAAATCGTCTTTTTCAATGGCTGCGTGAAAATGGCTACCTGATAAAGAGAAAAGGAACTGACTACAATATGCCGACACAAAAGTCGATGGAAATGGGGCTTTTTGAAATCAAGGAGACTAGCGTCACTCATTCAGATGGTCACATTACCATAAGCAAGACGCCTAAAGTTACGGGGAAGGGGCAGGTATATTTCATAAACAAATTCAAAGATGGAAACGTCGCATGAGGGGATATGATAACCATGGTAGAAAAACAAAATAAAAAGTCCATCTTCTCAGTTCTTGGCGGGACAAGAAGATGAACTCATAAATAACCGGGGCAACGCCCTTTACATAACAGTATATCACAGACAGCACGGTTGTAAACGTGGTGTTGCCTCCGAAGTTTAAGGAGGAACCGGAGTTATGAGCAAAGTCATAGGCTCGAAAGAAATTGATTTAATCAAAAAAATATACCAAACCCACCCTCCAAGAGACATAACAACATATAGTCAGATGTTCCACCACCTCAGATTCGATTGGAGGAAAGTTGCCGAAGACAATAGATATATATCGCCACAAGTGATTGTTGACGTACTTAAAGATCAGCCTGATGACATTCGATTGGACTTTCTTGCCCAAGTGATATGGGCCATCATAAAAGGGAAATACGAGCAACTGCTCGACTATGCGTTTGGTCAGCCAGTTCACTAAATCGCGAAAGCACACTCAAACTCGGGTGTGCTTTTTGTCGTATCTTGTCGGTTGTTCCCGAACTGTTTGGACTGACTCATTAAAGGAGGTGGGGTAGAATGTAGGCGGGAGGGGAAAACATGCTAACCTTATTAGGTTTCATCCTGATTTTTATCGGTGTAATACTATTTTTCATAAACTTAATAAGTGGTTTGTTTAAAAAAACAAAACATGTAGAAGGTAGATTTTTGACCAATTTACTAGCCGACACAGTTGGTTTTCTCGTAAGTATTACATTGCCGTTATTAATTGCGTTACTTGGTTGGTCAATTGTTTACTACACAATTTATTAGTGAAGGCACCTATCAAGGTGCCTTTTGCTTTGGATTAAAAGGGGGTAATAAAGTGGGTACCGTTGTAGGAATCACCGCGCAATTACAGGCACGAAACCGCATTACACCAGAGCTTGCGGAAGTTGTCAAAATGACCCGAAAAACCGTAAAGGAAATGATGGGGCTGGATGATGCCACCGAACAAATGATAAAAGAAATGCGCAAGATGAAGCAAGAGGCAGAACGGAGCGCTTATGGTTTTAACCGTGAATTAGAAAAGATGCAGCGTGAGATTCAAGACTTGAAGCGACAACTAGGTGGACTCGATTCCACAAGGGCAATGCCAAAGGTCACAATCGATGACCAGGCAAGGCGTGAGATCGAAGCGATCCGTCAAGAAGTGCAAGCGCTCAATGCAGAAAAAGCCAGAATACAAACCGAGGTAGCAAATGCAGGTGGAGGATTAGCAACAGGCGGAATGATAGGAGCAGCTTCTGCTTATTTCGGGGCTGGATATATCGATAGCCTAATCCTGGAGACGCAAGCCAACGCCAGACGAGCGTTGTTGGGAGATACACCGGAAGAGTTGGCTCAGTATCAGCGGCAAGCTCAAGAGTTGGCGATGATTAATCCCAACGTGGACCGCACCTATATCAAGGACTTGATGACGCAGGCAACACGCTTTGACGGTGTACATGGGGCTGAAATTACAAAGCAGGCTTTGCAACTCAATGCGATCAGACCAGACATGGGCGGCGTCGAAGAGTATCAAAAGGCGATGATCGCGATGCAACAAGCGTGGAAGGATATTACGGATGTCGGTAGGTTTGGGGATACGCTTGCCGAGATTACGCGCACAACAACTGACATTCGCGGAGAAGCGCTAGACTCCATTGTTGAATATTCAACCCAGGTAACTAAATTTTTGGACACGCCAGAAAAGTTGGCAGCGCTCATGAAAGAAATGAATCAACTTTGGTCGATTGATAAGGGGTTCGACGCTTTAAAAGAGTCAACGTTGAAGCTGTACAACCAAGGCGACCTAACAAACGTACTCAAAACGGCATACGAGACCCAAGGTCTGTCTGCGGAGGAAGCCCAAAAACGATCTGAAGCTGAAGCCAAGAAAATCACAGAGCTAATTAACTCTGGGTCTGCAGCAGATCAGCAGTTCGCGGTAGGTGCGTTGATGCAACAGTTCGGGGGGATTCAGAATCAAAAAGTTCTCCAGAATTTACTTAACGAGTTAGGGGGTGGTCCTGGAGAAGACCTGGGGAAAGAGATGTACCAGAAAATGATAAGTGCCGCTGGGCGTATAGGGATGGCCGACCCAAGTCAATTCAATTACAACGGGGTACTGGAGCAGTCGTTTAAGACGTTTCAGGCAAATGATCCACTGAGAGGATTTTTGGAGGCTAAAACCATGCTGTCCAATGAGCTTATCGCATTAGGGACAGTGATAGCGGAAGACCTTGAACCAGCTATGAGATGGGCTGCGGATGCAACAAAAAAATTCAAATCATTTTTGGACGGACTTCCAACTGGTGCAGCAGTCGGAGTTTTAGGAACAGGGCTCATTGCTACTACAGCCTCCCTGTATTTATTCAAAAAGGCTATCGAAGGGGTGGGAGATCGCATTAGAAGAAGTGTGGGCGGCGAAATGCCAGACGTCGATCTCCCCGGCGGCCCCGACAAGCGAGGAAAAGGTGGCAAAGGCGGCGGCAAAAAGCGCCAGTGGTGGAACCCAATGAGCTGGGGAGGTAAAGATGATCCGGCAAAGAAAGCGTGGCAAGCGGCAGAAGAGACCAAAAAGATGGCATATGGAGGTTCGGTGCCACCGGAAGCCACGAAGTCCGGCTGGCGCGAAAAGCTAAGGAGCGTCGGCGGGCTGCTACCGGACGGTGATACAGTTGCAAAAGGCGCAAAAAGCGCCTGGGAAGGAGTAAAGTCAACCGGGGGCTTTCTCGCTCGAAAACTGCCGTATATCGGCGCGATCATTGGCGCGGGCCAAATACTCACCGCTGATGACAAACTGGATATGGCGGGCAAGGTCGGCTCAGAAGCGCTTGGGGGCTGGGGCGGCGCTGCGGCAGGCGCTGCGATAGGTTCGGTTGTGCCTGGGCTTGGTACGGCCATCGGCGGGATTGTCGGCGGCATTGCTGGCGCGTTTGGTGGCGGCGCTCTCTTTGACAAAGTGAAGACGTACTGGCAGGAAGCTCCGCCAACCCCAGAAGTACCGAAAATGTACAAGCCCGTGCCGCAAGAATTTCGCGATCAGATTCGTGCACAGGTACAGCCGCCCGTGCTTGGGCCGCCGATTCCGGTCGTGCCGCCAGTGAAGGCGCAGGAAGAAAAGCCGAAACTCGCTTCTCTGACGATCTCAGCTATGCCGATCACACTCAAAGCGGATGGCGTGCTGCAGGATGTCGCTGGCATGCTCCGGCTGCTACGTGACCCGTCCGTCTCGAACGAAATCAAGAGAATCATTGAGAAGGCCTTCATCGACTCACTGGAAACACGAGGGGGTGCGGTGACATGATACGACTTCAAGGAAAGTACCGCCTGACGTTCCCGGTCACGCCTGCTGAAATCGAGTTTCGCGGATACGGCAACGACACAGAGAGCACGACAAGCATCACGCTGCTGACATCAAACCGCATATCTGGCCGCCGCCCCAAGTCAATTGCCTTTGAATTTTTCTTGCCGGGCGACATCGAGGCTGACTTTATCGAGGTGCAGGGCTATCAGGGGCCGCGCGCCTGGCTTGCAGGTATCGACCGACTTGTTGGCACTGAGGTGCTCTTGACTATCGACGAGCTGGACCTTGCGTGGAATGTGTTAATCGGCCCTGTAGATGGTCGGTTCACGGGCAAATACGTCGACTTTCATGGCTCAATTGAACTGCCGTTGTTTGTCAAAGACGAGTTCGTCACATGGAGCAACCAGACACAGGTTTTGAGTCCGGCCAGCGTGATTGCCAAGCAACAAAAGGCACGGCCCAACACCAGCGGGAAGAAAGCTAAAAAGGCGAGTACGACAGGGTTTATTAGCGACCCGGCCCTCCAGCAGATACAACGTAACCGTATCGACAAGAAGATACAGGACTTCAAGCTTTCGCGTGTACAGTGAGGTGATTGAACATGAAAGTCATCTACGGCAAAGAGTCGGCGCGCTACGACCTGACCAGTCACGTACTGGAGCTGTCTTGGTCCTCGTCGCGCGGCCAGATCGCACAGAGCTGCGACTTCAAGATACGAAACGCCCCGCCGTTACAATCGGCGGGTTTTTTGATGGTCTTTTCGGGTTATGACCTGAAAGAATCGCAGCAGTTTTTTCACGGCCCTATCGTACGCTTTGAACGCGACGACAAGACAGGTGACCTGTCCGGCACCGCCTACGAGCTGAGTTGGTATCTGCAAAAAAACGAAACCTCCCGGATCAAGCTGAACGGCGATGCCGGAACCGAGCTGGCGCGCATCATCAAGGCGGCTGGGGTCAACTTCAGTTGCCCGCCCTTTGGCTTTACGACCAAAGAGCGCATCTCGCCGCAATCGTACACGGCGCTGTTTACCTCGCTGACCGAACAGGCCTACGAAAAGACTGGCTTCCGGTACTTTGTGCAGCACCAGCGTGATGAGTTGACCGTCCTGCCGGAAGGCCAGAACAGCGTCGTGCCGATGTTCAAGGCAAGTATGCTGGAGAACAGTTCGACAGGCGAGAGCATCGAAGAGGTGTACACGGTCGTGACCGTTGAGAGATACAAAGATGACAAAGTGGCCGCCAGCGCCACGAAAGAGAGTGCAGACCTTATCAAGCAGATCGGCCGCATGGAGAAGGTCGTCGACGCGGGCGAGGACAAAAATGTAGCGGCGATTGCTTCAAGGCAGTTGGCTAACCTGTCAAAGCTGCCAAAAACGCGGTCGATCACGGCCAGGCATGAAGACAATAACGCAGCCCGTATCCGCGCGGGCTGGGCTATCAAGATCATGGAAAAAGACAACAAGACGATCACAGACTGGATCGTGACGAGCTGCAACGCGCACTGGAAGGGCGGCCAATACACGATGGACTTGCAATTGGAAAGGAGGACGTAGGATGCAGTCAGTCATTGCAAAGCTGAAAGGCCAGGCTCAAGACGGCCTGCAAAACACACAGGGCGAGTTTGGCGTGCTGCTGTCGCTATCGCCCTTGTCCGTCAAACTCGACGAAGACCCGGCGCCGCTGGAAGAGGACGAGCTGGTTAAACTCAACCCGACGTCATGGCTGCCGGAGGATGTAGGCAAGAAAGTGGCCCTGCTGCGCTGTACAAACGGCCAGTACCTTCTGCTCGGGGTGGTGGGGTAGATGTTTCCTGAACTGACAGGCGACGAGTCTCAACTGGTGCAGTCTCCTGATAACCCGATTCCATGGACGTACAAGTTCGACTGGCAGACGAAGCAGTTGATGCAGGGCCCAGACGGTCGCTATCTCCGCACGGCGACATACGCGGAGTACCTGGAGGAGACAGCAAAAAAAATCCTCAATACGCGGCGTTTTCGGTACGAAATCTACTCCGAGCGATACGGTGTGGACTATCTCTACCAAGTCGGACGCATGCCGTCCGGTATGTCTCTGGCCGTCATCAAGACACAGGCGGAGGAAGCTCTGGAGGCACACAGCGAGATTGAGCGGGCTGAGGTCGTGGATATCAGGTTTGACGGCAATCGGATCGTATTTGGCCTGGAGATCGAAGGCACACGAGGCACAACCAGGACGGAGGTGGACGCATGGCAACGATAGACAAACCAGAAATGCCGATTTTGCGAGAGACACCCGATCAAATCTACCAGCGGATCGCAAACCGGATGGCGGCACTCGCCCAGCAGCGAGGGGATACGCCCCCAGCGACGGAAGAGGGCGAGGTATTCTACGACTTCGACTACCCGATCGCGGTAGAGATCAGCGAGCAGCAGCAGCTTTTCGAGTATGGCTTTCTCCAGCGTTTCTTGCCGTGGTCGGACGGCGAATTTCTGGACGCAACAGGCGTATTTTTCGGGCTGCCACGCAACGAGGAAGAAACAGACGATGCCTACAGGCAGCGCCTCATCGACCGGGCGCGCAGCGATGAAGGCGACGGACGCCGCCAGGACTACGAACGTTGGGCGCGAAACGTGGACGGCGTAGGCGGAGCCGTTGCGATTGAAAAGGCGCGGCACGATCTTTCCATCGATGTGTATATCACGGATATGGAAGGACAGCCAGCCACGCCTGAATTGGCCGGGCAGGTTCGCAGCAAACTGGAAGACAAACGGCGTGCGCTGCACGATCTGCAGGTGCTTCCGGCGAATATTTTCCCCGTAACGGTCGCCGTGAAGGTAATTTTGCGACCGGAAGCCGAACTGGCCCAGGTCGAAGAACAAATCGCCTCGCAAGTGAAAACATACCTGAAAGGGCGTTCCCAGATCGTGTACCAGCAGATCGGATCGCTCTTTTTCGTGGACGGCGTAGAGGACTTCACCGACTATACGCTGAACGGCGAGGAAGCCAACCTGACCGTGCCTGCTGATTCTGTCGCCACTCTGCAACTGGTGGTGACGACATGATCCCTGAACGGTACAGACAGATGGTGCCGCCTTACTGGTATGAGAATGAGGTTGCGGAGTATCATTTCGAAGGAACGGCTTCAGCGGTGGACGCTTTTCACGCACAGAGGGAGGACCTGCTGCAGCAGCTCACTCCGTGGTCGGCCACGTGGGGATTGGATATTTGGGACTGGATTTACTTCGGGAAAAAGCAGCTTTTGAGCGTGGAGGAGCGGCGCAAGAACATCCAGCAGAAGCATTGGGCGTACCTTGGGTTTACACCAAGCGTACTGCGGGCGATTGGCTACAGTTCATCGGCCAGCAAGCAAGTTCAGATGGTCGAGGATTTTGACAAGAAAGTAATCCGGTACGTCTACCCGGTCGAGGACCGATTCGATACCAAAAACGCGGTTCAGGCCGTCGAAAAAATCCGGCCTGTTCATTGCAATGGGGTTGCTTTTGAACCTGTGTCAGCGGAGCGTATCGAGCTGCGGGACGTGCTGATCGTTGGCATCAAGGAGTACCACAAGGTAAGGGAATTTCGCGTGGGGATGACCCCGATTAAAAGATACGAGGAGGTCGTCAGATGATTGCACAAAGCTACTTGCAGACTGTACGCGACGATCTGCTGGCGCGGGTGACGGGCGGGGATATTTTGTTGAACAACACCGTCTCTGTCCCCGTTCAGGCTGTAGCGATCTCGTCGCATCCGGTTGCTGGTATGCAGGATGCGATTGCGCTGCAGGTGTCCGCGCAGCACGTTGCCAGTGTTCCGGTGATTACGAGCGCAAAGTTGCGGACCAGCACGGGTGCGGTCGTTGCGGAAAAGACGGCCGGCATCGAAATGAACGGCGCGCAGTTTGTGAACCTGACGTTTGTTTTTGAAGTGAAGGGAGGGGCGTAGGGTGACGTACATTGCGAAAACGGACTGGAAGCAGGATGATCCGGTAACGGAAGTGGATATTAATCGGTGGGAGAAAGGAATCGCAGACGCACATGCAGCCATCGACACGATGCAGCCGATGATCTACAACCACGAAACCCGTATCAAAGCCCTGGAAAGTTCCCTGGCGAACGATCTCCGCGACAACCTGTTTTCTTTTGATTTCGCGTCGACTGTGGGGTTGAAGATCGAAGCAGGCTGGTTAGATCAGGCGCATGCGCAGTTGGTGATAAAGGCATGAGTGTAAGATCATGGAATCCTGCCAATAACGGCCATTTGCGGAAGGAAGGGGGAGGAACATGCCTGTAGTTACGTTACAAAAAACTAATTCCGTTGCAGTCGATACGTATTTGTATCAAGGAAATCCAACAAGCAACAATGCAACTTCCGATACTCTTTGGGTTGGTAATGGCGCGTCAGTCAATACCGTTGGGCGTGCACTTTTAAAGTTTGATCTTGGGTTGATTCCTAACGATGCAATTATTAACAGCGCAACTCTAAATATCACTATATCATCAACGCCGACATCTTCACGCGAATGGCGATTACATCCTCTTGTTGCGGATTGGGTAGTTGGTTCTGTTACCTGGAGCACACAGCCAGCCTTCGATTCATCAAAGTATGTGAGCAAAATACAATCCAACACAACAGGCGCAACTACAATTGATGTAAAAACATTAGTACAAGATTGGGTCAACGGGTCATACGTCAACTACGGATTTTTAATCAAAGATGCCGACGAAACTACCTTAAACACTTCGTTTGCGTTTCGTTCCTTCGAATACGTAACAGCAGCCAACCAACCTCAACTCACCATCGACTACACAATCCCGACAACAGGAAAAAAACAGGTTGAATATATATCAACCAGAACACCCGTTTATCAGTCAAGTTCAAGTAGCATAACAATCCCATGGCCCACTGGTGTACAGGTAGGGGATACTGTTTTCGCTCAAATTGCAATTTCTTCAAACTCCTACACAGTGACTCTTCCTTCTGGCTGGAAGCTCGAATATACCGTTAATTCATCACCGTATCGTTTCATTATTGCCTCCAAAGTCCTAGAATCAGGAGATACATCACCGACTTTTTCGGTAACTTCTCCTGTAACGTGGTACGGCACGTTACATCTATTTAGAAATGTAAAATCTGTTAATAAAATCACTGGCAGGGAGTCGGGCAATACGACACAATTACAACCGACACTTTCCAGCCTGACGGCTACTGTCCCAAACACAATTGCCGTGATTTTTAACGGTATGTATTCTTCTTTGCCAGGTAAAACAGTAACGGAACCTCTGAATTTCGCTGAAAAATTGGATACCGGCTCTAACGGATACTTCCTTCAAATGTGCTATAGGTATATGCACGAAAAGCTTACACTCACTCCAAGTGAGGTAGCGTGCAACACCAGTTCTAGCACATCTTATAACGGAAGCTTTTTAATGATGTTAGAGCCGATTGCAAATAATCCACCAAAGCTCACACTCACGTCACCTGCCGATAATCTCTCATTAGCGGAAGGTAGCACGTTTCCAATCGCGGGCGAGGCCAGCGACGCCGACAACGGCAATGTGGTTACTGTAAAGTACAAGATCAACAACGGCACAGCGAGGGCTATCGCCTCCGGCGTATCGGACGGCAGCAGCCCTCTTTCGTTTGCCAAGAGCCTTACCTACAGCAACAAGCGTCTATGGGACGGCGCGGTCGATGTTACCGGGGCGGACCTGGCTGAAAACGTCGATCACGTCCTTACCGTATGGGCCGAGGACGACCAGGGCGACAAGAGCGAGGAAGTGACCCGCAAGTTCCAAGTGATTTGGAACCGCCCGCCTACGATCAGCGGCGAGAACAGCAACCTCGGCATCATGGAGGAACCGCCATCGGTCGAGTATACCGTCACAGACCCGGAAACCAACCCGTTTACGATCACCGAGAAGATCAACGGCGAGGTGATCCGCACGTTTGCTGGCGCAGCCGGGCAGCAGGAGACGGTCACGATACCGCCTGATATGTGGCTGCGGCTTGAGCCAGGCGTGCAGCACGCGCTTACGATAGAGGCATCGGACGACCAAGGCATGACCTCTACGCGCACCTACACGCTGACGCGCTTCGTGGACAAGATCGTGTTTTCGCTGGATTTCGCGACTATGCAGCAAGAGACGAAAGACTTTTTCACGACAGACGTTGCCGCGAAAAGACTTCTGCTCACACCGATTTGGGACCTGCCCCCGGGCGCAATCCTGCTCGTCGAGGTCTGCAACAACGCCTACGATGCGGAGCCGACGTGGGAAGACGCAACCATTGTGGTCAAGCTCAACCGCGCGCATCTGTTTTCTAACGAGACAAAGACGGCAGACAAGTGGGGTATCAACTTCCGGTTCCAGATCGAAAAAGGCTCTGCCACACAGCCTATCTACCTAAAAGGCGTGGGAGGTGCTTTCGATTGAACATCCAGGTATCAAACGTCCGGCCAGTAAGCGCGATCCAAGAGGAAAAGCTGACACTGGAACAAGAAAAAGCGGTTCTCCAGCAGAGAGTCTCGGAGCTGTCGCAAGACAAAACAACGCTCATGCTGGCTATCACGGACATGTACGAGATGATCTTATCGTTGCTGCCGGAAAATCAAGAAGACTAGGAGGGGCTGCACCATGCAATCTATCGCTCAGATTTACGCTGACCTCATTCGCGATGGACTTAAAACCATCGAGCAAGTACCCAACAAAATTCGCGCCGAAGTCGAGGCGCTGGTAAACGCCAATGCAGACGCTTAAACAAGCTGCAGAGGCGTTTTTATTTTGGCTGTTGCTGAGCTTGAAAGGAGGTGAAACGCGCATGGCTATCGCCACCATTTACGCAACGCTGATCCTTGAGGGATACAAGACCTTTGCGCAAGTACCTGCGTTGATTAAGCCGGAGGTCAAGCGTCTGCTGGAGTCCCTGGGCTATCCAGACCTTGCTCAGTAGCTTATATTTTGACATCAAGACTGTCAGCCAGCCTCGTGCCTAGCGAGGCTATTTTCGTTGCCCAGACGGGAGAGAGGAAGAGAGTGAATGGAGAACTTTATCAAAACGGGAGTTGCTATCGGAGGCGCGGCAGCCTCTTTTCTTTTTGGCGGCTGGTCAGCACTGCTTTCCGTGCTGTTGACGTTCGTGGTCATCGACTATATCAGCGGCGTGGTCGCAGCGGGCGCAGAAGGCAAGCTTAAAAGCAAGGTCGGTATGATCGGTATCGCTCGCAAGGTCTTTATCTTTGCAATGGTTGCTATCGCGCACTTGGTCGATACGGCGCTGGGAGATCAGCACGTTTTGCGTGACGCGACGATCTTTTTTTACTTGGCCAACGAGCTTCTGAGCATCATCGAAAACGCAGGGCGCGTAGGGCTTCCAGTTCCCGCGCCGATCCAGAAAGCGGTTGAAGTGCTGAAAAGTAAGGGGGATGCACAACGATGACCCAACAGGAGTTTATCGCAAAGATCGCTCCGGCAGCCGTTGCAGACATGCGCAAAACGCGCGTGCCTGCCTCGCTGACTATTGCGCAAGCCATCCTGGAGAGCAACTGGGGCAAAAGCGGTTTGACGACAAAGGCCAATAACTTGTTTGGCATAAAGGGCACAGGGCCAGCGGGCAGCGTCTCTATGCCAACAACGGAGTACGTGAGCGGTAAGGCCGTCAAAGTAAACGCCAATTTCCGGAAGTACAACTCTTGGGCCGAGTCCATCGCTGACCACTCAGCGCTGATCCTCAAAGGCACAAGGGACAAGCCTACGCGCTATCATAGCGTGCTGGGCGCAGACTACAAGACAGCCTGCCAAGCGATCTGGAAAGGTGGGTACGCGACCGATCCGGCGTATCCTCAGAAGCTAATCGCTTTGATCGAGCGGTATGGTCTTGCTCAGTACGATGTGGATAAGTCACAAAAAACTGTAGATAACCCTGTAGATAAGGTATCGGTCGAGATCAACGGTAAGCGCCTGGCGGTGACGGGCCACCTCAAAGACGGCGTATCTTGGTTGCCAGTTCGCGCGGTTGCAGAGGCAGTCGGCGGCAAGGTGGAGTGGTGCGCCGCGACCAGGCAGGTGACGGTCAACGGACAGGACGTGACCGAGACCATCGAGAGTGGAGCAGCGTATGCTCCGGCGCGCGAGCTGGCAGCGATACTTGACCTGCAAGTGGCATGGAATCAGGCTACCAAAACAGTGGAGCTGTCAACTGGACGTGCGTAGCATGAAGAAGACCATAAAACAGGGGGATCAAGATGTCGTCCAACAAACAAGCCGATCAAAAAACGAAAGAGGCATTGCAAGTATTGCAGAGCGCAGGAGTCATCCAGACGCCGGCATATTGGCTCCAAAACGCCTACGAGGGCGGCACTGTACGGGGCGACTATGCTGCCCTACTCATCCAAAACATGGCTAAAAAGCTGGCTACCGACACGCCAGCCCCGGCGCAACCCAAGCCAGAGCAACCGAAACCCGAGCCGCAGCCGGAACAGCCAGCCAAGCAGCCGTTGCCCTGGAACGAGATTGAGAAGCTTACCAAGGCAGCGTCCGTGCATATCGACGTTGGTTTTGGCGGCACAGGAGTGCTGCTGGCTGGCGGTCTGATATTGACCGCGCGGCACGTATCTAAAGGCCGGACGTCTATCCGGGTTAAAACAAGCTCGCGCACCTGGCTGGACGCCACGCTGGTTGCTGAGCGTCCGCCAATCGGCAAAGATAGCGTAGATATTGCGCTGTATCGAGTCGAGAGTCCACCAAAGGGACTGCCGTACCTGCCACTGTCTACCGTACCGATCAGCAGCGGCCAAAAGCTCCTGACTGTTGAGGCTGAGTACACAGAGTGGATCACGCGCACGGGCGAGCTGTGCCAGGTGAGCACGACAAAAGAGCCGTGGGAGTTTGATTGTTCGATCCCAGCCCAACATGGAAACAGCGGCGGCGCTGCGGTCAACGAGTACGGCGAGGTTGTCGGTATCCTCGTCAATATCGCATCTGTGGGCATCCAAAGAGGTAGCGTGCGCCAAAGTGTACCAGGCTGCGAAGCTGTAAACCTACAGCATCCCGTGGTCGCTGCGTGGCTACAGAAGTATGTGTAAGTAGCAAAGCCCTCCTTTGCGGGAGGGCTTAAAATATCTTTGCGATAACAACAGCATCTTTTATCAGGATTTCTCCATCGTCCGGATCGTCATGCTGACCTTTTTGGTTGCCAGCTACTATGTAGCAGTGATATGTTGTAAAGTACTGTTCGCACTTTTTGGTAAGGTCTGCACCTTCCAAGCGACCAAACCCAGGAAGGTAAGGTCTGGTTTCGCTAAAGTCTCCCAAGTACCACGCCGAAGTGCCGTCCAGTACTTCCAGTTCTTCGTACTCTTCTGTGCCATACTCCGGAAACTCTCTTTCGTCCTCACGGTCTGGGTTGTGGCGGCTCCATTCACATTCTTCGCCGATCTCACGCTCTTTATCTTCGTACCGGATGCCGAGGTAGTAGTACTTGTCCTCGTTAGCGGCGTAGATTTCTTTTACCTTTTCGTACATTTCCACGATGTTCACTTTTGTTCACTCCCCTTTGTTTTTGTTTGTCATCCCTTGTTGTTATCTTTATTATACCTATTCCTTTACTTTAGGTAAAGGGGAACAGATGCGAACGCAATGTTAACTTTTTGGTTCGAACAGATGCTTGATCGTCTCATACCGCCACCTTTTGCCTTCGTCGAACGGCGGCAGCGTACCACGGTTTTTGCGATCAAGTATCGCCGACTTTGTAACGCCCAAAGCTCTTGCAAGATCCGCCTGATTGTACATGCCGGCAATATCACCAGGCGCATACTTACGCCCGTCAGGGCTGACGAGATAATCGTCAACGATCTTCCAACCACTCCACACTCCGGTTCCTGTCCACTCATTGCTGCTCATTTTTTCGTTCCTCCAGTACTTCTATATATGGTCTATGGTATTTTTCTTCCAATCTTCTTCTCGCAGATATTGCATCCTGTAGATCAGAGTATCTTCCGCCGTACATCCGTTTGCCCTTGATTGATATACTTACTTCGTAAGCCTCTTTGCCTTTTCTCACTCGCTTATGGATGCCTTTGTAGCCAGTTCTACTATCGCTCCGAACTTTTTTCGTGAGTAGTGGCACTTGCACGCCGTCTACAGTATGTTCTTCTTGCAAAACCTTACGAGCCGACTCTGCCTGGTCTACACGCCCGCATCCACAAGTAACTGCTTCGCCTCTGCGCAGGGTCGTTGCGTTGGTCTTTATTTCTCCGCCGCAGTCACATCGGCAGAGCCAGACTGCACTCCCGCTGGCGGTTGCTCCGTCCCGTTTTATGACCGTCAGCTTGCCAAAGCGTTGACCAGACAAGTCCAGAGCGTTTTTGGGCGTTTGTGTTTTGAGACAACCACAAGACTTTTTTCGACCACTAAGCAGTTGGTCTTTTGTCGCAACCGTTTCGTTGCCACAGTCGCACTTACACAACCATGCTTCTTCTTTACGCATTTTTTCCGGCAGTCTTTCGACGGCGATCAGTTTGTTGTACTGATCCCCTGGAGATACAGAGCGTGGTGCGTTTAGTTTGGGTTCTTTTTGCCCTTTTTTAGCTTTCGCGACACGGCGACCGCCGCGAAGATGTCCGCATGATAACGTGTGACCGCTGCGCAGAGCGTTGCTTGACACTACTATCTGCTTACCGCAGTCGCAGCGACACAACCAAAAGGAGTGGATAGCTTTGCCTGCACTCTTCTTTTCGTAAGATCGTTCCAGGACGGTCAAGTAGCCATACCTGTGACCAGTCAGATCGATCACCTGCGTTTCTGACACACGCTCACCCTTGAAGCAACCGCAAGACTGTGTGTTGCCGCTTCTGAGGCTTTCCATTCGCGCAATAATTTCTTTTCCGCAGTCACACCGACACAAATAGCGGCGTTTGGTCTTTATTTGCTCCACTTCTTTTATCACTGTGAGGCGTCCGTACTTTTCGCCCGTTATGTCTATCTTTTTTGCCATTACGCGAACACACTCAAGACTTCTTGATAGCTTACATCTTTCCAATTGCCGTTATCGACCTTCACGTATCCGCGCTCCTTGGAGTTATCGTACTGGTAGTAGCCGTTTTCCAACTCAAAGTACTTGTTGCCCAGCCAGTCAGTCTCGTCTGTCTCGATAAAAGTGCGTGCCAGCTTGTAGGTTGGGTGTGTCCCGGTGATTTTCGCCAGCCATGTTTTCTTGCCCTTCTTGTCATTGCGGAGTCGGAACGGCGTCTTTACGGTTTTAATCTCTGCCCAAGCCTGGCGGAGTGCTCCTGCCAGATACTCGCGGACTTTGCCGCCAAACTTTGCAATTGCGCTCTTTGCGATCTCCCATGCTCTTGCCATGACTTGTTTCATGCCTTTTCGCTCCTTCGTTGATTTCTTGTCTTTATTATACTCAACCCTTTACTATAAGTAAAGGGGAACGAAGGCGAACATAGTGTTAACTTGCATAAGAGAACAAAACCCGCTCTGGCGCACGCCGGGCGGGTTCCTTTTTCTGAGTCGATCTTTTGTTATGCGTCATCGTCGAATAAGTGAGGCTTATGATACTTTTCTTCTGCTGCTTTCCGCGCTGCGATCGCATCCTCTTTCTTGGCATAATAGCCAAGGCTGACTTGCTTGCGCTGTATGCCGATGTATGCCCGCCACTTTTGCTTGCTCTCAACCCATGTAACGCCTTTGTGCCCGCTCTTGTTGTCTTTGTGCATCTTGGCGATTAGCGCCGTTTTTCGAGTGCCGTTTACACGATCTTGGGCCAGATGTTGCATCATGCCTTGATGTCTCTTTGCTGCTTGTTTGCATCCGCAGCTCTTGTAGCGACCGGCGCGTAGAGACACTCCCAGCACGTAGGTTGTGTTTCCGCACGAGCATAAACACTCCCAAAGTAGGGTGTTGTACTGGTTTCGGCGGTCGCTAAGTTTGATGACTGTTAGATCGCCGAACACTTGCCCGGTCAGGTCTATGCGCCGCGAATCTATCCGTTTCATGACTTGCTCACCTCCGACTGCGTTACTTCGCAAAGAAGGACGAATTGAAAGATAATGACTTTGAAAGGTGATCTGCAGTAAGGGGCGGTTCGCAAAACATAAGAGGATAATTTGTGCATAAAAAAATACAGACCCCGAGCAGAAGGAACCCACGCCTTTCAGCGCTGCCGTCATAGACGACCTTCTGTTAGTCTCGCGCACGTCTGTACTTATATTATAGACACCAGCAAGGGATTTGTAAACATTATTTTCTCACAAATTCCACAAAATGGTTCATCCAAGAATACTCTTTGTGTAACTCTTCATCTGTAATCGGCACAGGGAATAATTTCAGGCCATAAGATGAGTAGTTTCCATCACGTTTATAAATGAAAGGTTTAAGCTGTTCGATGTACGTAGATTCATGTAGACCTAATTTGTTTATTTCAAGCGCTTGAAATAAAGAGCTTACTATGGCATCTGCGAGCTGAAGATTTTTTGATTGTCCTTTGGCCACAGGTTTAACTGATTGAATTACATTCTTTCGAATCTTATTACCTTTTTGATTTGTTACCTCGTGTATGTACTTCTCCAAGTCAGCATAGGATGTATTTGTTCTATTTTCAAATATGAGATTAGCTTTCCCGTAATTGTCCCCGATTAGCCATGTAACTCTCTCTAACAAATACCTTGTGCAATAGTTGTACAATAATGGTCTTATTTTTAATCGAGTATGTTCACCTAAAGCTTCTTTCTTCATGGCAACATAGGTGCAACGAAATAAGCCAGCGTCTGTGATAGTCTTTATTACAAATTTTCGTTTATCATGAGACAAATTTGTGAAATGCAACGGCTTAGTTGACTCGATCCGCATGAAACTCTTTCCTGTTTTGTGGAACAAATGTATGATAGGAGAAAAATTACATTGATCTGATGCAAATATCAGGAGGTAATGGCATGTACGTGCTTCGCGTAATGAAACCGATTCCCTATGAACATGTGGAGAACATACTTAACGTCCCATTTCAAATTACATATGACCATGACCGGGGAACGATTGTGTTGGTGGATGGTGACGGCAAAGTGGTTGATACCGAAACCATGAAATGGATAGGCCATTATCTCGTCTATGCAGCCGATAAAGCGAAATCAGATAAACATCTGCACCTACACGAAAATGATTGGGATAATGCTGAAATCAAGCAACGCCTTTTTAATCGTCAAAAAGGTCGTTGGTATGTATACTGCGATAACTGTCAGGCTCGACTCGATTCTTATAAGGATTATTCGTATTTTACATTATCAGTTCCATACAAACGGCAATCTGGAGGAATCTGGACTCGTCACTGTTCAGAAGAATGCGCCAACGATTACATGGCAAAAAAGCAATAATCGCGCGAGTCATCCACATCCCTCATCATACTCCACTAATGTGGGGTATTTTTTATTTGCATGCTCGCATCTTGTTCGCATATAATACGAACATAAGTTCTGTTTTGGGGGGGCGAACAGTATGAAAAAGCAACTGCAACGAGCCATAGACCAGCAGCATCATATCCAGATCATCTACCTGGGCAGCGACGGCCGGACGACAAAGCGCACCTTGCGGCCGCTGGAGATCGTTGGCGACAGATTAAAGGCGTACTGCCTCACAAGGCGAGCGCCGCGCGTGTTTTTGATCGACAACATCCTCGCATGCCAGGCGGTGGTGATCCGCCATGCTGTCTGATACTGAGCGCAAGGTGCTGCGGATCATCGGCAACTACACGGTCGGGCGGCGACGCACGCCTACAGTTGACGAGCTGTGTATCAAGACGGGCCGTAGTCGCGGCGGCATCATGACCGTGCTGGAAGTGCTGGCGCGCGAGGAATACATCGAGTGGAACCGTATGCAGCCGGACGACATTGAACTGCTCGAAGCATGGGAAAGGAACGGTGTGTTGAAGTGGCCTCTAAGATAAGAAACCCGACCGTTGGTCGTTTTGTCCTGCCGCAACAGCGGGAACTGTACCTGCAGATGCGCGAGGACGAGAAGCTGGTACCGATGCCAGTGCTGGAGCAAGACGAGCTGGAATCAATGCAGTACCTCATCCGCGACTCGGCGCGTGAAGATTACGCCGTCACAGTGACCTGGTGGCAGCCGACAAAAGGCGATCTCGGCAAAATCTGCTCCATGTGGGGCGTCGTAAAGTGGATCGACCAGAACGGCCGGAGAATCAAGCTGGCGAATGATGAGGACTGGCGGTGGATACCGATTGATGCTATCGTTAGTGTTCGTACATAAGCAGGAACCCGCCTTGTTTATAGGGCGGGTTATTTGCTATTCAAATCTCCTAATCTCCCAACTCAAAAGATTTACGAAGTCGAGGAGATCTGCGCAGGCAGTCATCACAAATTTGCGGGCGTGGTTGTGGTCTACCGCACTTTACGCAGTTGGTCATATGCTCTTACCTACCTGTTCCAACACCTTGATAAACAGGGGAGACAATTGGATCAGGATGTATCCAAGTCCCGCGTTTTGGATGGTTGACCAAGCCCGATCGGCCTGCCCAAACATGAAGAAGAAACAACCTCCGATCATGACCACAGATGCAACAGGCAGCGAAATGGCAACAAGTATCTGCGTCAGTGGATCGAGTGCATGAGCTAGCACCTGAAGCGTTGTGCCAGCCACAACCTGTGTAGCGGACGCTGTAAGGCTCTCTGCGGCGCTTGCATGGGCAGCCGTGGTGAGGGCGAGGGGGATCAAAGTCCCGGCCTTCACGAGCGTATCTGTAACCTTTTTCAACTCCTTCTTTTTCTTCTCTGGCAGCTTCCACGTCCCATCCATAAAATCCCGAAACTTGATAACCTCTGTTCTAGCCATTATGACCACTCCTCACTTGATGTCTTCGATGCAGTAAACCTGCGCGGGTAGCCCCTTACACATCTCCTCGAAGCGTCTTACACGGCTCTTGCTGACCGTGACAATGTGCAGAGTCGGAAAGTAACCGAATTGCTTCTGAAAGCCCCCTCGATCAAACAATTCCCGATAACGCTTGATCTTTGCCGCGTTCTCCGTCATGGATTGCGTGTTATCCACTTCCAAAAACTGATGGACTCTGTTCTTTAGGAAGTGAACGTCTGTGATGATCGTGGTGGTTCCGTCCGTAACCTTGATCTCATGCCGCCAGTTGATGGGGCAGCGCATGTAGAAGAAGAAGTCGTTACGCATAAGTGTATGCCTGACCTGCAGCGTGCGCTTGACGATCTTTTGGGATCCGATCATCTGCCTGCCAGCTCGGTTCAGGTGGTAAACGGCCCCGTATCCTTCCTCGCGAAAGCTGCACAGGTAATCTTCCATCTGCTTGAGTACCTTCTGCGCGTTCCTTTCGCCGCCGAGTTGATGCAGCCTCTGGAGATGGCTTCTACTCAAAAAACCGAATCTGTCCAAGCTGTGCAGTATCTGTTCTTGTCGCTCTATTCGCTTCGCTGTTGCGGTCAACATCGACATGCTCCTTTCTTGGCCTGATAACAAC
The DNA here is from genome assembly GCF_057543335.1 of Brevibacillus sp. YAE8. Taxonomy (NCBI): domain Bacteria; kingdom Bacillati; phylum Bacillota; class Bacilli; order Caryophanales; family Paenibacillaceae; genus Brevibacillus; species Brevibacillus sp. YAE8. The sequence continues at coordinate 62,378 of NZ_BAAIYG010000015.1, forward strand.
ATGTGGCTTTACACTCTGCCGGATGGTTTGTGGCTCGATAAACGGCGTCTGCACGATCTGCCGCTTGTCGGCCGTCTGGTATATGGCGCGGCCCCTGATCTCCGGCAGCAACTCGGCTCCGGTTTCGTCGAGTACGACCCGGGATGCAGTTGCTGTCTGCACACGAAAGCATAGCTTGGCGTCGCTGTTTTGCTTGCACTGGCGTGGTATGACGTCACCCGTCGGGTACTGTGTGGCGAGTATCTGTCGGTAACCAAGCCCGGCACCAAGCCGCGCAATCTGGCTCATGTAAGTCTGGCAGCGTTCCTTCAAAGCTCGTTCTTCTTTGGTTACGGCCTCATCCGGGTTCAGCTCTCCGACCTCGTCAACGATCACAAAGTGCCGAATCGGGTCTTTTGCCTCCTGGACGTTCTTGACTCCGCACTGTTTGAAAGTCTGCTGTTTTGCTCGCATTTCTTCGACAACAGCCAGCAACGCCGCCTCTGCCTCTTCGGGTTCCTCTGCATAGTGAACGACCTGCTTTATATCGCGGTAGCCTGCAAACTCCACGCCGCCTTTCAGATCGACCAGCGTAAAGCGCACATGTTCCGGCTGCTGCGACAACAGAGTGGCAATCAGCATGTTCAGGTAGTTCGACTTGCCGTACCGGGTAGCGCCGCCGACAACCATGTGCGGTATCTGCTCGAAGTCATGCTGGATGATAGTGTTGCCTTCGCGTATCTGGCCAACGGGTACAGACCAACTGCCGGACGCCGGAACGTCCTCATACCTCACCAGCGCGGGTAGAGGGCGGTTGTAAACCTTCACTTTGAGTAGTCCGTCATACGACAGTTCCACTTCTTTCCTCGCTGCCTTTTTCTTCGCGAGCAGTTCTTTAATCTGGGGGAGCAGGGGCCGCTCGCGATCCAATGCCTTGACGTCTGACCAGGTAAACTGCAACGTTGTCTTACGGTTATTCAGACCGTCTTGGATGTGGTTCAGCTTCGCCTGGTAGTCCTCGAAACTGCGACCGAGGGGAATCCTGTACCTGTACTCTGTTCCCCATGCGTGATTCACTTTTTTGACGAGCTGCGCCGTGTAGGTTTTGTCTTTGTCTCTGACGTTGAGGCCAGTCAAGGAAAAAATCTTGTTCAGTTTCTCACTGTCGTTCGATACACCAGACTGTCGAAGATGAGCGTACAGCGCCACACTTCCCATGACTGCCGACGACACGATTTCCAAAAGCAAACTGCACCACCTCACTGTTGTTTCTGCAAGAAACAGTTGCGTAAAAAACGAACTCGTACTCTGGCGCAAAACAATTGTGGCTGCCGCGTTTTCCTGTTCGTTCTCACGTTCGCGGGATACGCCAGCGATGCGAATGGTAAAGCGAACAGCGTTGCGAATCATCTTTGGAACTATCTGATGCTGCACGGATTGTCCGATATTCCAAAATAACTTTCCGAAATGGGTTTAAAATTTATGAACTTGTCCAACCCTTATGATGAGGTGATCTTATGTTTGGACTAGGAAAGGAACGTTCGAAACTTGGTAAATACTTGGACAAAAAAGGCATTTCGCAGCGATGGCTAGAAAAAGCAGCTAAGCTCAGCAAGACAACGGTCAGTCATTTGTGTTCAAAGGGGGATTACATCCCTTCCGGAAGCACAATGAAGAAAGTATTAGACGCTCTTCGTAAAGAAGGGCATAAAGTTGACCAAAAGGATTTTTGGCGAATGTAAAGAGCCCCTCCCGAACGGGAAGGGCATATTTTTTGCGAATGTTTGTTTGGTTTTGCGGGGTTTGTCCCCAATTTGTCCCCAATTTCCTTTTAAGATCGCGATTAATGCTGATATTACAAGGTTTTTTGTGCTTATTGTGTACTACATTGTGGAGTATGCCTACCCGCATCTACCTCGCCTGCCGGAGAAGCAACGGGTGCTGTGGGTTTATCAGGAGGTATTGTCAGGCATTCGCCGCCATTTTCCTCCTGCCTATTTCCAGAGCGTCAAGGGCGAGGAGCGCGCCAAAGTGTGCGTCGATTACATGTGCCAGCACTTGCTGAAGCTGTCTGATATGCGCGAGCTGCCCAGACTGTTCAGCAAGACGGAGCGGGCTTATTCGCTCCTGAAAAAATTCAAACTGAAAATTCTTGTCGATACGCTGTACTTTTCTCCTTTCGACATGGTGACGGAGATGTACCCGGAACTGAGCGATCCGGTTTATTGGGAAGCTGAGTAAAAATATTTGCCAACGCCCTCTGTCTTTTTTTACGGTATACATAGTTTCATTGGCTTATAAGCACATGAAACGGCCGTACTCTACAGGTGAGAGAAGGAGGCGTTGCGCATGGCAACAGTAGAGGCTCACCACCAGCGCTCTGCATCCGTGGAGCAGCTTCTTGGGCGGCATGTACGCTATCAGAAGCACAAGCCCGGCAGGCACCTTTCATTGGAAAGGCTGCCGCTGGGAAGTTTCCAAATCGAAAGCTTTCATCGATTTGGGGACAGGGTTGTACTCAATGACGGGCTGATTGTGATGGAGAATGCTCCAACCGTCATCGAGCGGGGAGGAAGAATTGCACTGCTTTTCGCTACAGGAGAGGAGCTTTACCTGTGGGCTGAGTAGTGCGAAAAAATCGCCCTTGCACGGATGCGTGCGGGGCGATCCAAAATTCACAAACCCGTTACAAAAATTGACAAAAAAGATTTGACGAGTGACGAAAGATGTTACAAAATGTCTATTATTATATAAAATTGTAAAAAATTAGGGGGTGCTTTAACGTGTTGGCAAAGAGCGCAATCGAACTGGTCAACCGCTGCTATCAGGAGACAAATGGTCTGAAATTGGTGTCATTGGAAGAACTGAAAGAGGCATTTATCGCTTACGTTTTCGGCGACTACCAGGAGGAGTTCATGGTTCAGTATGATCTGGAAGAGTTTTATGAACATCTGAATCAGCTCCAACTGTCCAACTGCCGCAGAGACTTTGATAAGGCAGTAGAGGAATGGTATATCGTCGAGTATGGAAACGGTTATAGCGATGCGAACTATCACGACATTCTGTTCACGCTGGTGAAAGACGCAGTGGTGCAGTACCAATCGCAAAATCGGACAGCACTCATCCGAGACGTAACCAAACTTTTAACCATGCCAGATGGATTTGTCGCCAGGTGGAAGAGCGGCTTGCTGAAAGAACGTTCACTGCCTCACTACTTTAAATACTTGATGAAGCTGGGGGTTCGCAGTCAGACAGATATTGAAACATTGGTTGATATGTGGCTGCTTGAATACCCAAACGCCTTTGATAAAAAGCAGCAGGAGTTGTTCGCCAACCCACCGCGCAGAGGGAGACCGAACAATGTAGAGCTAGCGCTGCTCATTGACCTGGCAACCAAAGTCAAGCCGGAAATGACCCCACAAGAGCGGGAGCGTCTGCGGAAAATTTACTACTACCACCGCAAGTCACTCACTGTCAGGGAAATGGTTGAGAAATTCGAGAAATACCTCATGGGAAAAAATAAATCGAATGATTCCCAGGTGGGGTAGTCATGTTTCACCAAATGAGCCGTTTCGTCTCCAAATTCCGTGATTTGGAACAGCAGGAGTTTACGCATACTTCCGAAGAAGAACGGCAATGGAGACTGCTCAAGGAAAAGCTGGCTTCCCCTCATACGGTGGAACAGCAAGAGGCGATCATTCGCAAATGCATCGCTGTAACCAGCTTGTACCCGCAGGCAGGCGCCAGTTTTGTGGCCGGCAATATTGCGTACGCCTGGGCGGGACAAGGAATACCCGTGACGCTCTGCGAGATGCCAAATCAAACTTCTTACTTCTACTTCGCTCTTGATTACGAACGCAGAGTTCGATCACTCAAGAATTTTTCTCCAACATCATTGCTCCTCATGCAAAATAACCAACTTCGCATCCAGATCGACACCCCTTTTCATGGTCAGCAAGAATCTTCCCGCATGGATATAGCCAACTGGATACTTCGAGTAAGCAAAGACAGTCCGATTGTTTTCATAGATATCTCTTCTCACTGGAATCAAAGCGAGGCAAGGCAAATTTTCGAAATAGCTGATGAAGTGTGGGTTGTTTTTGATACAGATATCGCACGTCTTACTCGCTTGTTCCTGGTAGAGACAGCCCCGAGCTGGTGGGTGACAGAGAAAAGCAAATTGAGATTTATCGCAAACAAATGGAATGCACATTTTGCGCGTTCAACTGTCATGAAAAAAGTAAAAGGGACGCTCTCACTCTGGGGCCAGACCTTTCCGCAAATTGATTACCAGATTCCACTCGTTGATGAAGAGAAAGCCGCGATGGCACACGTAAAGGCCAACTTTTTGCTGGAGCTTTTTCCAGAACAAGAAAGTGAGTTTCAATCGCTGATTTACGCTCACAAAGGAAGGGTGTTATGAAAAAGCAAACGATGCTCGTTATCTGCCTGATCTCGTTTCTCCTGGCAGGCTCCTCCTTCTATGCAGCCACCCAGTATATTGATGCGCTGGCAACGGAAAAACTGTTTGCCCCAGTCGTAAAAGTGGCTGCCGGAAAGGAAATTTCTCCTTTTGAGCCGATTACAGAAGACGATGTGGTGCTAGTACAGGAAGAAATTGATGAAATCCTCCCAGAAGCGGCACGAGATATAACCGCTGTGATTGGCAAAAGGAGTACGCAAACCATTTATCAAGGTGAGCAACTGTTAACAACCAAGCTGACAGATTCACAGCTTCTGCCGGAAAAAGGTGAGGCGCGGTATGAGTTTCCATTGCTCTCGATTCAGCCTTTGACAGAGCTGCGCAAGGGCGACCACGTGAAAATCTGGGTCAAGTACAAGAGCCTGGCCGAATTGCAGGATTACCCTGAGCCTGTGCAATTCAAAAAGACGAATGACACGGCGGAGTTTCTGTTTGAGAGCCAACTGGCCAGCGTAAGAGACAGCAATGGCACCGAGATCTACACTCTGAAACCAAGCCTGTTGCCTTCTCCAGATCAGATGGATGCGGTCTTCAACGGCTCTCGCGAAAAGCCTCAGTCGAATAGCGAGAAAAAATATCACGATTATCGGGTGCAGCCCACCGCACTACCTGCTTTTCTAGGATTCAATCTAACGGATCGAGAGTACGTAATCCTTAACGAAGCAATGTCATACGGCATGCTGCAGGTAGGCCATATCATGGTTTCAAAGGAGCAAGCGTCATGAAAATTTTAGTTTGTTATCCGATGAAGTCGTTAGCCAAGACGTATATGCCGACTGCGAGCGAGGTGTTGGTGGCTGAATCATCTGAGGAGTTCCCCCGGTTGGCTCACCTGTACCAGCCGGACGCGACCGTCGTTTTTTCCGAGATGTATGCAGCACCGGCGTGGGAATGGCTTCCCTCCGTTCGAAGTGTACTGCCTGCTCACTCTCCGCTGATTATCGTTCCATTGTATCGGGATGAGCAAATCATTGCCCAAGTCACAGAGAAACTGGAGCTTGAAATGGTGTACGTACTGTCTGCCCAGCTTTCACAGGAAGAGATTCGCAGCAAAATCAGCCTGATCCTGGGCTTTGTCCATGAAAGGAAGGAACACCAAAGCAGCGAAAGCGGCGGCCAGGTCTACGCCCTCATGAGTTATGGCGCATCGGGAATTACTACGTTTTGCATCAATTACCCGATTTTGCTCGCCAGACAGTACCCGACCAAAAGTATTGCCGTTCTTGACATGAACGTTGCAAAACCCGATTTAACCCGCTTTTTCAAGCTTCAGCAGCATCAGTTATCTCTGTTTCGTCCAAATTTATTGGATTACCAGACAGCACTTAGGCGAAACTGGCGCAGCGTCTGCAAACAGAGCGCTCATATGCCCAATCTGTATTACGCGCACGCAGCCAGCAAATGGCGGAGTGCGGAGCTAAGCAATATGCTTGCGGCTTTTCGCCTGCAATTCGACCATGTGTATGTCGACTGGGGGTACTGCTTCCCGGAGTCAGAGACCATGCAGCGTTTGCTTTTCACGGCTGATCGCAATCTGTTGTTTGTTCGCGCTGATCCCTTTGGCATCGAAAGCGCGAAAGAGTGGCTTAAGCATTGGCGAGAAAAAGGTGTACAGTGCGAGGTTTTGCTAAGCCATCAGGAGCCAGGCCAGCCTTATCGGATTGGAGAAGATATCCCGCTCTACGGTGTGGTTCCTCGCATATCGCCAAGCAGGCTGATGCAATCCCAGCGAAGCAGCAGTGTGTTGATCGAAGAGTTTTTCCCGCCCAAATCGTACATCAGCAGTCTCAAGGAAATTGCCAAAGCAGACCTTGCTGAAAAAAGCGTGGTGTACAGTTGATGAGAGTAGCAGAGCTGAACAGGGGCACAGCCAATTTGCACGACATTGAGGAAATAAAGCAGGCGGCTCGAGATTACTTGAATCACTTTGGCAAAACGCGCGAAGAAAAGCTGGAGATGCAGCAAATTCTCTCTTTGGCCGAGCAAGGAGACCGCGACAGCCACAACCATATTATTTTGCGCTTGCAGCATTACTTTGAAGAAGTGCTCAAGCGTCCGATATCAGAGGAAATTTTGCCGCATGTCAACGGCTACGAAGGCCTTGTGTTTTCGACCTATGGCTGGGGAATACTTGACGCCGTTCTGCATTTGTCTCCGTGGGTAGAAGAAGTGCGGATAGGCGCTGATCGACGAGTAGCGTACCTGGAACAAGGAGTGAAAAAGTTTCTCTCTTACACTCCTACCTGGAAGGAAGTCGAGATACTTCAACAAAAGCTGACGAATGCTGCCGGTCTGTCTTTTAACGAGAAAAAACCTCGTCTGAGCGGGTATCTCCATGCTCTTAAAGCTCGGTTAACCATGTTTACTTTTCCATATTCAAGAGTGCCCACGATTCTTGTCAGGCGGTTCACGACTCCGGATTTCTCGCTTGACCAGCTTCGGACACAGCCTCGGCCGACTTTTGACGAGCCTGTGCAATGGCTGCTCGAACAGCAAGTGCACGGACGGGGCAACGTTCTTGTCATTGGACCGATGGCTGCCGGGAAAACAACCTTGATGATGTGCATGTTGAAGCTCAAGGACCCGCTGACAGAGTACATTACCATTTTCGAAAGCGAGCATGAGATGCGATTCGCCGATGTATGGCCGGGCGAAGTCATTGAACTGCAAAATGTGGAAGAAATCGGCATTGAGCTGAGCAACTGCTTCAAAGATATGTACCGTTCAACAGCCAATACGATTTTGATCGGTGAAATCCGCGAGCCGATCGAAGCGTACCATTTTGTCAATGCGGGAATCAGAGGGACGGATGCTACGATTGCGGCAATGCATGAACGTTTTCCCCATAAAGCTTTACATGACCTGACAGACCTCGTTTATCAGTATGGGGGACGAAGTGTCGAGTTGACGCAAGAAAGGATCAGCAGGGCAGTCAATTTTGTAAACTCGCTTACCTATCGAAATAACGGTCACCGTTTTGTCGATGCCATTCATGTTACGGAATGGAACGACACTTTCAATCGCGTCGAATCGATCCCGCTAGTCAGTCGCAATGTGCAAACGGGTGCATATGAATGGACAGGAAAGCAGCTAAGTCCTCATCTGGTGGAGTATATGTGCTACGTCGGGAGAGCGAACATTGATGTATTGAAAGAACTACGTCTTACTGATCTGGGCAGGCAGCTATGATTTATTCGCTACTCATTCCGATGGTCGTCTGTCTGTTTATCGGTTTTATGTTCACCGGAGTGTACTTGTACCATAACTGGACTGCTCCCCGAGTTTTCTTTCCCCGCACGGTAGAAGCATGGAGAGAAAAATTTTTGCAGCATGCCACCAGGCGGATGCTGTATGAGCGATACGATCGGTGGTGTCAGATAGGGGGAGGTACACCCGTGGCTCATCTGCTGCTTTCCTTGATTGGTGGTGTCGCGGGATTTGCTTCGGGAGTCTTGCTGGGCAACCTGATTGTCTCTCTGTCTTTGTTTCTCTTGTTTCTTTTACTGCCTACTCTTTTGCTGTACGCCCGTTATACGGTTCGGATCAACAAAAAAATCAGTTCATTTTGCCGCTTTGTGGAGCTTTTTGCCCGCTATTATAACAGCCGGAAAAATATTGTGCTGACTTTTCGGGAAATGATTGAAGAATGTCCGAAGGAGCTTCTGCCAGATTTGCTCCTGCTGAACAACACCCTTGCCGATGGCGGGAATCCTACAGTAGCGGTAGAACGCTTTGCGCAAAGGCTGGATCATCCATGGGCATTTGATTTTGCCATGTACATCGCCAGTGGGTTGGAGGGGGAGACCGAAGACATTCAGGTACCTCTGAACCGATTGACGAATGAAATGTTTGTGCAGCAGGACGAAAAACATGAGCGGGACAGCGAAATATACTCGATCTGGATCAGCCTTTTAATCGTCATTGCCATCTGCATATGCTTGATTCCTTACAACCAGGGATTGTTGAAAGATTCGTATCGGCTTTATTTTTACACCCCTGACGGACAGGCTATTTTAGCGCTGGCGGTAACCGTCTGGTCATTCTCCATCCTGCTTGCGTTCATTTGGGGGAGGAGGTATCGGTAATGCAGTTGCTCGTCATGTACACGTGGTTGGGTTTGGGTTCTTTATTTATGTTTCTCGCTGTCTTCTTCGTCGGAAAGTATTTGGTGCAAAGCCAAAGGCCTGCGCTGTTCATCTCTGCGAAGTGGTGGAAAAAGTGGGAGAGGACGGTCAAATCTGACGAAGATGAACAATGGGAACAGTTGCTTTCCCGGGCAGGGAGGCCATTTGGTTGGGGAAAAGCCGAGTGGCTGTTTCTGCAACTGCTGTGTGGAAGTGCCGTTTGCATTCTCGTTCTTCTCTGGGCAATTTTGTGCCGTGTTGAATCATTTCCGCTTTTGTCGATGTGTCTTGCTTCGGGAGGGGGGTACTTCCTTCCGTACCTGGCTCTGAAGATGTGGGCGGGCAATCGCGAGGATATGCTGAGCACAGACATAGCCCGCTTCATCAACCGTTATGTAACCTTGCTGGAAAATCAGGTGCCTGTCTACAATGCCATGGTAAAAGCGGCAAGACCTACGAGAAAGCTGAAAGAGTATGTCCCAACTTTGTCAGAGTGGAACAAAGATCCGGATGAAGCGTTGGAAAGCTTCAAACGCAAGCTGGGGGTCGATGATGGCGTTATTCTCGTTTCCAGCATGCGCACTATTGAGCAGCTAAGCGCGGGACAAGTCAGTGTAACGATGCAGCGCATGGAATGGGCCGTCGATCAGCGCAGGATGTTTCGCCATCGCAAAAAAATAAAATCGCTAGGTATCGGCTACAGTGTCATCGTTTACCCGGCTTTTTACATGGGGTTGTTGGTTGCTATGTTTCCCTGGTACAAGCTGCTGACAGAAATTTTGGCCAAGTATTTAACCTAAAGGGAGGCTAAGCGCTTGACCAAACTGTTGTCCATTATCATGTGCATCGTATTCACTTTGGGAATCATCGTGTCGAGCCTCTCGCACATCAACGCATCAGTTGTTCAGGATGGCGGACTGCGAGATCGAGCAGTTGATTGGATTGATAAAGCGATACCGTAGCATGGCTTTTCTAGTTAACTACTAAAAGGAGAGTGCCACAATGTCGAAAATGTTTTTTATTTTCCTTGCGTGCGTCATGGTCCTGGGGATCGGTGTAAGCTCTTACGGCAATGAACTATCGCCCGCTGCAAACGATTCTGCCGAAAGCATTAACCGTTCCATCACATCACTGAATTACGACACAAGAAATGAAAACATCAACTTCAAAATGCAGAACGGCACAGCCTATACGTCAAACTGATGCTGCACCATCATGTTTTTCTCATTATCGTCGTAATGGCAGGGAGCTTGTGCGCGTTCCTATGGAACTTGCAGCCAGAAGAACAGCTTCGTGAGACTCAACAGGAAAGGGTGTATCGAGCTGCGACGGTTATCTTTCATTAAAAAAGAAAACAGTCGTCTCGTAAGCGATGGTCAAAGCAAAAGTATTTCTCGTTTGCCTGATGGTGCTGCTGTTCGTAATTTCCGGAGTAGGAGCCTACCATCTGTACGCCATGGAGAGAGCCATTGCTCGTGGCATATATGCGGATATTCTCGATGACATGCAGGATATCGGCTATTTGGACCCGGCTTTGGCAGAATACTATACCAAAAAAATGGCCGAGCTTGGCTGGGACGTAACAGCAGATGTATTTGCGGGTAGCTGGCCGCGAACGATGGGAGAGCGGGCACGTAAAGAGCAAAAAGAGTCCGTCACGCTTACTGTTACGGTTACGCCGTCCAACGTGGCAAAATGGCTGAATGCATTTGTGGAGGGCGATACTGCCTTTTCTTTTACAGGGAGCCGCCCCTCCGAATATTTTGACCCAGGGTGGTAGTCCATGAATAAAATGATTAGCATGTTGGTTTTGCTTGTTCTCGTACTGCCTCTTACGGTGGGGGTGCTTTTTACAGGTCCCGACAACCTCCTGTCGGCTTGCAAGCAGTTTTTCGGTGATCTGCTCGTCCAGGTGACGAGATTCGGTACAGCCTGATGGGACAGCTTGTTGCCGTTATTCTCAATGTCATGCTGTTGTTGATGGTGAGTCTGGGGCTATTGCAGGTACACACGGTCGTGCAGGCGGAAAATGAGCTGATGGAGGTCAGCGCTGCTGCTACAAAATACATCAGCAACCGCGGAGGGACCAATGAAAGCTTGCTGCAGGAGGAAGTGCGGGCTTTTATCGCAAAGGAACTGGTGGAAAAGCGGTTTTCCTTGTCCGAGCGGGAGATGTCTGTAAGTGTGACGCGCACGCATTCGGCCGATCCTGTTTTATGGAGTCATGCAGACGAGTTTTCCCTTGTTTTGACCATTCCCTATCCCGGTTTTACTTCATGGATTCTCGCACCTGCTGAAACGTTGCAGGTCACTCGCCAGGGGACGATTAACGTCATGGACTACGATCTGTAAACATGTGCACTCTCGATAGACGAGAGGACTGCATTAGGAGGATATTCATACGGGGATTAACATTTTATCTATATCGGCGCTGTTGCTTTTTTTGCTGATCGGTACGTTTGTCGTCGATGCTGATATGGCGATGCAGAAAAAAACGGAAATAAAAATGCTGCTGGAGCTGGCCAATCATCATGCCACCTTTGCAATTGATCCTGTCTTGAAGACAGAGGGCGTCATCGATTTGCTGGAAGACGAGGCGCTACAGCGCTTTGACCGCAGGATGAGCGAAAATGGCGGGTATCAGCGCCAGCTCCATTCATACGTGCCAGGAGCGAAAAGCGTGACCACCGACCCGATTCCATTTGTGCGTCATTACGTGGATTTCCGCGCTTGGCGGCAGGATCTGACGTTGCGGCTGCAGTACAACGGAGACAGCTTCGTCACCGTGAGCGCGACGCCAGGAGCTGTCCGCCAAGGGGGCGGTCAACTGCAAATTACAGTTGTGACCGAGCGGGGAGAAGAGCTGCAGCTCGCTCCGAAAAAGATGGTGGGACCGTCCCACATCGTTGTCGCTTACGTGGACGAGAGGCCGTTCCTGCCGATGCTGCCTGGGCATTCCTTTCCAGTGGTTTCGGTGGAGGAAGTGAAGTTTTAGCTTGAGGCGGCTCTGGTGCTCTGTCCATCGATGCCGCCATCGTCTGCTGGACTGACTGTCAAGCACTGATTTTTAGATTAAACCAAAAAATATTAACTTTTTTATGAGTGTTTGACAAATTTTTACAAACAACGACATCGTGAATTTATTAACATATAATTATGTCGGTATATTTACAATTAGGAGTGTGGGTTGCGTGTTGGACTGGGAGAAAGTTGAACAAGAGTATTTAACAGATCGTCACTTCCATCTTACATACTGTGAGGATGGGTACGATATCGAAGGAAGCGTTTGGAAAAAGAAAAATAGTCAGGGATGGGATGTATTATTTTCTGATAACTTTCATGATCTAGGTTCATCAGATACATCAGAAGATATAGTTATCTTTCATTATGAAAAAGATGAACTGGATGTAGAAGAGATTAACAATCTGTTTGCCAGTTGGGTAAATGAGGTCTTGTTACCTCGTGCTAAGGATAAGTCGCAATATAAATATCAGGAGATGTAAGAATAGAATGGAGGATGCACGTTTCATATGTTCAAAAAGATAACAGCGCTACTATTAGCTATAGCTGTATTTACTGGTTGTGTAGGGATTTCTGAAGTGGCTTCTGCCAAAGAATTTAAAACACAATCAAGTCCTGTTGTGGACTCCAAGAATAAAGTTGAATTAAAGAGTAATAAAGAAAAAAGAGTTGCACCAATTGTTGCTAGAATTATTGTGTCAGCCGCAGGATATGCCGTCAAAAAACTTGGAAAAAAGGTAGCAGATGATGTTTGGCCGGTAGTCAAAAAAAAGCTAGATGATTTGTTAGAAAAAGCTGAGGATATCTCGATAAAAGGCCCTGGTGGCGGAGAAAGGGTCTTTGCAATATTCGATAAAAATAAAGAAATTTTCCGTTTGGATGCTAAGTTATTAAAAAAACCGGATGGCTATTACCTGTGGGTTCATTACCATATTACCCCTGATATGTCTGAACATCATGATATTGCTGAAATTTATATGGGCAAAAATAAGCCAGCCGGATGGTAATGCATATCTTTTTTTGATAGGTAATCTGACCAAATATTTCCTGGTGTGTACTCTTTAAGTGACCTATGCACAATTAGTTAGGTTAAAAATGCCGACAAGAGTAGTAATTCATTTTAAAATTCCCTCGCTACGGCGGGGATTTTTTTCGTTCTGTCGAGTGATACAGGATAGGAATGTCCTTTGAAGAATCCCTTAACATAAATTGTAAGTTAGGGGTAAATAAAAATGTTCGATGAGCGAGTTGCAATCCCCTAACCTATTTCTCATCCACCCAAAACAATTTTAAAACAGCTCCAAAACAGTCGAGCCAGCAAAAATCGCCCATTTGCACAAATAACAAAACCCGACAGTAACGACATACTCAAACAGCAAATCCTTGAAAACTAACGGTTTTTCCTGTTTGGTGAAGCTGTACTTGCATATCATGAACCCTGCGATGCCCGAAGCAATTGACAGGAGGTCTTCCATATTTCTCTCCCCTTTAGAACAGACAAGCGTACGTGCCATCAAAAAAGCTCAATACATTTTGGTAACTTATTCCACATAAGAATATAAGTCCCTGCACAATCCTGCATCATCTAGGCGCTGGCGCGAATCAAATTTATACCGTTATCCACAACCAAAGCACCTAAAAGGTACCACGAGCAACTTGCAAGCTCCTTCTGAATCACTGGCCAAAATCTACCACCGTAAATCATAGCATCGAGTCTTTGCCATAAAGTATCGCTAAAAAGCACGCCCCCAAAGCACGGTCCCAAAGCACGCCCCCAAAGTACGGCCCTAGAACACGGCTCCAAAGCACGGCTCCAAAGCACGGCTCCAAAGCACGGCTCCAGAGCACCGCCCCAGAGCACGGCCCCAGAGCACGCCCCCAGAGCACGGCTCCAAAGCACGGCTCCAAAGCACGCCCCCAAAACATGCCCTCAAAGCACAACTCCAAAGCACCGCCCCAACCCATCCCCCACCCCCCACGAAAGATTAGTCAGACTTATTTACAAATTGCGAATTATTCTGTTAATATGTAAGAAAGTGCTTAGCCAGCTTGCGATTGTAAGGAGGTAGCACTCCGAACGTCCCGCATGGCCGGTCCGTTAAGCATGATAAAAGTGGGGTTTTTGATTTGTTTGATAAAGATACCATTTATATCGTGGGCGATGCGCAATCTTCATCCAACAATCCGATAACGCAGCAGTTCAGTGCTTTTTTTATCGGGTTGGTCGTGGATACTACCAACGACAAAATCGTAGATGCGGCTTGTTCGTCTACGGTGCAACTGACGTCTGACTTTGCCCGGTCGATTTTTATCGGCCACTCCATCTTTGCGTCAGAGGAGATTGGGGAAGAGATTCGCTATCGGTATTTTGGATCTTCGCAAAAAACATTGATTGCTGCATTCAAGGATGCGCAAAAGAAGTACAAACAGGCTGTTTCCGCGAGAAGTAAAGCAGAAGTCACCAAGTGAATAAGAAAACAACTGCTGCTTTATTTATTCGTATGCACGGCATACACGTAAGTAAAACCCAGCAAATGCCATGAGGAGTGTGCATTTGCTGGGTTTTTTGCTTATAGGGAAAGTCCGTCGCTTCCGCCCGGGATGCGAACAAAACAGCTTTTGCCCACCAGCTTGTTCACGGATTTCTGAGTTAAAGGAGGAGAGTCCTTGCTATCTTTTGTCTTCCGCAGATTTATCTCCATGATCGTTACGCTGTGGCTCATTGTTACCGTTACTTTTTTTCTGATGCACGCGGTGCCCGGGTCGCCTTTTGAAAAAGAAGGAAAAGCGCTGAACGCGACAGTGGAGCAAAACCTCAACGCCTACTACAACCTGGATAAGCCGCTCGTTGTCCAATATGTTTTGTATTTGCAAAAGCTGGTGCAGTTTGATTTGGGGCCGTCGACGGCGAATGCTTCCGATACCGTCAACAAAATGATTGCCCGCGGTTTTCCGGTTTCGTTCCAGCTTGGGGTGATTGCCGTCGTGTTTGCCATTTTCTCGGGGGTAGGGCTTGGCGTAGTTGCTGCGTTGCGCCATAACCGTTTGATTGATTACGCCGCGATGGTGATTGCCGTTCTCGGGATATCCATTCCCAGCTTTGTCGTCGCGCCTTTGCTGATTAAATATTTGGCTGTCGAGTGGAAGCTGCTTCCGACAGCGACATGGGGATCGTGGCAGCATGTGGTGATGCCTGCGCTGGCGTTGGCGTTTGGGCCGATTGCGATTATCGCTCGTCTGACGAGGACAAACATGCTGGAGATATTGACGCAGGAGTATATCGAAACGGCCAAAGCAAAAGGGCTGAAGCCTGCCACGATTGTGTTCAAACACGCCTTGCGCAATGCGATTTTGCCCGTCGTCACGCTGCTTGGTGCGCTCATCGCCAACGTGTTGACAGGGAGCTTTGTCATCGAGAAAATTTTTGCGATTCCGGGGATGGGCAAATACTTCGTAGCGGGGATTATCAACCGCGACTATTCCGTCATCATGGGTACAACCGTGTTTTACAGCGCCCTGCTGATTTTCATGATGTTTGTCGTCGACGTTTTGTACGGCATTATTGATCCGCGAATCAAGCTATATCGAAAGGAGAGCGAAGGATGATCGTTTCTGACGACTTGTTTATCCCGATGCGCAAAGACAACCTCAATTCGGAAGCGATTGTGCGACCTCAACTGACATTCTGGCAGGAAGCCTGGCAGCGGCTGAGAGGAAACAAGCTTGCTTTGATGGGACTTGTCATCATTATTGTGCTCGGCGTCATGGCTACCATTGGTCCTTTGATATCGGGACACGAGTATGCCAAACAATCCATTCTCATGAAAAACAAAGCGCCGTCCGCGACGAACTGGTTTGGTACCGATGATTTCGGACGCGATGTATTTACCCGTGTATGGTACGGGGCGCGCATTTCCTTGTTTGTCGGTTTTATGGCTGCACTCATCGACTTTTTCATCGGTGTCTTGTATGGCGGAATCGCTGGTTATTTGGGTGGGCGAGTCGATAACATCATGATGCGCTTCGTCGACCTCCTCTATGGATTGCCTTATTTGCTGGTGGTCATTTTGCTGATGGTAGTCATGGGGCCAGGGCTTGGAACAATTATCGTCGCGTTGAGCGCTACGGGCTGGATCGGTATGGCTCGGACCGTTCGCGGACAGGTGCTGCAAATGAAAAGCTCCGAATACGTGCTGGCGGCAAAGACGATGGGAGCGAAGCCGTTTTACATCATTCGCAAGCATTTGCTGCCCAATACGATTGGCATCATTATCGTCTACGTCACTTTGTCGGTTCCATCCGCGATCTTTGCGGAGGCGTTTCTCAGCTTCCTCGGTCTCGGCGTGCAGGCTCCGATGGCGAGCTGGGGCGTGATGGCCAACGACGGGCTTTCGACCATTTTGTCCGGTCACTGGTGGAGGCTGTTTTTCCCGGCCTTCTTCATTTCATTGACGATGCTTGCGTTCAACGTGCTCGGTGATGGCTTGCGCGATGCGTTCGACCCGAAGGCAAGGAGGTAGACGACGTGGAGAAAACGGAAAAATTGCTGGAAGTAAGCGGTTTGCGCGTCACGTTCAAGACGCACGGAGGAGAAGTGAATGCAGTCCGTGACGTGAGTTTTTCCTTGAACAAAGGGGAAACGTTGGCGATTGTCGGCGAGTCCGGCTGTGGCAAAAGCGTAACGGCCAAAAGCATCATGCGCCTCGTACCGGAGCATATCGGAAAAATCGCTGGCGGCAGTGTGATGTTCAAAGGCAAGGACTTGGTTGCGTTGCCGGAAAAAGAAATGCGCGAGCTGCGCGGGCGGGAAATTTCCATGATCTTTCAGGACGCCATGACCTCGCTCAACCCGACCATTTCCATCGGAGAGCAGATCATGGAAGGGATCATTCGCCATCAAAAAGTCGCCAAGAGCGAGGCGAGGCGGCAGGCTATCGAAATCCTGACGCTGGTCGGAATCGCCAACCCGGAAAGCCGTCTCAAGCAGTACTTGCACCAGTTCAGCGGCGGGATGCGTCAGCGGATCATGATTGCGATTGCGCTTGTTTGTCGACCGTCCATTCTCATAGCGGATGAGCCTACGACCGCACTCGACGTCACGATTCAGGCGCAAATCATCGACCTGTTCAAAAGCATTCAGCAAAAAACAGGGGTATCCATCATCATCATTACGCACGACTTGGGCGTCGTCGCCAAGATTGCCGATCGGGTCAACGTCATGTACGCGGGCAAAGTGGTAGAGTCGGGGCCTGTACGCGACATTTTTTACAATCCGCAACATCCGTACACGAAAGGCTTGCTCGCGTCGATGCCGCGTCTGGATGCGGATCGCTCGATACCGCTCAGTCCGATTCCCGGCACTCCGCCTGATTTGTTCGCACCTCCGCTTGGATGCGCGTTTGCGGCGCGCTGCGACTATGCGCTGGAGGTGTGCCGGAACTATCAGCCGGCGGAAACGAACGTGCACAACAAGCACTCCGTATCCTGTTGGCTGCAAGATCCGCGTGCGAAAAAAGTGCTGGCCGCCATGCAGGCGCCGACGGGAACTTGAGTCGGCGGCACCGGGCAGCATCTGACAGCACCTGGCAGAGATAGTGAGGCTCGCCATCTGGTGTAAAAGAGGGTGTCGTCTATCGGCGCTATCCTTTTACGACATATAAAAACTATAAGGGGGAAGAAAAAAGTGAAAAAACTATCGACTATCCTGCTTTCCGCTTCACTGGCTGTTTCCGTGTTCATGGCCGGATGTAGCTCGGGGCAAGCGCCAGCGAACAACGAATCGGCACCGCCTACGGAAAACAATCAGCAGACGCCTTCGCCAGAAGACCAAGCGGCAAAGCTTTTGCTCCTGAACAACATCAAAGAGCCTACCTCTTTGGACCCGCCGCTCGGATTTGACGAGCCGTCCTACAACATTTTGAACAACCTGATGGAAGGGTTGACGCGCCTGGACGAGAACCAGAAGCCGCAGCCGGCAGCAGCTTCCGAGTGGAAAATTTCCGAGGACGGCAGGACGTACACGTTTACTTTGCGCGACAACAAATGGAGCAACGGCGAGCCAGTAAAGGCACAAGACTTCGAGTACGCCTGGAAGCGCATGCTTGACCCGGCGCTTGCCTCTCCGGCTGCCTTCCTCGCTTTCATTATTGAAGGGGCAGAAGCATACAACAGTGGCAAAGGCTCTATTGACGATGTAAAAGTAAAAGCACTGGACGACAAGACATTGGAAGTCGTACTGGCGCAGCCTGCTTCCTGGACGTTGCTTCTGGCGTCCAACCCGGCGTTTTTCCCTGTGCACAAGGCGACAGTGGAAAAAGACCCGAAGTGGGCGGCTGAGGCTTCTACCTTCGTGGGCAACGGGCCGTTCAAGCTGACGGAGTGGAAGCATGACAGCGAATTGAAAATCATGAAAAACGAGAACTACTGGGATGCGGCAAACGTAACGTTGGCCGGCGCTGTCTGGAAAATGATCGACGACGAGAATACCGAGTACCAAATGTTTACGAACGGAGAGCTGCACAGAACTACAACCGTTCCGGCAGACATGGCTGACCAACTGTTCAAGGAAGGCAAAGTGTACGTAAGAGACGGCGCAGGCACCGAGTTCTACCGCTTCAATGTGACCAAGGAGCCGTTTGACAACGCCAATATCCGTAAAGCGTTCAGCCTGGCGATTGACCGCCAGACTTTGGTTGACCACGTGTTGATGCGTCAGCAAAAGCCGGGTACCGGATTCGTTTCCTTTGGCTTGCCGGATGCCAACGGCGCGGGTGATTTCCGTCAGGTAGGCGGCGACCTGGTGAAGTTCGACGCAGCAGAAGCAAAAAGGCTGCTGGAGCAAGGGATGAAGGAAAAAGGCTACACCACCTTGCCAGAAGTAACGCTCACCTATCGCAGCGGCACAGCCAACGAAAAAACAGCCCAGGCCGCTCAGGAAATGTGGAAGCAAACGCTGGGTGTAGATGTGAAGCTGCAAAAAGTAGAAGGGCAAGTATTGACCGATATGCAAAAGAAACTGGAATACCAGATCGCCCGTTCTTCCTGGTTGCCTGACTTCGGGGATGCGATCAACTTCCTGGACATCTTCCAGTCGAAAAACAGCAGCAACCGCACTGGCTGGGCTAATGCGGAGTACGACAAGCTGATCGAAGGCGCGTACAAAGAGCCAGACGATGCCAAACGTCTGCAAATGCTGCATGACGCTGAAAAAATCTTGCTGAACGAGGCGCCAGTAGCTCCACTCTACTTCTACAACACTTCGCTTTTGACCAGCGACCAGGTCAGCGGAATCCAAAGCTCTTCTCTCAGCTACACGGATTTGAGAAAAGCGGTCGTGAAGTAAACTAAGTTGGCCGGGAGAAGTCATTTCAGGCGGATGGAATGACTCTCCCCCCTTTTTTGCTGAATTTTTCAATAGTGCTATAATTTAGTTTGTCTTAGCGAAAAAATACAGATAAAGAAAGCACACGTGCTAGAAAAGATGGAGGAAAATATGATTATTCAAGCCATCGAAGTGAAGAGAATTTCTGTTCCGCTCAAAAAACCGTTTAAAACGGCATTGCGCACGGTGAACAGCCTGGAGTCCGTACTGGTCAAAATCACGTGCGACAATGGCATGGTTGGGTGGGGAGAGGCTTCCGCTACGGTCGTCATTACCGGGGACAGTATCGAGAGCATCGAGTCCGCTATTTTGAACACGATGAAGCCGCAACTGATCGGCCTCAACCTGGTTGCCTACGAGTGCGTTTTCCAGACATTGCACCAATCCATGGTGGGAAACACGAGTGCCAAGGCGGCGGTGGACATCGCGCTGTACGATCTGATTTCCCAACGGGCGGGCATGCCGCTGTACCAGTTTCTCGGCGGGTACCGCGACCAGTTGGAGACCGACTATACGGTCAGCGTCAATTCGCCAAAAGAAATGGGCGAGGATGCAGCAGCTTATTTGCAGCAAGGCTTTAACGTGCTGAAAATCAAGGTGGGCAAGGACAATATCGAGGATGACATTTTGCGCATCCAGGAAATACGCAAATCCGTGGGCAATCAGGTGAAGATTCGTCTTGATGCCAACCAGGGATGGAACGTGAAGGAAGCGATTCAGTCGATTCGCAAAATGGAGGACATGGGACTGGGCATCGAACTGATTGAACAGCCTGTAAAAGCGCATGATCTGGAAGGCTTGAAGCGGGTTACAGATTCGGTCGATACGCCGATCATGGCTGACGAAAGTGTATTTTCGCCGGCGCAGGCGCTGCAGGTTTTGCAAAACCGCGCAGCCGACATGATAAATATCAAGCTGATGAAGGCGGGAGGCATTTTCAAAGCGCAATTGATTAACCAGTTGGCTGAAGAACACGGCATTCCATGCATGGTTGGCAGCATGATCGAATCGCGTCTGGCCGTATCGGCGGCAGCGCACTTCGCAGCCAGCAAGAAAAACATCACCCGCTTTGACTTCGATGCTCCGCTGATGCTGTTGCACGATGGCATTGATGGCGGCGTGACCTACGAGGGCCGCCTGATGACCATGCCGGAAGCGCCGGGACTCGGCATCCGTTCGGTCAGCTTGTGGGAAGGGGGAGAACAGGAATGAAATCAGCAATCGTATCCGTTTCGGTCGCGACTGTATGGACAAAGCCGGAATCTCCACGTGACATCGATCAGGCGGCTATCGCCGTTCCGGTTGACGCGCGCGGCTGGCTGCAGTCGCTGTCTATCGACGAAAAGCTTGGCTTTTACGACAACAACGCCATTCAGACGCAAGCGCTGTTCGGCACTCGCGTAGAAATCGTCGAGGAGCAGGGCGAGTGGGCACACGTCCTGATCCCGGACCAATCGACCAGCAAAAACGAGATCGGCTATCCGGGCTGGATTCCGTCACGCCAGCTTTCTCCATGGTCTGCTGCTTTTGACGTACAGGATGGGCAAAAGCTGGCGATGGTGACGGCGGCCTTTAGCCGTTTGCACACGCTGGAGCGAAAGCCGGGCATCGAGCTTGCGTTCCTGACCAGGCTGCCGCTCGTCGAGGACGGCGCCGAGTGGGTGAAGGTAGCGGTACCGGACGGCGAAGCGCTTTTGCCAAAAGCAGACGTAGCGATCGTACGCGCAAACGAGCCGATCGAGCTGGCTGGCAACCGCGGCGAAGCCATCGTGGAGGCCGGCAAGCGTTTCCTCAACCTGCATTACTTGTGGGGAGGCATGTCCTCCTACGGGTATGACTGCTCCGGCTTTGCCTACAACATGCACCGCTCCGTAGGTATTCAGATTCCCCGCGACGCCTCCGATCAGGCGAGAGACGGCCTGCTGGTGGAAAAAGCAGATTTGCTTCCGGGCGACCTGCTGTTTTTTGCCCATGAAGAAGGACGCGGCAGAGTGCATCACGTCGGCATTTACATGGGCAATGGCGAAATGATTCATTCGCCTGACTCGCGCAGCGCTATCGAAATCGTCAAGCTGGATGGCTACAAGCTGAAAAAGGAGCATGCAATCTCCAGACGATACTGGTAAAAGGATAACGGGGGAGGATTGGCCAGATGGAAAGAAAAAAGCTGGTCCAGGTAAAGAACCTGACAAAAACCTTTACGCTTGGCAAAGGACTCTCGCTGAAGGCGGCTGACGACGTCTCCTTTGACATATACGAAGGGGAGACATTTGGACTGGTAGGCGAATCTGGCTGCGGAAAATCAACGACAGGCCGCACTATCATCGGTTTGTACCAACCGACCTCCGGGGAGGTGCTGTTCGACGGGCTGAACGTGCACAAAGCCTCTGCGGGCGAGCGGAGCAAGATTACGAGAAACATCCAGATGATTTTCCAAGACCCGTACGCGTCACTGAATCCGCGAATGAATATCGCCGAAATTATCGGAGAAGGTCTGCAGTTGAACGGGCTGTACAAAGGCAAGGAGCGGGCGAAGCGGGTCATCGAGCTGCTGGAAATGGTCGGTTTGCAAAAAGAGCATGCCAACCGTTTCCCGCACGAGTTCAGTGGAGGGCAGCGGCAACGGATCGGGATCGCCCGGGCGCTTGCCGTCAATCCGAAATTCGTTATTGCGGATGAGCCGATTTCGGCATTGGATGTTTCGGTACAGGCACAGGTGGTCAATCTGATGAAAAATTTGCAGCGGGAGCAAAACTTGACCTACTTGTTCATCGCCCACGACCTCGCGATGGTCAAGCATATCAGCGACCGGATCGGCGTGATGTATTTGGGCAACATGGTCGAGATGAGCACGAGCGAAAAGCTCTATGAATCCCCCAAACACCCGTACACGCAAGCATTGCTGTCGGCCATTCCCGTCCCCGATCCCGATCTGGAAAAAAGCCGTGAGCGGAAGATTATCGAAGGCGATGTCCCAAGCCCGATCAACCCGCCCAGCGGCTGTGTGTTTCGCACGCGCTGTCCGGTGGCAAAAGAGGTGTGCGCCCAGAAAAAGCCTGTCTGGCAGGAAGTGGACACCAATCATTTTGCTGCTTGTCATCTTTATCAATAAAAAGCATATCGCTGTTACAGCATTCGACATTTTTCTTCAGCCGTCCCTCATGCAAGGGATGGCTTTTTGTCGAGCGGTCGCGTTTCTATATTAAGGAAGGTTTACCAGCAAGGATTTAAGGGGAGAACTGTTAATATTCTGTAAACTGGCAGGAATCAAACAAGTTTTGTCGAAATACGGTTACAGTAAACAACTTCGTAACTCGCCTAACTTCATCGTGAACTCCCATTCCAGAGAAGTGAGGGTTGCATATGACTTTGAGTACCTCCTCATTCCATTCCACTCCCCGTCGCTGGCGGGAAGTAGAAACACAGTTGGGAATCGTCGTGCCCAGGTCGCTCCGATCTGACACTTCCGCCCTGCTGTTTTTGGAAAGCGTCGCTGCAACACCCATGTTGGACAAAGAAGAAGAGTTGGCGTGCCTGATTCGCTATCAGCAGCACGGCGATATGGAGGCACGTGAAACGATTGTGCGCGCGTATTTGCGCTATGTTGTCAGTACAGCCTTGCGCCATTTGAAAAGAGGCATGCCTTTCCTGGATCTGATTCAGGAAGGCACGATTGGATTGTTTACCGCCATAGACAAATTCGATGTGGGACGCGGCGTACGTCTCTATCATTACTCGCATTGGTGGATTTCCCAGGCGATCACCCGTGCGATCAACGACAAAGGCACCTTGATCCGCATTCCTGTCCACATGCATGAACAGATTCGCCAATATCAAAAGCAAGTATTGCATCTGATTCACGCTCTGAACCGCACCCCGGATCGACACGAGATTGCAGGACTGCTCGACATACCGTTGGAAAAAGTCGACGCGATCGAGCAGGCGCTGATGATGAAAATGGAGTCGATTGATGCCGAGCTGGACAGCGAAAAATGGCAGGCAGAGCATGACGAAGAATGTCTCAGCTATGCCGAGATCATGGACGATGGATTGTCCTCGCTGGACGACTGGATTGAAAAGGTGGACTTGCGTTCGCAAATGCATGCGGCATTGGAACGGCTCAGTCCCCGCGCCCAGGAGATTATCTCCATGCGCTACGGCCTTCACGACGACCATGTGTACACGCTGGAGGAAGTGGGCAAAATGTTCGGCCTGACCCGCGAGCGAATCCGCCAGATAGAAGCGACGACGATTGACCGACTGCGAACGCAAAAAGCGTCGAAAGTGTTGAAAGACTATTTGACCTGATGTCTTCACCAGCCCCCTCTTTTTTGGAGGGGGTTTTTTTGCATGGAAACGTGCAAGTGTCAGTTCAAACAGCGGAAGGCGCGTACGTTCGTCTTCTTGTGGTAAACTGATAGAGGCAGTTTGATTTTTGCATGGAAGAAGGAGGATCGCCAGATGAGCGATTATTTGATAAGAGCAACCGGATTCAACGGACATGTGCGGGCTTTTGCCGCGCGCACAACAGGGATTGTAGAAGAAATGCGCCGTCGCCACGACATGTGGAACACAGCAACCGCCGCGACAGGACGCACATTGACGGCGACTTTGATGATGGGCGCCATGTTAAAAGGAAACGAAAGCCTCTCTGTCAAAATAAAAGGGGGAGGGCCGATCGGCCAGATCGTCGCGGAGGCCAATGCCGATGGAGACGGCATCGCCTACGCTACCAACCCGCAGGTTCATTTTGAGCTGAATGAAAAAGGCAAGCTGGACGTTGCGCGCGCAGTCGGGACAGATGGCTTCGTGTACGTGACGAAAGACCTTGGACTGAAAGAGCCGTACCAAGGCAGCTCGCCGATCGTCTCCGGAGAGATTGGCGAAGACATCACGTACTACTTTGTGACGTCGGAGCAAACGCCGTCTGCCGTAGGGGTGGGCGTGCTGGTCAATCCGGAAGATCGCTCCGTTTTGGCGGCTGGCGGGTTCATTCTCCAGCTTTTGCCGAACACCCCTGAAGAAGTTGTGGCGAAAATCGAAGAACGGCTGGGGCAACTTCCGCAAGTATCCCGCATGATCGGCGAGGGGCTGACGCCAGAGGAAATTTTGGCGCGCGTCCTGGACGAGCCGAAGTACCTGAGCCGCACAGACATTCAATTCAACTGCAAATGCAACGAGGACAAAGTCATCCAGGCTCTGATTAGCATGGGACGTGAAGAGATGGAGAGTCTGCTTGAAGAACAGGGCGAAGCGGAAGTTCACTGTCATTTTTGCAACGAACGATATCATTTTGACAGAACCGCGCTGGAAGACATCATGAAAGACATGTAGGCAAAAGTCGCGCGGCGTCTGCTAGGGGAGAGGATGGCATGACCAATGTAAAAGGGTTGTGGGCATTCATCGGGGCGCTTGTTTTGTTGCTGCTTGCCGTGACCTGGGCCTGGTACCAGTCGTCAGGCAAGCTGCAGCCTGCGGCCATCGTGGGGGATGTGACCATTAGCGAAGCCGAGTACGTGTCAGCGCTCAAGCAAAAATTCGGGAAGCAGGTGCTCGACGACCTGGTGAATCGCGAGGTAGTTTTCCAGGAGGCAAAACGGCTGGGAATCAGCGCGGATCCGAATCAGGTCGAGCGGGAGCTGGCGCAGATTCGGGACAGCTACGGCAGCCGGACAGACAGCGAGTTTCAACAGGCGCTGCAAAAGCAGGCTGGAACGACTGTCGATGCCTTGAAGCGGGAGATTACCTATCAAATTTTGCTGCAAACGTTGGCCACCAAAGATATCTCCATCAGTGACGACGAAGTGTTGAAAGTGTACGAAAGCAGGGCAGAGCGCTATACGCGGCCGATGCAGCTACGCCTGTGGCAAATTGCGGTCGCATCGCAAAAAGAGGCGGAGCAGGTTCAGGCCGAACTCAAGCAGGGCGCCAACTTCCAGACGCTCGCCAAGGAACGCTCCATCGACAGCAGAACAGCGGCGATTGGCGGCGATTTGGGCTGGGTATCGTTGCGCGACCACCAGTTGCCTGACGAAGCGTGGAACGCGATAGAAAAGCTCAAGGCAAAAGAAAACAGCGAGCCGGTCAAGGTCGACGACAACTACGTGATCTATCACCTGGAGCAAAGCAGGGAGGCTACACAGCGGTCGTTCGAAGAGGTAAAAGAGGAATTGCGCCGGGAAATTGCTTTTGCGCAGGTAGAATCTCTCGATACTGTCCTGGAACGGTTGCGCAAATCGGTAGGGGTTCAGATTTCTGGGCAAATGCCTCATTGACCAATTGGGCAACCGTTGATATAATTATGACAATAAATCCTAGCGATTTACTCGGTTATCAAAAAATAAGGGGGCAGGACATATGCGCGTGGCGAATTCCATTACTGATTTGATTGGATTTACTCCGCTTGTGAAGCTGAATCGTGTTGTCACCGAAGATATTGCAGACATTTACTTGAAGCTTGAGTTTTTCAACCCGGGCAGCAGCGTGAAGGACCGTATCGCGCTGGCGATGATCGAGGCGGCCGAAGCAGACGGCAGCCTGAAGCCGGGATATACCATTATTGAACCGACGAGCGGAAATACAGGGATCGGACTTGCGATGGTGGCTGCGGCAAAAGGCTACCGCGCTATCCTGGTTATGCCGGAGACGATGAGTATCGAGCGTCGCAACCTGCTTCGCGCATACGGCGCTGAACTGGTTCTCACCCCAGGAGCGGAAGGCATGGGCGGGGCTATTCGCAAAGCCGAAGAGCTTGCGAAGGAAGACAGCACCTACTTCATCCCGCAACAATTCAAAAACAAGGCCAACCCGGCCATCCACCGCGATACGACAGCGCGCGAACTGCTGGAGCAAGCAAAAGAAATCGGCGGCGTGGACGCCTTTATTTCCGGAATCGGAACAGGCGGAACGATCACAGGTGTCGGGCAGGTGCTGCGCGAGCACTATCCGAACGTGCACATCGTAGCAGTCGAGCCGGCAGCTTCCCCGGTTTTGTCCGGCGGCAAGCCAGGTCCGCATAAAATCCAGGGGATCGGAGCGGGCTTTGTTCCGGAAATTCTCGATACGCAAATTTACGATGAAATCATCAAGGTAGAGAACGAGGAAGCTTTTGAAACAGCGCGCCGCGTTGCCCGTCAGGAAGGCATTCTGGGCGGCATTTCCTCCGGGGCGGCGATCCATGCTGCGCTGCAGGTGGCAGCGAAGCTCGGCAAAGGCAAAAAAGTCATCGCCATCATCCCGTCCAACGGTGAACGCTACCTGTCCACTCCTCTGTACCAATTCGAGGATTGATTGGCAGCAAAATACGAGAGGCCACGTCATGCCATTTTGGCGGCGTGGTCTTTTCTTTTTGCCTGGCGCGACTATATAATGAACGGATAAATAGTGAAAAAACCGGAGCGTGAAGCGAAATTGATGTTCCCTACCTTTGCAGAATGCCAGACGTACGCTTTGACATATCCATTGGTTCCGCTTGCTCTTCGCGGCAAATGGTCTTCTGAAATCGACCCGTGGCAGGTGCTGACCACACTGCAGCCTTCCGTGCAGGATGCCGTCTTGCTGGAAAGCGGCCGAGTGGGAAGGTACACTTTTTTGGCCTACCAGCCTGTAGCTACGTTGCGCAGTCAGCGGGGCGAAACGATCGTGGTCTATCCCGATCAGCAGGTAGAAAATATGGAGGCGGAGCAACCGCTTGATGCATTGCGCAAGCTGCTTGCCCGCTACCGTACGCCTGTCGTTCCAGATATGCCTGATTTTTCCGGCGGAGCAGTAGGCTATCTCAGCTATGATATGAACCGCTTTTTTGAGCCGACCCTTCCCCAGATCGCGACGGACGACTTACAGTTGCCAGACCTGTATGTTATGATAATGCAAGACCTTGTTGTCTTCGATCATCAGACGCGGGAGATCGTATGTCTGACTCATTTGTCTGCAAAAGAGTTGAGCGAAGAGACTTATCGACAAGCCGCAAAGCGACTGGAAAAACGGTTGGCGTCACTGGAAAAGCTCGTCGCCGAAGCCGATACGGTGGACTGGGATGCGCTGCGCAAAAGACCGTTGGTGCAAATGACGCCAGCGTCTGTGTCGTTCGCAAAAGACCAGTTCGAAGACGCCGTGCGCCGGGTGCAGGAGTATATTGGCCAGGGTGACGTGTTTCAGGTGAATCTGTCCGTGCGGCAGAGCAAACCGATCCAGGTGACTGCGCCCGATGTGTACAAGGTGCTGCGCAAGCTGAATCCGTCCCCGTATATGGGCTATCTCAGCTTTCCGGAATTTCAGTTGGTCAGCGCTTCCCCGGAGCTGCTGGTCAAAGTAAAAGGCGGCGAGGTTCACACGCGTCCCATCGCAGGCACTCGTCCGCGCGGGCAAACCGACGAACAGGACGAAGCATTGGCCCGCGAGCTGATCGACAATGAAAAGGAACGCGCAGAGCACGTCATGCTGGTGGACCTGGAGCGCAACGATTTGGGGCGCGTCTGCCGCTTTGGCAGCGTGGAGGTCAGCGAGTTCATGGTCGTGGAGAAATACTCCCACGTCATGCATATCGTCTCGCACGTAAAAGGAGAGCTGGCAGAGGGCAAAGATGCTTTCGACGCCGTGGCCGCAACTTTCCCTGGCGGTACGATTACAGGAGCGCCAAAAGTGCGGACGATGGAAATCATCGAGGAGCTGGAGCCAGTCAAGCGCGGCGTGTACACGGGATCAATCGGCTGGTTTGGCTTTAACGGAGATGTCGAGGTCAACATCGCGATCCGGACGATGGTCGTCAAGGACGGGATGGCTCACGTGCAGGCAGGGGCAGGCATCGTGATTGACTCTGTCCCGGAGGCAGAGTACGCCGAGTCGCTGAAAAAGGCAGAGGCGTTATGGAAGGCCCTAGAGATTAGCGAGCAGAGAACGATGAGTTGAGAGGAGATGAGTGTAAGATGATTTTGATGATTGACAACTACGATTCCTTTACGTACAACCTGGTGCAGTATGTCGGTGAGCTGGGCGAGGAACTGCAAGTGTACCGCAACGACAAAATTACGCTGGCAGAAATCGAGCGGCTGGCACCTGATTACTTGATGGTGTCGCCTGGTCCTTGCACGCCGAACGAAGCGGGGATCAGCATGGAGGCCATTTCTCATTTTGCCGGAAAAATCCCGATTTTGGGCGTGTGCCTGGGACACCAGTCGATCGGCCAAGTGTTTGGCGCAAAAGTCATTCGCGCCGAGCGATTGATGCACGGAAAAACGTCTCCGGTCTTTCACGACGGCAAAACGATTTTCCGGGATATTCCTTCCCCTTTTACAGCGGCACGCTATC
The DNA here is from genome assembly GCF_057543335.1 of Brevibacillus sp. YAE8. Taxonomy (NCBI): domain Bacteria; kingdom Bacillati; phylum Bacillota; class Bacilli; order Caryophanales; family Paenibacillaceae; genus Brevibacillus; species Brevibacillus sp. YAE8. The sequence goes on from NZ_BAAIYG010000015.1 coordinate 90,672, forward strand.
ACTCCTTGATCGTGGAGGAAGCCTCCATCCCGCGTGAGCTGGAGATTACGGCCCGGACGGCCGAAGGGGAAATCATGGCGATTCGCCATCGCGAGTATCCGATTGAAGGTGTGCAGTTCCACCCTGAATCAATCATTACGGAGCACGGCAAGCAGCTTTTGCAAAATTTCCTCACCACCTATGCGCGCCATACGACAGGATAACGTTAGATAGAGGACAAAAACCGCCTTTTTTCGGGCGGTTTTTTATTTTACAGACTCTTCATGCAAGGTTTACCATCTCTCGACATTCGGCTTGTACAATGAAGCAAAAGATGGCGAAAGAGGAGAGATGAAGAATGGATGTAAATCGTCGACAGTTTTTGACTTATCTGGGTGCAGGTACGGCAGCGCTGGCATCAATGGCAACAGGGATTCCAGCCTTGGCAGCAGGCAGTACCTTGTCTGGGAAAACAGCCGATCATCTGTTTGGTCTCGATACGAAAAACCACAACTTTAACCCCAAATTCAAAGAAATTCATCCGACGACAAAAGACGATGTCGTGCTGCCAGACGGATTCAAGTACGATGTCATCGCTTCCTACGGCGATAAAATCAATGCGGCCGGAGATACGTTTGGCTTCAACAGTGACTTCACCTGTTTTCTGCCGATTGAGGGCAAGTCAGACCACGGACTGCTGTGGGTGAACCACGAATATTTAGGAGAGTTGGAATATTACGTAAACGGATACGACTACTTGCATGCCGATCCGGACGACAACAAGCGCACGCCTGAGCAAATCCGGAAATACTTGTACGCGCTCGGCGGCTCCGTCATCGAAATCAAAAAAGAGCAAGGAACGTGGAAACTGGTTGCCGACTCCAAGTACGGACGCCGCGTCAGCGGGCTGACTAAGCACGTCCTCACTGGCCCGGCCGCTTCCATCGCGAAAGAAGTGACCGGAACGTTTGCAAATTGCTCCGGTGGAGTGACTTTATGGAATACCGTTCTTTCCTGTGAGGAAAACTACATGGACGTTGTAGGCGATTGCAAGCTGCCTGAGGCTGAGCATTATGGCTGGGTCATCGAAGTAGATCCGTTTGATCCGAAATCGACGCCGAAAAAGCATACGGCTCTCGGCCGCTTCTCCCACGAGAATACAGCGATGGTGCTGGCGCCGACAGGACAACTGGTTGTGTACATGGGCGACGATGCCAAAGACCAGTATGTGTACAAATACGTCTCCAAAGCGAAGTACGATCCGAAAGCAGGGAAAAGCAATTCGAAGCTGCTGGAAGAGGGGACGTTGTATGTAGCCAACTTCGGCAAAGGAAAATGGATCGCTTTGGATTACGTCACCAATGACGCTTTGAAAAAAGCGGTGGATGGAGAGGGCAAGCCGCTGTTTGCCTCCCAGGCTGACGTGTTAATCAACTGCCGCGAAGCCTCCAAAGCGGTAGGGGCAACACCGATGGATCGCCCGGAGGATCTCGAAGTCCATCCGATCGACGGTTCCGTCTTTATCGCCCTCACCAATAACGACAAGCACGGCAATTTTTACGGACAAATCGTGCGCCTGTTCGAAAAAGACAACAACCACGCCGGCGGAGAGTTCAGCTTTGAAATTTTTGCAGCGGGCGGTCCGCAAAGCGGTTTTGCTGCGCCGGACAACATGGCGTTTGACAGCGCAGGCAACCTGTGGGTCGTGACCGATATTTCTTCTTCCTCCATGAACAGCGGTATCTACAAGTCGTTTGGCAACAACGGGGTATTTTTCATTCCGACCTCGGGCAACAACCAGGGACAAGCCGCACAGTTCGCCTCTGCTCCCGTAGGCGCGGAAATGACAGGACCGTGGTTTACGCCTGACGAAAAAACGCTGTTCTTGTCGGTACAGCATCCAGGCGAAAACCTCAAGGACTACAGCCAGCCAACCAGTCATTGGCCAAAGGGCGGAAATGCAGTAGCTTTGCCGAGCGTGATTGCCATTACGGGTTTCTAGGACAAGGAGTGTAGTGCACCATGCTATCGAGCATCGGGATTCCCGGATTGATCTTGATTTTGATTATCGCGCTGGTCATTTTCGGACCGAGCAAGCTGCCGGAGATCGGCCGTGCTTTTGGCCGGACGCTGACAGAGTTCAAGTCAGCTACCAAAGACTTGACCAAGGACGACGACGAGGCAAAAGACAAAGCCGTGGAAGAAACGGCCAAACGAATCAACTAATCCGGCTTTGAGGCTTTGTGGAAAAGGCGGTGCGTGCAAGAGGCGCACTGCCTTTTTGCAGCACAGCGCGTAAGGGGGAGTGCGTGTGAACCAAGAGATGCCTGTTCTTGAGCATGTGACTGACTTGCGGCGCAGGCTACTGATTGTGGCAGCGACGCTCGTCGTCAGCATGATCGTCTGCTTTTTGTTTGTCGATCACATATATTTGGCATTGTCGAATCATTCGGGCGAAAAACTGGCGATTCTCGGTCCCAGTGACATTTTGTCGATTTATGTAAAGCTGTCTGCAGTCGGGGCGGTGGCGATCACGATTCCTGTCGCTGCTTACCAGGCGTGGCGCTTTGTAGTCCCGGCGCTGGAGGAGCGGGAGCGAAAAGTGGCGCTCATGTATATCCCCGCCCTGTTTCTGCTGTTTTTGTTCGGCTTGTCTTTCGCTTACTTCGTCTTGTTTCCGCTGATGTACCAATTTGTGCTGGGGTTGTCCAACGGGAATTTTGAGCTGGTGATTACGGCCAATGACTACTTCACCTTCATGCTCAATCTTTGTTTGCCGTTCGGGCTTTTGTTTGAATTGCCGGTGGTGGTTCTTTTTCTCAGCCATCTGGGCATACTGAATCCGCAGCGGCTGGCGAAAATGCGCAAGCCCGCCTACCTGGTGCTGGCGATCATTTCGATTACGATTACGCCGCCTGATTTTTTGTCCGATATTATGGTGATCGTGCCGCTGATCGTGCTGTACGAAATCTCCATTACCATCTCGCGCGTCATACATGGAAAACGCACTCGGGAAACTGCGCTTTCGCCGGAAAATATGGTATGATGCTCTCGACTATGTTATCGGGAGAGGGCAAAGATGCACGTTTATGTAAACGGGACGATCTGTCCGGCACATGAGGCGAGCGTATCGGTTTTGGATCACGGGTTTTTGTACGGCATCGGGCTGTTTGAGACGATGCGTGTTTACGACCGTCAACTGTTTTTGTGGGACGAACATTTTGCCCGGCTTCATTCCGGGCTTTTGGCGTTGCAGATTCAACCCATATGGTCAAAAGCGGAGCTGGCGGACGCGATTCTGCAAACGGTTGAGGCCAATGAACTGCGGGATGCGTATGTCCGCCTCAGCGTTACCGCCGGACCGGAAGGAGTAGGCTTGGTGACAGGCGGCTACGAGCGTCCGTCGCTATTTGTATTTGCCAAGCCGGTTGCGCCGCTTGCATTTCCGCCCCAGCCCAAGCGGTTGCAGACTTTAGCGCTTGTGAGGCAGACGGCGGAAGGACATCAGCGTTTCAAATCGCACAACTACCTCAACAATGCGCTGGCTCGCCAGGAGCTGGGTGCGCGCACGGATACGGAAGGGCTGTTTTTGACGCACGACGGCTTTCTCGCGGAAGGCATCGTCAGCAATCTGTTCTGGGTCAAGAACGGGCATCTGTTCACGCCTTCGTTGGATACGGGCATTCTCGACGGGGTGACCCGCCGCCATGTTTTGCGATTGGCCGAGCAGTTGGCGATCCCGACAACGGAAGGACGGTATCGGCTGGAAGAGTTGCTTGCGGCCGATGAAGTTTTCACCACCAACTCCGTGCAGGAAATCGTCCCGGTGGCAGAAGTAGACGGACAGCTAGTCGCATCGACCTACGGAAAATACACACGCGAACTGCACTTGGCCTATCGTCAGTCTGTAGCGACCGGAATGTAAATTATGGTATGCTACTAATCAATATGCGAAGACGGAAAAAGGGAGTAGGTCCATGAAGTACAATCCATTTCGAATCCATGCGGCAACCGTTGACGAGATGCTGGCGGAGCTTGCCCATCGAGGGATTTTTGGCGATCAGGCCGAGCGGTTGGCCGAGTGGAGAGCGGGTCTGATGATCCACGTGGAAAACATGAGTGAAGCTGTCGCGGAAAAGGTGCGGCTGGACATGCTTTCCGCCGGGGCCGAGGCCGTTGTGTCCGGGCAGCCGGGCGCAACTGACAAAAAGCGGCTGCTTTTGCTTGCGGGACCAAAGCAGTTGGAGCAGGCGCTGTCGCAACTGGAAAAACGGGATGAGGAGCTTGCAGCCGTGGCGGCAGAGGTACGGGAGGCTTTGGCGATGCCTGCGCGGCTGCGGGCCAGACGGGAGCTGAATTGCGGCCGTTACACCCTTCCGCTTGGCGAACGGACGCTGGTAATGGGCATCCTCAATGTGACGCCCGATTCCTTTTCGGACGGAGGGCGCTTCGTGGACCTTGACCACGCTTTGGCGCAGGCGCGCGCGATGGTCGAAGCGGGAGCGGACATCATTGACATCGGGGGCGAGTCTACGCGTCCGGGAGCGGAGCCGGTCGGGGAGGCAGAGGAGCTGGACAGGGTGCTGCCAGTGATTCGCCGTTTGTCCGCCGAGCTTTCTGTCCCTTTGTCCATCGACACGTACAAAGCCGCTGTAGCGGAGCGGGCGCTTGATGCCGGGGCGCATATCATCAATGACGTTTGGGGAGCAAAGCGCGATCCGCGCATGGCGGAGGTGGCTGCGCGGCGCGGGGTGCCGATCATTTTGATGCACAACCGTACAGACACGGACTACCGGGACTTTTACTCCGATTTTGTCAGAGATTTGCGCGAGTCTGTGCAAATTGCCCTGCAAGCGGGTGTGCGCGAGGAACAGATTATTCTCGATCCGGGGATCGGCTTTGTCAAAACGGTCGAGCAAAATCTCGAAACGATGCGCAGACTCGACGATCTCGTCGCCCTCGGGTACCCGGTTTTGCTCGCGACTTCGCGCAAACGGATGATTGGCCACGTCCTCGACCTTCCTGTGGACGAGCGGGTGGAAGGGACAGCCGCGACAGTTGCGCTCGGCGTCGCCAAAGGCTGCCACATGGTACGGGTGCACGATGTCAAAGAGATGAAGCGGGTTACGAAGATGATGGACGCGATGCTGAAGGGGGGCATTTGACGTTGGATAAAATTTACTTCAACGGCATGTCGTTTTACGGCTACCATGGCGTGTTTGGAGCAGAGGCGGAGCTGGGTCAACGTTTTTACGTCGATCTGGAGCTTTCTGCCGATTTGTCGCAGGCAGGCGCAAGCGATGAGCTTCAACATACGATCAATTACGCCGATATTTTTATTTGTGTGCAAAAAATTGTCGAGGGCGAACGGTTCAACCTGGTTGAAAAGCTGACGGCCGTCATTGCCGAGCGGCTTTTGACGCAATTTCCTCTGCAAGAGGTCAAAGTCAAGGTGACCAAGCCGAACCCGCCGATCAACGGGCATTATGAATCTGTCGCCATTGAGATGACGCGCAAAAGAGAGGATTTTGCTTCATGAGTGTAATTGCGTATCTGGGGCTTGGCTCGAACCAGGGCGACCGGGCAGAAAAGCTGCGCCAGGCGATCCGGAAGCTTGCTGCGCACAGAGGGATTCGCGTGCTGCGTACATCGTCTGTGTACGAGACTGAGCCGTTCGGCTACGTCGAGCAAGAGGCGTTTTTGAATATGGCCGTAGCGGTAGAGACAGAGCTTTCCCCGGAGCAGCTTCTGGAGACCGCCTTGTCGGTGGAGCGGGAGCTGGGACGCATTCGAACCATCCGCTGGGGACCGCGTACAATCGACATTGATCTTCTCTTGTACGGTACATCCTCTGTGTCGCTGGAGCATCTTGTCATCCCGCATCCGGGTCTTAGCCAGCGTGCTTTTGTGCTTGTTCCGTTGCGCGATATTTGGGAGGGCGGGGTTTTGCCCGGCCACGACCAGACTATTGACCATTATCTTTCCTTATTGGTAGAAGATCACAAGGGGGTACGAGAGTGGGGAGCAATCAACTGGGAAATCGGATCAGATCCTTCCGGAAGCTAAAAGGGTATACACAACAATCGCTTTCGGAAAAGCTGGGAGTATCATTGTCGTTTGTCGGATCGCTTGAGCGGGGAACCCGTACGCCGACAGAGCCGGTACTGCGCAAGATCGCCAGCACTTTACAGGTCGACTATGAAGAATTATGTGCTATAAATAAATGATAGATCGTTTGGATGGGTCTCTCCTCTCCAAGAACCCGTGGATCGGGAATAAGGAGGTCGAAATAGATGAAAATCGGTAACATCGAATTGAAAAACAACGTCGTTCTCGCCCCGATGGCAGGTGTGTGCAACCCTGCTTTTCGTTTGATTGCCAAGGAGTTCGGGACTGGCCTGGTATGCGCCGAGATGGTCAGCGACAAAGGAATCGTCCACGGCAACAAAAAGACAATCGACATGTTGTACGTCGACGAGCGCGAGAAACCGCTCAGCCTGCAGATTTTTGGCGGCGACAAGGAAACATTGGTGGAAGCGGCGAAGTATGTAGACCAACATACGAACGCAGACATTATCGACATCAATATGGGGTGTCCCGTTCCGAAAATTACGAGCTGTGACGCAGGTGCCCGCCTGCTGCTTGATCCGAATAAAATTTACGAGGTCGTCTCTGCTGTAGTCGATGCCGTGGAGAAGCCGGTTACGGTGAAAATGCGTCTGGGCTGGGACGAAGAGCACCTGTACGTGGTGGAAAATGCCAAGGCTGTTGAGCGCGCAGGCGGCAAGGCCATCGCCGTCCATGGCCGCACGCGTGTGCAAATGTACAAGGGCCATGCGGACTGGAGCTGGATCGGGCGCGTGAAGGAAGCCGTTTCGATTCCGGTCATCGGCAATGGCGATGTCGCGACACCGGAGGATGCAAGACGCATGCTCGACACGACCGGCTGCGATGGCGTCATGATCGGACGCGCCGCACTCGGCAATCCGTGGATGCTGTATCGGACCATCCAGTACTTGACGACAGGAGAGCTTGTGCCCGAGCCTTCCGTACGCGAAAAAATCGACATCTGTCTCTTGCACGCCGAGCGTCTGATTGCGCTGAAAGGTCCGCGCGTAGGTGTGCTGGAAATGCGCAAGCACGCCGCATGGTATTTGAAAGGGCTGCGAGGCTCTACCCATACGAAAAACTTGGTGAATGCCGTGGAGACAGAAGAAGAGCTGCGTCGGGTTTTGACGGACTATGTCGAGTGGGTTGAGAACTATGCAGGCGACCTGGAAGAGCCGCAGGAATCAGCGCGCGACGAGGCAGTCAGCTACTAAAATGGTTGTTTGTTCCAGACATTGACAAGGGTTCCTTCATATCCTATAATACTCCGTAATATTGGGAGCCAAGCTGCCAGTCCACTCTGGCAGCTTTACCTTTGAACCCTCACAGTTATTGTGTTCTGCTGTATATTGTATAGAACAACTACATATAATCCTTTGTACTTTACCCAGTGCAAATGGAATCATTTTTTAAAACGGGGGAATTGAACCATGTCTGAAAAAGAAGTTTTCCTGACACCAGAAGGTTTAACAAAACTGGAGCAAGAGCTTGAAGATTTGAAAACGGTTAAACGCAAGGAAGTTGCAGCAAGGATTAAAGAAGCGATCAGCTTTGGAGATATCAGTGAGAACTCTGAGTACGAAGAAGCAAAGAATGAGCAGGCGTTCATCGAAGGCCGCATTCTGACGCTGGAAAAAATGTTGCGCAAAGCCACCATCATCACCAATGAAGATGTGGACACAGGCGTAGTCAGCGTAGGATCGAGAGTGAAGCTGAAAGACCTGGAGTATGGTGATATTGTCGATTACACCATCGTAGGCTCTGCCGAATCCGATCCGATGAACAACAAGATTTCCAACGAGTCTCCTGTAGGCCAAGCGCTTTTGGGCAAGAGCAAGGGCGCGATCGTCGACGTGAACGTACCTGCAGGCGTCATTCAGTACGAGATTCTCGATATTAACCTGTAAGCAGTTCATCCATGGCGTACCTTTTACGAGGTACGCCGTATCACTATTTGACCGTGCTGTACAATATTGTTAAATCAGGTATTTTTTAGAGGAGTGAGCAAAAATGGCAAACGAGCAAGACCTGCAGCAAGAAGAGCAGCAACAGGAAGGACTGCACGAGCTTCTGCAAGTGCGTCACGACAAAATGAATCAAATTCGCGAGTGGGGCTTTGATCCGTTCGGGAAAAAGTTCGAGCAAACCCACCACGCTGCTGATATTGTGAAAGCATTTGGCGACAAGACCAAAGAAGAGCTGGAAGCAGAAGAGCATGTTGTTACGATCGCAGGCCGCCTGATGGCAAAACGCGCGATGGGCAAAGCGAGCTTCGCCCAGCTTTTGGACCGTTCCGGCCAAATTCAAATCTACGTGCGCCAGGACACTATTGGCGAAGAGGCGCACAAAGTGTTTGAGATCAGCGATATCGGCGACCTGATCGGCATTCGCGGTGTTGTTTTCAAAACAAAAACAGGCGAGCTCAGTGTCAAAGCAAAAGAGTTTACCTACCTCTCCAAGTCGCTGCGCCCACTCCCTGAGAAATACCACGGTTTGAAAGACATCGAAACGCGCTACCGCAAGCGCTACGTGGACTTGATCGTGAATCCCGAGGTGCGCGATACGTTTATTACGCGCAGCCGCATTTTGACCTCGATGCGCCGTTATTTGGACAACCTTGGCTATCTGGAAGTGGAGACACCGACTCTCCACGCAATTGCCGGCGGTGCTTCTGCGCGTCCGTTCGTTACGCACCACAATGCGTTGGACATGCAGTTGTACATGCGTATTGCGATCGAGCTGCACTTGAAACGCCTGATTGTCGGCGGACTGGAAAAGGTGTATGAAATCGGTCGCGTTTACCGGAACGAAGGAATTTCTACACGCCACAACCCTGAGTTCACGATGATTGAATTGTACGAGGCGTATGCCGACTACCAGGACATCATGACTCTGACAGAAGAGATGATCGCCCATATCGCACAGGAAGTATTGGGCACCACGAAGATCGAATACCAAGGCAATGAGATTGATCTGACACCAAAATGGCGCCGTGTGCACATGGTTGATCTGATTAAGGAAAACCTCGGCGTAGACTTCTGGAAAGAAATGAGCGACGACGAAGCGCGTGCACTGGCAAAAGAGCATGGAGTAGCTGTCGAGCCTCATCATACCTTTGGGCACGTTGTGAACGAATTTTTCGAGCAAAAGCTGGAGCATACGCTGATTCAGCCTACGTTTGTGTACGGTCACCCTGTAGCGATTTCTCCATTGGCGAAAAAGAACGATGAAGATCCGCGCTTCACCGACCGTTTCGAGCTGTTTATCGTCGCTCGCGAGCATGCGAATGCGTTCACAGAGCTGAATGATCCGATTGACCAGCGCGAACGCTTTGAAGCGCAGCTTCTGGAAAAAGCGGCGGGCAACGACGAGGCGCATGAAATGGACGACGATTTCATTGAGGCGCTTGAGTACGGTATGCCGCCAACAGGTGGTTTGGGAATCGGAATCGACCGTCTGGTCATGCTGTTGACCAACTCGCCTTCTATCCGTGACGTATTGCTGTTCCCGCATATGCGTGCGCGTGACTAATTGCCGTAAAAGCCGTTTGAAGGTTATTCAAACGGCTTTTATTTTTTACTTGCACTAAAAGACGTATAGTGGTACATTAATAACTGTTCTTCTTTGGTACATAATCGATTGCAGCCCTAAACAAAATAATGCTTGCTTTTTTGATGGGGTATGTGATAGATTAATGAAGTCGCCGTTAAACAACTTAAAAAAGTGGTTGACACGACTTGGACAACCTGATAAGATGAAGTGGTTGTTGCGAAAATGCTCTTTGAAAACTGAACAGCGAAAGCGTTGATGAGTCTATCATTAATGATTTGCCAGCTTTGAACCAGTAACAAACTTTATTGGAGAGTTTGATCCTGGCTCAGGACGAACGCTGGCGGCGTGCCTAATACATGCAAGTCGAGCGAGTCCCTTCGGGGGCTAGCGGCGGACGGGTGAGTAACACGTAGGCAACCTGCCTCT
>NZ_BAAIYG010000016.1:0-100155 GCF_057543335.1 Brevibacillus sp. YAE8
GTCCGCCGCTAGCCCCCGAAGGGACTCGCTCGACTTGCATGTATTAGGCACGCCGCCAGCGTTCGTCCTGAGCCAGGATCAAACTCTCCAATAAAGTTTGTTACTGGTTCAAAGCTGGCAAATCATTTAATGATAGACTCATCAACGCTTTCGCTGTTCAGTTTTCAAGGAGCATTTCACTTTCTTTTTTTCATCAGCACCTCGTGGCGCCGACCTTTTAAACTATATCATACCTTCTTTTTAAAATCAAGGGTTATTTTTAGAAGTTCTTAGCTTTTTTCATTCTGTTTAAAAACCCTTTCAAAAGCGACAAGAGTTATCTTAACAAGTCCAGAGCAAAAACGCAAGTACAAACATACTGGAATTTTACTCCATATTCTCAATGCCCAAAACCATGGGCAGTTCCGTCAAAGAATGGATGATCGCTCTCGGCACAAACTGCTCTGGCAGCTCTTGTAACCCGTTGTTTTTGCACTCCCTCCGCCATTTCTCCGTGCACAGCTCGCGCACTCTCTGGTCACGCACTCTCATATAAGGAGAGATTCCTTTTGCTGCCTCTGGCATTTTTCTTTCTATAAGCACAGATACGATCTTCATTTGATTAGCCGGATGCACGTCGTGATCCAACCGATCTCCTACGTGAGCCAGCACCTCGCCTGGCAGATGCTGAAAAATCGCCGGATCGGGCTTGCCTGTGCCAGCGCGCTCCGGGGTAATGATCGCCTCAAACAGCTCGAGTATGCCCAGCACCTCCATCACAGGAGCCTGATACTTGTAAAAGCCGTTGGTGACCACTGCAAGCGCGAAGCCTTCGCCTCTGAGCTTTCTCAAAGTCTCCGGTATTCCCTGCTCCAGCAAATGCACCTTGGGCGGCACACAATGCTTCCGCACCAGCGCTTCGATATCGACGCCCGGCTGCACACCGAGAGCGGCGCATCGGACAGACAGCATATCATCCCAGTCGTAGGCTGCCACCCATTGGCGCAGGGCCATTCACTTTTCATGCTCCGCGATCAGTTCAGCAACGATGTCATGCTCACGCCCGAGCTTTCTGGAAACTGTACTCGCCACCTCTGGAAATACCCAGGCACCGAAAGGATTTTGCATCAGCGTTCCATCCAAATCCAAAGTAATCCAGCGCTTGTTCATCGCTCTCCCCCTCTCCCGTAAACGCCCAGGACGCGTTCATCCGTAGACAAAAGCTGCTACCATAACTGTCCAGCAGCAAAAGCCCCCCACTCCTCATCGTATTCACCAGTCGCCAAAAAGCGCCCACAGCAGAAACTCCGGCCTCCCCCCACTCTTTTGGCGCAAGCAGGTTTCCGCACATAAAAAAAGAGACAGACTAATGTCTGCCTCTTTTTGCAGAAAACGGCGAACCGCTTTCTTACATCATGCCCATGCCGCCCATGCCACCCATGTCTGGCATGCCCATAGGCGATTTGTTTTCTTCTGGTTTGTCAGCAATTACTGCTTCTGTAGTCAGGAACATAGCTGCTACAGATGCAGCGTTGGACAGTGCGGAGCGAGTTACTTTCGCTGCGTCAACGATACCAGCTTCGAGCATGTTTACATACTCTTCGGTAGCTGCGTTGAAACCAATGCCCACTGCTTCTTTTTTCAGGCGCTCTACGATTACAGAACCTTCCAGTCCTGCGTTCGCAGCGATTTGACGAACTGGCTCTTCCAGGGAACGGAGTACGATTTGTACACCTACAGCCTCTTCGCCTTCTACTTTGATTGCTTCTACCGCTTTGATCGCGTTAATCAGAGTAGTACCACCGCCAGGTACGATACCTTCTTCTACTGCAGCGCGAGTAGAGTTCAGAGCGTCCTCGATGCGGAGTTTTTTCTCTTTCAGTTCGGTTTCAGTAGCTGCACCGACTTTGATAACTGCTACGCCGCCAGCCAGTTTAGCCAGACGCTCTTGCAGTTTTTCGCGATCGAAGTCGGAAGTAGTGTCTTCGATTTGTTGACGGATTTGGGATACGCGGCTTTCGATAGCTGCTTTGTCGCCAGCACCTTCAACGATGGTTGTGTTTTCTTTGGTAACCACGATTTTGCCAGCGCGGCCCAGTTGCTCCAGCTTAGTGGATTTCAGGTCCAGACCCAGCTCTTCTGTGATTACTTCGCCGCCAGTCAGAGCAGCGATGTCTTGCAGCATAGCTTTGCGGCGATCGCCGAAGCCAGGAGCTTTCACCGCTACGGCTGTGAAGGTACCACGCAGTTTGTTCACTACGAGAGTAGCCAGCGCTTCGCCTTCCACGTCTTCTGCGATAATCAGGAGCGGTTTGCCGCTTTGTACCACTTGCTCCAGTACAGGCAGAACTTCCTGGATGTTGGAGATTTTTTTGTCAGTAATCAGGATGTAAGGGTTGTTCAGAACCGCTTCCATCTTGTCAGTGTCAGTAATCATGTAAGGGGAAGCGTAGCCGCGGTCAAATTGCATACCTTCTACTACTTCCAGCTCAGTTACGAAGCCTTTGGACTCTTCAACGGTGATGACGCCGTCTTTGCCCACTTTTTCCATAGCTTCTGCGATCAGGTTACCCACTTCTTGATCGTCAGCGGAGATCGCAGCAACTTGTGCGATGGAGGACTTGTTCTCAACTGGCTTCGCGATGGATTTGATTTCTTCTACAGCAGCACGAACAGCTTTTTCCATACCGCGACGGATTACCATCGGGTTAGCGCCGGCTGTTACGTTTTTCAGACCTTCGCGGATCATAGCTGCAGCCAGAACGGTTGCAGTAGTAGTACCGTCACCTGCGATGTCGTTCGTTTTGGTAGCAACTTCTTTAACCAGTTGCGCACCCATGTTTTCGTAAGCGTCTTCCAGCTCGATTTCTTTCGCGATGGTTACGCCGTCGTTTGTAATCAGCGGAGAACCGAATTTTTTCTCCAGAACCACGTTGCGTCCTTTTGGTCCGAGAGTTACTTTCACTGCATTTGCCAAAGTTTCCACACCGCGGAGCATGGAGCGGCGAGCGTCTTCAGAGAATTTGACTTGTTTTGCCATCTAAAACTCAACCTCCTGTTATTTGTATTGTCGTTCGACTTCCTATGTCAAGAGCCTTAACCGATGATCGCGAGGATATCGGATTCGCGCAGCACGAGGTATTCTTTATTGTCTACCTTTACTTCAGTACCAGCGTATTTGGAGAAGATTACTTTATCGCCTTCTTTTACTTCCAAAGCGATGCGCTCGCCGTTGTCGGCAACACGGCCAGAACCAACTGCGATTACTCGGCCTTCTTGCGGTTTTTCCTTTGCAGTATCAGGCAAAACGATACCGCTTGCAGTCGTTTCGTCTTTGGAGATAGCTTCGATTACCACACGGTCACCCAATGGCTTAAGCACTAAAAACACCCTCCTCAAAAAATGTAGGTAAACAAATTTTTCTGTTGTTAGCACTCACTTGTTATGAGTGCTAACACCCAATTCCTATAATAATGAATCGCTATGTACTTTGCAAGTAGTTTCCCTCATTTTTTCCCAACCGCTAGTCTCCATTTGCAGTTTCTCTAGCAAATGATTTTTCTAGCAAAACGGTTCTAGCAAACAGACCGGCTCATATAAATCAAACAAACGATCAGACAAGCCTGCCAAGGAGGGATATGTTCCATGCATAAATGGCTCTGGATCGGCCTGATTGCCCTCGGTGTGCTGGGAATCAGCCGTTTGTTCTCATCGGACACCACTTCCTTTATACGGGTAAACATCTACCCTTCCGCCATCTTTTGGGACGGACGCCAAATCGCCACTGGCGGAAAGCAAGGGTATTACGTAGAAAGAGGCCAGGAGGTGCCCGCTTCCCTGGAGTATCGGGGAACGCTCTACGTCCCGCTTTCCATGATCGGACGGCACCTGAACAAACCAGTTGGCTGGGACAAAGCCTCTCATTTTGCCTGGGTCGGTCAGCCGCCGACGATCCCGACGGAGCTGCCTGCCGACAACAGCACTTCTCCGGCTGCTCCCAAACCGGACGAGGCTATACCCGCAAGCGCGCCGGTGCCAACTGCTCCGGCAAAAGCTACAGCCACAGACGCCTCTTCGCAGCAAGAGTCCGCTACGCTGTTCGGGCTGACTATCGGGACGCCTGCCGAGGAAGTCCGCAAGCTGCTGGGCGAGCCGGCGCGCAAAGACCCGAGCAGCCTTGGCTACGAATGGTGGGTGTACAACCGCGATCCGGCCCGCTACGTCCAGGTGGGCATCGCCAACGGCAAAGTAGTGGACCTGTACTCTCTCGCTCCGACCGCAATGCTGGGCAACATCGGGGTGGGCAGCAGCCTGCAAGCGCTGGAGCGGCAATACAGCCCGCAAAATACGCTCACCTTTTCCTATATGGGAGCCAACATCCAGATTACCAACCAGAAGCAGCAGCGTCCGCTCGTCATGAAGAACGGCATCCCGCACATTTTTTACCTGGACAAGCAAAATGGCAGCAAAGTGACCGGACTGCGCCTGATCGACACGCAAATGCTATTGCGCGGCGGGTTTTACGAAACGAAATGGTCGTACCAGGGGCAAGCCCCGGATTTCGATCCTCCGGCCTTGAGCGTGGGCGAACGGGAACAGGTCAACCTGGCCAATGAGCGGCAAACGCTCGATCTCGTCAATGTCTCCCGCTACCGCTACAAGCTGCCTCCCCTGCAATGGAACGAGGAAGCTGCAAAAGTAGCCAGAGCCCACAGCCTGGACATGGAAACGAACGATTACTTCGATCATGTTTCCGCGACAACCGGAAGCAGCCCGTTTGATCGTCTGAAGCAGGCCAAAATCGCCTACAGCATGGCGGGAGAAAACATCGCAGCAGGCTATCCCGACGCAATCGAAGCGCATGAAAGCTGGATGAACAGCCCCGGCCACAGGAAAAACATCCTGGAAAAAGACTTCACCCAGCTTGGCGTCGGCGTCATTACCGACTATTTCACCCAAACCTTCCTCACGCCGAGCAAGTAAGCCGCTGTCAGCGCAAACGGACGCTCGCCCTGAGCTGATCCACCGCTCCGGAAAACTCGACTACGACTGTCTCGTATTCTTTGGTGTGCAAAATCAGCCACGGGCGCCTGCCTTCTTTTTTCGGCATGATGACGAACATCTCCGCGATCTCCGTGTCGATGCCAGACGGGGCATGCTGCAACCTCTGCGGCGGTGCCAGCGGGATTTTGACGATCATCACGTGGTCGAGCGACGGATTCAGCTCCAACACGCGCCCGCTTACGGTGCGTAACAGTTGCTGCGCCTCTTTTTGAAACACGTCCGAATTGGCAAACGTCGCGACAACCTGCTGCTTGTCCGAATCGAACAGCTCTACCTGCTCTCCGCCATTGGCGGAACCAGCCGAAAAAAACAAGGTCAAGCATAAAATTAGCCACATGTTGCCCTAACACCTCCCCTTCCTAACTTTTCTAGTATCTCCTACCTGTTTGCGGTCATTCGCATCGTGGCTGCTGCAGAGCGGTGACAGCCTTGCCCAGCCGATTTTTTTCATCAAAAAAGACCCGCTGCTATCCGTCCCGATAGCAAGGGGTCTTCTCTGTGATCGTCCTTATCGTACCAGCTCGTCCGTTTCAAAGCCGCCAAATTCTTTTTCCCACTCCGCTTCTTCGCGCAGTTGCTTGCGGTAGACGATGCGCGACAGCCAAATGCTCAGCTCATAGAGCAGCAAAAGCGGGATCGTCACCATAATGTCGCTGACGATCTCGGGAGGCGTCAACGTAATGCCGACTACAGCCAGCCCAAAATAGGCGAACCGTCTCACCTTTGCCAGCCGCATCGGATTGAGGATGCGCAGACGGGTCAGAAACATCACGATAATCGGCAATTGAAACAGGATGCCAAAAGGGATGACCATGTTGAACAGGAAGCCGAAGTACTCAGCGATTCCGTAGTTCGGATCAGCCCCGATGGTCGCGGTCATGCCGGTCATAAACTGCATAATCATCGGAAAAACGACGTAATACCCAAACAAAATGCCCGTGATGAAAAGCAAACAAGCCGCCGGAATAAAGTAAAGCGAACCGCGCCGCTCATGCTCCTGCAAGCCTGGCGAGACGAAGCGCCAGAGATGATAGAGCGCAACGGGCAGCGCCACTACCGCGCCAATCAAAAAGGCAAACTGCATGTAGACGCGAAGAGCATCGGATGGATGCAAGGAAATAATCGGCACGCCATCGGCGATCGGCTCTTGCTTCAAATACTCAATCAACGGACCGGCAAAGAAAAAGCCGGCTATCAGTGCGACAACGAAAACAGCCAGCACCCATATGATGCGCTTGCGCAGCTCCGTTAGGTGTTCAACCACTGTCATTTCCTGATCTTTCATGGCAACCACCTTACCTGATTAGGCCTTCTGCTGCTCTTTTTCCATCTGAAGGCGTTCCTTTTCCAGCTTTTCGCGAATTTCTTTTTCCAGACGCTCGCGCTCCAGGCGTTCACGCACTTCCCGCTCGATTTTTTCGCGGTCAAAGGCGTCCTTCTCCGTGACGACAGCCGTTTTGGCTGGTGCTTCTTTTGCAGCCAGCTCCTTCTTTTTCGCTTCTTCGTCATCGTCGTCGTCGCTCGTCAGGCTGCGCGTTGCGTTTTTAAACTCTTTCAACGTATGGCCTACTGCTCGTCCCAGTTCCGGAAGCTTTTTCGGCCCAAAGAGCACCAGCGCCAACACCAGAATCAAAATTAATCCAGGAATCCCAATCGTACTCATGCTTTTCACTCCTTTTTCCTGTTATTTGACAGTCTAACCAGCTAGCACTTCCGTAAACCGCCATAACCGAGTCTCGTCATGTCGGAAGCGACTATTCGTTCTCCTGCAAGAATGCGCGGCAAAAATACATCGAATGAGGTAAACGGCTCATGCATCACGGCTCCGGGCAGACCGAGGATCGGGACGTCCCCTTTATAGGCGACCATCAGCATCGAGCCTGGCAGCATCGGCGTGCCGTAACGGACCACTTCCGCTCCCACTCCGGCAATCGCTCCCGGCGTCCTGTCATCCGGGTCGACGGACATGCCGCCTGTGACGAGCACCAGATCAACGCCTTCGTCGAGGAACGAAAGAATTTGTTTTTCAATCGCTTCTTTATCGTCCGGAGCAAAACGTTGATCGACTACGGTAGAGCCGAGCGCTTCCACCTTGTTGCGGATCACAGCGCCGAACTTGTCTTCGATCCGGCCGGAAAACACTTCGCTTCCGGTCGTCACAAGGCCGACCTGCTTCTCCTGGAACAGCTTCACCTCGATGATCGGGCCGTCAAACTGCTTAGCTAGCTTCTCCAGCTCCACAATGCGCTCTTCTTCGATAATCAACGGAATGATTCGGGTGGCAGCCAGCGTGTGGCCGGGGTGCACGATCTGATCGCCGTACATCGTGGAGAAGGCAATGCCCTCCAATGCATTAATGGCGTGTACCGCTTCCTCGTTGACTTTGGCAAGACCCGTCCGCGAAGCTTTCATCGAGACTTTGCCCTCGTACGGAGGCGTGAGCGTCAAACCTTGACCGGATACGGCCTTGGCGATCCGGATGCCCGCCTCTTCCTCGTGAATGAAACCTTCTGGCATCTCCAGCACGTAAATGTGTTCCTTGCCAATGGACAAAAGCGGCTCGATATCCGCCTCCGTGATAACATGTCCTTTTTTAAACAGGCGGCCTTTAAACTCACCAGGCAAAATTTGCGTCATGTCGTGCGGCAGCATCATGCCGATCGCTTCTCGCACCGGAACTTCCCGCATTTTCGGTTTTTCTACCAACCCAATCCTCCCCAATCTTCATTGGCTTCGCCTGTCCCTTGCAAAATGTGCAAAGCATCCGCGAGCATGTCGCCGATGGCGTTGAAACAGATTTCTACCCCTTTTGAATTTCCGGGAAGGTTAATGATGAGCGAGTTGCCGCGTGTACCCGCTACCGCGCGTGTCAGCATCGCCCGTCGGGACTGCTGCAAGCCGGCGCGGCGCATTTCTTCCGCAAGTCCTGGCACTGGTCTGTCAATCACCCAGGCGGTCACTTCCGGCGTCACATCGCGCGGGCTCAGTCCAGTTCCCCCGGTCACGATCAGCAGGTCGCATTTTTCGCGGTCCACCAGCTCAATCATGTTTTCCTGCAGCTCTTCCATATCATCAGTAACGGCACGGTAGACAGCTACATCTACGTCCAGCCAATCCCTTGTCAGATTGCGGATGATGGGAATCCGATCATCAGCCCGGTCCCCTCTGGCAATCGAATCACTCGCCGAGATAACGCCTACCTTCCATTTACCCACAGTTCATTCCTCCGTTTTCTCATTCGTTAGTATTGTACACTTTTTTGTCCATAGTGTAGAGGGCACAACAAGAAAAAGGAACCTCCTGACACAAAACCTTCACGATTGGAAAAAGCCGTTTTCCGTCACCATTCCATCCAGACGAATATCGTGAGGCTCAAGTGGGACATGCTCGACTACCTGCATGGAAAAGCCGACGCCGAGCAAAAAAGGCGGTTTGTCCAGCCCGGCAAGGAACCGATCGTAAAAACCTCCGCCGTAGCCCATTCTGCCGCCCTGCCTGTCAAACGCCACACCGGGCACGACTACGGCGTCCAGGCGGGCAAGCTCTGCTTCCTCTGCCTTTGCCGGGTCCGGCTCCATGATCCCGTACACGCCCTGCTTGAGCATTTCCGGTCCTGTATAGCGGTAAGGAATCAGGCGGCGCTGCTCGACAAGGGCGAGTGGCAGCCATATTTCCTGCCCTCTTTTCATCGCCTCCTGAATGAACGGCAAAATGTCTGCCTCGTCTCCAAAAGGATGAAAGGCCATGATTGCCCCCGCTGCCGCGAGCCGCTCATTTTCCAGCAGATGGCGGCATATCTGGGCAGCGTATTGCTGGCGCTCGTTTGGCGGCATGGCTTTGCGCCTCTCCAAAATATGGCTTCGCAACTGTTTTTTATTCGTTTTTTGGTCCATGGCAACCTCTTCCCTCTCCTTGCCGCACAAGGACCGCCCCCTGAAGGCTTGTCCCGTGCGCCGTCTCTAGGCTACACTTGCATTACTATATAAAGAGGTGAATCAGATGATTTTGCTGCAGGCTGAACATATAGAAAAAACATATGGCATCGAAACCATTCTACAAGACATCTCTCTGCAAATACAAACAGGAGAGCGGGTCGGGCTTGTCGGCGTGAACGGCGCGGGCAAATCGACGCTGATGAAAATACTCGCGGGCGAGCTGAGCTACGACAGCGGGCTGGTCCGCATCCCGAAAGATGTGACGGTCGGCTACTTGGCCCAAAACGGCGGGCTTGAATCCGAGCGATGTATTTGGGATGAGCTGTTGAGCGTCTTCGACCATTTGCGGGCAGAGGAAAAAGAACTGCGGGAGCTGGAGGCCAAAATGGGCGACCCGGCCGTGCTTGCGGACGAAAAGCGCTATCAGCAAATTTTGGAAAACTATTCGCTCCGCTCGGAAGCGTTCAAGGAAAAAGGCGGCTACAGCTACGAAGGCGCCATTCGCGGCGTCCTGCACGGCTTGCGCTTTGCGGACATGGACTACCAGACCCCGATCAAGACGTTGAGCGGCGGACAGAAAACAAGGCTGGCACTAGCCAAGCTGCTGCTGCAATCCCCTACGATTCTTTTGCTGGACGAGCCGACCAACTACCTGGATATCGAGACACTCACCTGGTTGGAGACGTATTTGCAAAACTATCAGGGCGCGATTCTCGTCGTCTCCCACGACCGCTACTTCCTCGACAAGCTGGTGACGGTCGTCTATGAAATCGAGCGGACTCGCGCTACGCGTTACGTGGGCAACTACAGCCGCTTCCTCGATGAAAAGGCAGCTCGTCTCGAGCAGGAGCTGAAGCGCTTCGAGAAGCAGCAGGAGGAAATCGCCAAGCTGGAAGACTTCATCGCCCGCAACATCGCTCGCGCCACCACGACCAAACGGGCGCAGAGCAGGCGTAAGACGCTGGAAAAGATGGAGCGCATGGACAAACCGATCATGCACAACAAGTCCGTGAATTTTTCCTTCGACGTAGCCAAAATGAGCGGAACGATCGTCATGAAGGCGAACAACCTGTCTGTCGGCTACCCGGATGCCGTCCTCTCCCGCGGCCTGACGTTTGAAATCGAACGCGAGGAACGTGTCGCACTGGTCGGGCCAAACGGGATCGGCAAGTCGACTTTGCTGAAAACGATTGTCGGGCAACTGAAGGCGCTCGCGGGCGACGTGCATTTCGGCAGCAATGTGACGATCGGCTACTACGACCAGGAGCATCGCAATCTGAATGAGCGCAACACGGTGCTCGGCGAAATATGGGACGAGTATCCGCACATGCTGGAAAAAGACGTGCGGACGCTGCTCGGCAACTTCCTGTTCAGCGGCGACGATGTGCAAAAGAAAATCAGCGATCTGTCCGGCGGGGAGCGCGCGCGTGTCTCGCTGGCGAAGCTGATGTTGAAGCAGGCCAACTTCCTGATTTTTGACGAGCCGACGAACCACCTGGACATTTTCAGCAAAGAAGTGCTGGAAAACGCGCTCTACGACTATCCGGGCACGATCCTGTTCGTCTCCCACGACCGCTACTTCCTGAACAAGATAGCCAGCCGCGTGCTGGAGCTGACGGGCGATGGCGTGACGAGCTACTTGGGCAACTACGATTACTACGTGGAGAAAAAGCAGGAGCTGGCAGAGCTTGCCGCCGAGCAAGCGGCGCAGCCTGTGAAAAAGCAGGGGTCTACTGCCGCAGCCCAGCCGGAAAAATCGTCCTACGAGCTGGACAAGGAAGCAAAAAGGCGCGAGCGTCAACGCCAGCGCCGTTTGGAAGAAATCGAGGCGACGATTCAAAAGCGGGAAGCCGACATCGTCAAATGGGAGGAAGAGCTGTGCCTCCCGGAAATCTACAGCGATCACGTGCAAGCCAAAGAGCGCAACGACCTGATCCAAGCCGCCAAGCAGGAGCTGGAGCAGTTGTACGACGAATGGAGCACGCTGTCGGAGGAATAGCGACTGTCTGACCGCATGAACGTATGCAGGCGGTGTTGTCGCGCTTCACTTGCGACTCACGTCGAGCAGCGCTCCTGTGTCGGCTCCTCCAGCGCCGCGTACAGGGCGGGCACGACGAGAAACGAAATGCAGGTCGCAGCGGTCACGATTCCCGAGTCGTTGAGCGCAAGTCCCGCCAGCGCTCCAGCAATGACGCCCGCGAAGCCTTTTACCAAATACGGCGTATCCTGTGCCAGATGACGGAGAAAGCGGTCGTTTTTCAAGGCGAGCAGCCCGAGTACGATGAGCGAAACGGCAAACACCTTGCTCCAGATCGAGACGCGAATCAAACGCAAGTTCATCGCCAGCTTCCGCTCGACCATCTGCCCGATCTCCGCCCACTCGCCTGCCATTATTTGCTGGGCTACTCTACCGACGTGAGTGGGAGGCTGATCGGAAACGAGGCTCGCCGCCATCAACCCTATAACGCCAAGCATGAGGCCGCCTGCCAGAAGCAGGAGGCCTTTTTTGCCTATGCGCCAGCCGTGCAGCCGGGAAAAGGCGACAAAAAAGCCGACCAGCCCGGCGAGAAAGCCGCCTGCGTCCGTGCCCAAATCCGGCGCGACCATGTAGTACAGGACAATGCCGCACATAGCGGCCGAGGCAGCAGGCAGCAGCAGGCTCGCCCCGAAAAGCGCCCGGCTCCGCTCCCGGTAAAGCTGGTACAAGGAAGCGACCAGCATGATCGTTCCTCCGATCATGACGCCTTCGTATTCATTGCCCAAGCCGTAAAAACGCGCCCCGATCACCGGGTCGTAGCCGAGAAACGACTGCCGCATCAGCGTTGCCCCCGACCAGCCGTCGAGCAGCAAGGCGGCAACGGTTACGGCGCTTGCGGTCAGCGTGACGCGGGCAAGGGAGTGGTTTTCCTGCCAAAAGGCCGCTGCCAGCGCGGCCATAATCAACGCCCCGAGAACGACTGAACCGTGAACCTGCCAATCGAGCAAACTCTCGGCCAACAGCAAAAAGGGAAACCAGAGCAGCGCGAGCAGCGCCAGACGGACACCTCTGCGTATACGGGACAAGCCTGCGCCTTCTCTTCTCCTGCCCCACAGCCACAGCAATGCCGCGAACGCCAACGTCACAATTTGCAGCATGACGTACGTATAGAGGACAGAAGAGCGCGTGGCGTACGTATGATGAATGTTCTCCACCTGATGGCTCAACAGCGGCAGCGTCCCCCTCTCCGTGCTGTGCATGACATGACCCGCCAAGCCTTTCGGAACAGGCACGTCCAGCCAGGACAACACCGTCGGCAATACGTCAAGTCCGCTTACCAGGCCGGCCTGCCGCGTAGTCGCTGAGGTCAGCAGCCCCGCTCCTTCTCCTGACCAGCTCAAAAGCGGCGACAGCAGCGCCTTTTCTTTTACGGCTACCGGGTTGACTGCTGGCGACACGAGCAGCACCAGTTGGTTTTCCCCGCGCGCGGAGAGCAGCTCGTCGAGAAACTGCGACAGATCGTGCAAAACCCGTTGATACTGTCTGGCAAACTGTCCCGGCTCCATGTCCGGGCCAAGCTGGTACAGGCGGGACAAGTCGGAAAGCTGTACCGCAATCAGGCCGGATATGCGGTCTGCCCGAATCTGCTCGCGCAAGTAGCTGTAATTCGTTTTCACCCCGAACGGATAGCCCTGCGCGAACAACGTGCTTTTGCCGGACACATCCCCTGCCGGAACTCTTCCCTCCTGGTCCATGGCAAACAGGACAGCGTGCCGCTGCCTGGCTTCCTCGACATCGCCGTTGCCGTAGGAAGCTACCCGAATCTTGTGCGCGGCAAGCGTCGTGCCCAACAGCCCAAGCCGGGAGGAATACGGTTTGTCCCGGTTATCCTCGTGCAGCCGGAAAATACCGGGAAAAACGATGGCAGAACGCGCCAGGTCCTGCGCTTGGTAACCGCCCAGCTCCTGCATCCGCTCTCCTGCCGTCTCTTTGGGGGAGAGCGCTTCTTGCGGGTGATAGGCCGTACCGCTGCGCTCGGTATAGAGAGCCTGGGCGCCGCTGCCCATCAGCAAGTAACCGTTGGCCGCTGTCCGTGGCCCCGGCGTGCGCATGGATAAGGCACCTGCTGCCGCCTCGCCGATCCATTTATCCACAGGCGGCAGGCGTTTCAGCTTTTCCAGATCGGAAAAAGACAGCCCGTCTACAAACAGCACGACGACCTGGCGCTTTTCGTTGGCAGCAAGCGAATTTCCGCAATTTGTATGAGCAAACAAAATCAGGATGACCAAGAAAAGCCACACGAATTTTGTCTTCACGGCGTACCTCCTGTTGATAACCAGAGTCTTTTATCCACATATTCCACAAAATAATCCACAGGCTATACGTGAATTTCCCGGCCATTTTTCGCGTTATCACCAGTATTCACAGGCGACTGTGAGAACAACCCGGAAAGTTATCCTGATCTTGTGGATAATGCTGAAAACGCTTGAGCAACAGCAGGAACGAGGGCGGAATCAAAGGCGGCGCACAGCTCTCCTGGCGGGGAGAGACTGGCAGCAAGTCCTTTTCCCACGGTCGGGCTTTCCAGACGACAAGACTCGCGGAACGCAAAAAAGCCCATCCCCGCAAGGAATGGACTTTGCTGTTCTATCCAGGCTACTGCTCGTTTTCGTTCAGCGACAACCCAGGCACGCCGTTCAAATCGAGCGCGGCGAACTGCCCTTTTTCATACTTGATATAGCCTGCTGCCGCGATCATGGCGGCGTTGTCCGTGCAAAGCGACAGCGGCGGGATGACGAGCGGGATTCCTTCCGCCTCGCAGCGTGCCTGCAGCCGTTCCCGCAGACCGCGATTCGCTGCTACGCCGCCTGCCAGCAGCACTTGCTTCGCCTGGCAGGCACGCACTGCGCGGATCGTTTTTTCCACCAGCACCTCTGTTACGGAGTCCTGGAAGCTCGCGGCCAAATTCGCCGGCTCGATCGTCTCTCCCCGCTGCGCGGCGTTGTGCAGCGTGTTGAGCACGGCCGACTTCAAGCCGCTGAAGCTGAAATCGTACGAATCCGGTTCCAGCCAGGAGCGCGGCAAAGGGACATTCGCTTCCCCTTCGTGTGCGAGGCGGTCGATGTGCGGCCCGCCCGGGTACGGCAGATTCAGCGCGCGCGCTACCTTGTCGTAGGCTTCGCCAGCGGCGTCATCCCGCGTTTCTCCCAAAATCTCAAACTGTCCGTGCTCCTTCATCCAGACGAGTTCGGTATGGCCGCCGGAGACGACCAGGGCGATGAGCGGGAAGTTCATCTCAGCCACCAGCCGGTTCGCGTAAATGTGGCCTGCGATATGATGAACGCCGATGAGCGGGATTCCGCGCGCCAGTGAAATGGCTTTCGCCGCTGCCACTCCCACGAGGAGCGCACCTACGAGGCCAGGGCCGTATGTCACTGCAATGGCGGAAATGTCCTCCAGCTTTTTGTCTGCTTCTGCCAAAGCCTGCTCGATCGTCAGCGTGATGTTTTCCACGTGCCTGCGGGAAGCGACTTCCGGCACGACGCCGCCGAAGCGCTTGTGAATATCGGCTTGAGAAGCGATGACATTGGACAGCACCTCCCGGCCATCGCGGACCACAGATGCCGAAGTCTCGTCGCAACTGGTTTCAATCCCTAAAATGTACACGGGCGCGCCGGACTTTTTCTGCGCCTCGTAAGCTTCTTGTATGCGCATCTCGTAGCGCGACGTCTTGGTCTTGTTCATTACAAAGTCACCCACATAATGATTGCGTCCTCATTGTTATCCGAATAGTATCCTTTGCGCACGCCATGCTCCCGGAAGCCGAGCTTGGTGTACATGTTGCGCGCGACGGTGTTGGAGGGCCGAACTTCCAGCGTCATGCTTTTCGCTCCAAACATTCTCGCGACTCCCATCATCTTAATCATCAGCCCCAGGCCGATTTTTTTCCCGCGAAACAGCGGATGTACGGCCACGTTGGTAATATGGGCCTCATCAACCACGATCCACATGCCACAGTATGCGACGATCCGATTTTGGTGGACGACGACGACATAGCGGGCGTTCGGGTTTTTCGTCAGCTCGTTGACGAACGCTTCATGCGGCCAGGGGGTGGAAAACGACAACCGTTCCAGCTCGGCCACAGCCCCGACGTCCTGCATCGTCATGAAACGATATTCCAGGTCAATTGGTTGGCTCATGCTTCTACTCCTTTACGGCCCCCGCCTGCTTTTGGGCAAGCCACTTCGCTTCTGCCTCCGCTAGCTGCAAATATTCAGGGACAAGCTCGTGCGCACTGCCTCCGTCCTGCAGTCGGCGCAACGCCGCATACCCGATGTGGGCTGCGCGCGGGTGGTTGGCAGCAGGAGAGGCAAACCGGGCCTGCTCCCCCAGCTCCTGCTCAATCGCCTCCCGGTGAATTCGCACATCTTCGCCCAAAAACAAAACAGGCTCTCCCTGCGCCAAGTCCCTGAGCTGCGGCAGCCACTCCTGCAGCAAGACGATTTTCTCCTTCTCCTGCGCTTCTACCGATTCCAGACCGTTGGTGCGGTAGCAGCCCGAGTACACCTGTCCCCGGCGAGCGTCAAACAACGGCACGATCAGCCCGGGAAAGCCCAAGGCATTCATGGCGACAACCTCCAGGCTGGACACGCCGATGACAGGCACATTCAGCGACCAGGCCATGCTTTTTGCCGTAGCCACCCCGATGCGCACTCCTGTATAGGAGCCTGGTCCGTTCGCTACCCCAAAGCCGCTCAGTTGCTCGGGAGAAGTTCCTGTCGCATCCAGCAGCTCGCTGATGCAGTCCATCAGCCTCACCGAATGGTTTTTTTGCTGGTTCGTCGTCATTTCGGCGAGGACGCGCTCCTCCTCCACAACCGCAACGCTCAACACCAGATTGGATGTATCAATCGCCAGTACGCGCATCAAAATCAAACTCCTCACACAATTTCACGTAACGCTCTCCCTGGGGACAAAGCTCGATGCTCCGCGCTTCCTCGCCTGCCGTGCGCAGATAGACCGTCAGACGATCCGCCGGCAAGTAATCCGCAAGCAGCGAAGCCCACTCTACCACACAAACCCCTTCGCCAAAAAAGTAATCGTCCAGGCCGAGAGAATCGGGATCATCGCCCACGCGGTAGACGTCCATATGATAAAGCGGCAAACGCCCCTGATATTCTTTTATGATCGTAAACGTCGGACTGTTCACTACCTGGCGAACGCCAAGTCCGCGCGCCAGCCCTTGGGTAAACGTCGTCTTTCCGGCCCCCAGGTCGCCTTCCAGCGCCAGGAAGTCGCCTGGCGCCAGACTTTTCGCCAGTTGCTCGGCAAAGCGCTGCGTTTCCTCTGCGCCCGCAAGCTTCCAAGTATAGCCCATTTTTCATCCACTCCTCGCTTACTCCCGCTGCCTGAAATGATTGTAGCCTGCCTTGGGCAGATCGGTGCGGCTATCGCCCGAGCGCAATGACAGCTTCGGCTGGGCGGGCTTGCCTTCCTCAACCTCGCCAATGACGGTCAGCAAAATGCCTGCCGCCGCGAACCTCGCACGCACCGCCTCCACCTGGCTTTTTTCCAGCGTTCCTACCAGTTGATAGTCCTCTCCGCCGTAAAACGCCCACTTCAACGGGTCCTGCCCGCTCAGAAGCGCATAGGCGCGAACATCCTCCCTGACAGGAATCTTGTCCGCATCGACGCACATGCTGACGGCGCTTGCCTCGGCGATCTCCCACAGCTCGGAAGCCAAGCCGTCGCTCACGTCATTTAACGCCCCGCACGCCCCCGATTCCAGAAGCAGCCTGCCCGCCTCCACCTGCGCGCGCGGACGCTGGTGGGCTTCTATCAGTTTCGCCCAGCGACCGAACGACTCAACCGTTGCCTTGCCATCACGCAGCAGCAAATGCAAGCCGGCAGCAGAGCTGCCTACGTGTCCCGTCACGAAAACGACCTGTCCCGGCCGCGCCTGCGAGCGGCGAATCGCGCGTCCTTTTTCTACTTCGCCCAGCACGGTGACAGACAAGTGCAGAGCATCCGGGGCGGAAACGGTATCGCCGCCGATGACTCTCACGTTGTACGCTTCGCACGCGGCGTATATGCCGTCGTAAATGCCCTGGCATTCCTCCGGCGTCCAGTGCGGCGCTACTGCGATGCTGACCAGCGCATAGCGGGCGTAGCCGCCCATCGCCGCGACGTCGCTTACGTTGCTCGTGACCGCCTTGTAGCCGATGTCGCTTGGGCTCATTGTTTCTTTTAAAAAATGGACCGTCTCAACCATCGCGTCACAGCAGGCCACGACTTCCATCTCTGGCGCAGGAGAAAAAACGGCGGCATCGTCCCCGAGCCCGACGGTCAAGCCGTCTCCTTCCTGTCCGTCCGAACGGCTCGTCCATTGCCGGATCAGGGAAAATTCATCATGTGCCACCACAAACGCTCCTTTTTTGCATAGTGAGTCCATTATACCTCTGCTGTCAAAATGCGCGCAAGAAAGCCGGTGCCCACAGCGAAGCCGCTACTTTTTCAGCTCTCGCAGCTCCAGCCCCCCTCTGCAGCGCCCGCAGCGATAGCGGGAAGGGTCCATTTTGCGCTTGCGTTTATACGTCATCCCGCACGCCCGGCAGACGAGCTCATAGCGATAAGGCAAAACCGTGCGTCCCGTGCCGACCTGCTGGCAATACCGGCTTCCGCCGACTTGGGCAAGCAGCCAGCGAAAGTCCTGGTCTGCGTGGCGATAGCCTTTTTTCTCCAGGTGCAGGTGATAGTGGCACAGCTCATGCTTGATGATCGCAACCAGCTCCGCCTCTCCGTGCTCCTCCAGATGCCTGGGATTCAATTCGATGTCGTGAGAGCGCAGCAAATACCGCCCGCCTGTCGTGCGCAGTCTGCTGTTGAAGCGGGCCCGATGGCGAAACGGCTTGGCGAAAAATTGACTGGATATTTGCTCCACCAGCTTTTGCAATTCCGTATCGGTCATGTCCTCTCTAACGCTCCTCTCTACTGTTCACGATAGCAGTTCCTGTTGAAAAGTGCCAGATAGATAGGCTACACTGGGTGGAAGAAAAGTAGATTGGTTTGGAGGAGCTTATGCGCTATTTGATTTTGCAGGAAAAAGTCGGGCTGAAGTTCGTTGCGCTGCCACAAACGCATATGTACCAGCTTGTGGCCCTGTTCAAGCGACTGCACAAGGAGATCGACAAGCTGACCATCGCCGATCGGCCTGAGCTGCCGACCGTTCTGGCAGAGTGCGCTGACCTGGAGCTTCTTGGAAGCGAGCTGGCTATCGTGGATGGACTGGATTACGTCAGCAGTCTGGAAGAGCGTTTCGCTGCTCTCCCGGAGAGCCAGTACCCTTTGATCTCGCTGTTGACCGAGATTCGCGCCCTGCAAGCCCAACTGGAATTTTTGCGTGACGAAGAATAAGTTTTTTGGAAAATAAGTACCTCCTGGTCGCCTTTGTGCATACATTGCCAATAGGCGAATAATTCCAGGAGGTACCTACATGCCCCAGTGGATGCGTAAGCAGTTGCAGCGTGCCTTCAGCGGGAAGGACGTTCGACAAATTCGTTTGCTGAACAGTTGCTGGTTCTTATATTGGGAAAAACATGGCGGCCGTCCCGAGTAGCAGGAGGCCGCCTTTTTATGTGTCTTACGCCTCGCCAGGAGCGATCATGGTCAGCCCCACGCGCTGGCGTTTTTCGTCGATCTCTACGACCCACACGTCGACGATATCTCCCACGGTGACGACGTCGAGCGGATGCTTGACGAAGCCTTTTTTCAGGCGAGAAATGTGGACGAGGCCGTCATTTTTCAAACCGATATCTACAAACGCGCCGAAGTCGACCACGTTGCGGACGGTGCCTTGCAGCTTCATTCCGACGCCAAGGTCAGAGAGCTGTAGCACATCGCTGCGCAAAAGCGGCTTCGGCAGCTCGTCGCGCGGGTCGCGTCCGGGACGCAGGAGGCTTTCCACGATGTCTGTCAGCGTCGGCACGCCGATTCCGAGCCGCTCTGCCGTCTGCTCGATATTCAGCGACTGCAGGCGCTCCTTGCAACGCTCGCTGCCGATCTCCTGCGGCGCAATCTCGATCATCGCCAGCAGCTTGTGCGTAGCCGGGTACGACT
Organism: Brevibacillus sp. YAE8; assembly: GCF_057543335.1. Classification (NCBI taxonomy): domain Bacteria; kingdom Bacillati; phylum Bacillota; class Bacilli; order Caryophanales; family Paenibacillaceae; genus Brevibacillus; species Brevibacillus sp. YAE8. Next base: position 19,072 of record NZ_BAAIYG010000016.1, read on the forward strand.
CCGGGTGAATCGGGGTCTTGTCCAACGGATCGGTTCCCCCGACGATGCGCAAAAAGCCGATACACTGCTCATACGTCTTGGCTCCCAGCCGCGGGACCTCCTTCAACTGGGCGCGCGACGTGAACATGCCGATCTCTTCGCGCTTTTTCACGATGTTGCCCGCTACCTGCTTGCTGATGCCGGAAACGTATTGCAAAAGCGAAGGAGAAGCGGTGTTGACGTCTACCCCGACGTGGTTGACCGCCGATTCGACGACAAATTGCAAGCTGTCCGCCAACTTCGCCTGGGATACATCGTGCTGGTACTGGCCTACGCCAACCGATTTCGGGTCGATTTTGACCAACTCGGCCAGCGGGTCTTGCAGACGCCGCGCGATGGAGGCAGCACTGCGCTCCGCCACATCGAGGTCTGGAAATTCTTCCTTGGCCAGCGCGGAAGCCGAATACACCGACGCCCCCGCCTCATTGACGATGATGTACATCACCTGGCGCTTCAACTCTTTCAGAAGGTTGGCAATGAACTGCTCGGTCTCCCGGGAAGCTGTACCGTTGCCGATCGCGATCACACTGACGTCATACTTTTCGATCAGTTGCCGGACTTTGGCCGAAGCCTCTGCCACCTTGTTTGCCGGAGGGGTCGGGTAGACTACCGCTACTTCCAGCAGCTTGCCCGTCTCATCGACGACTGCCAGCTTGCAGCCCGTCCGGAATGCCGGGTCGACGCCCAGGACGACTTTGCCTTTGACGGGAGGCTGCAGGAGCAGATTGCGCAAGTTTTCCGCAAAAATGTGGATGGCCCGTTCTTCTGCCACCTCTGTCAGCTCCGCGCGCACCTCACGCTCAATCGACGGGGCGATCAGGCGCTTGTACGCGTCTTCAATCGTCTGTTCCAGCAAAGAGCGCACGACGGTGTCGCGGGGAATGAGCCGCCGCTGCATCCAGGCCAAAATTTCCGCCACAGGCGCTTCTACCGTCACCTTCAAGATGCCTTCGCTCTCGCCGCGGTTGATGGCGAGCACGCGGTGCGGAACGACCTTTTTCAACGGCTCGCTGTATGCGTAGTACATTTGATAGACGTTTTTCTCGTCTGCTTCTTCCGCCTTTTGCTCGGTCAGAAGCAGCCCTTTTTGCACGGTGCGCTGGCGAACCCACTGGCGGATATCCGGATCGTCGGAAAAGTGCTCGGCGACGATGTCCATCGCCCCCTGCAAGGCTTGCGCGATCGTGTCTACGCCTTTTTCCGCGTCTACGTATTTTTGTACTTCCTGTTCGGGATCGCCTGTCTTGGGCAAACTCAGCAAGTAGTTGGCGAGCGGCTCCAGCCCTTTTTCCTTGGCCATCGTCGCACGCGTGCGGCGTTTTTGCCGGTACGGCCTGTAGAGGTCTTCCACCTCTTGCAGCTTCGTCGCCCGCTCAATCGCTGCTTTCAGCTCTTCCGTCAGCTTGCCCTGCTCCTCGATGAGCCGGACGACTTCTTCTTTTCGTACTGACAAGTTGCGCAAATAACGCACGCGTTCCTCGATCGCCCGAATTTGCGTTTCGTCCAACTGCCCGGTCATCTCCTTGCGATAACGGGCAATGAAGGGAACCGTATTGCCTTCATCCAAAAGGGCAACCGTGCGTTCCACCTGATGAGGTTTGACGCCCGTATCCTGGGCGATTGTCTGGATCATCAATGTAAGCTCCATACATTCCTCCTGCGCTCGTACTTCGCCGTTTATTGTACCACATTTGCTAGCAACGTCTGGAAAAGCGTTAGAAAACTTGGCTGCGCCAAGCCATTGACGCAGCCTTAGTTGCCCTTACACTGGATAAGAATCTTATAAATTCTTATCTGTACAAAAAAAAGAGGCGCACACGCCCCTCTTCCCATTTTCCCGTTATGTCTATGTCGCTGTCTTTGCCGTTTCCAGTTGTTCTACCCGCAAAGCCTCCCGCAACTTGCCCAGCGCCCTGCGCTGCAAACGGGAAATGTGCATCTGGGACATGCCCATGATGTCTCCGGCCTGCTTCTGGCTCAAATTTTGATAAAAGGTTAAATGTATGATTTCTTTTTCGCGCTTGTCCAGAACGTGCAGTGCCCGGTCGAGCATCAGGTTTTGCTCGACTTGTCCGTAGCCCGCTTCCTGCTGGCCGACGAGGTCCAGCAGTGTGATCGTGTTGCCGTCGTTGTCTGCTTCCAGCTCGCTGTCCATCGACAGGGAATGGTAGCTCCGCCCCATCTCCAGCGTTTCCAGGACAGCTTCTTCCGTCACGCCCAGGCAGCTTGCGATGTCTGAGATTTGCGGCGAACGCTGCAGCTTGGCTGTAAGCTCGTCCACCACGCGCTTGATCTTGGGGCTGAGCTCTTTCACGCGACGCGGAACGTGCACGCTCCACGTCTTGTCCCGGATATACCGCTTGATTTCCCCGACGATGGTCGGGATCGCAAAGCTTTCAAACGTTCTGTCGAAGGAAGGATCGAACCGGCGCAAAGAAGCCAGCAAGCCGATCATACCCACTTGAACGAGGTCTTCGTACATGACTTGTCCGCGCACAAACTTTTTGGCCAACGTCTCTACCAGAGGAGTATAGGCTGTCACCAGTTGCTCCTGCAGGCTGTCATCTCGCGTCTGCCCATACAGGTGAATGAGCTGCCGCAGCTCCTCCGGACTATACTTCCGTTTCCGAGCTTGTCCAGTCATCGCCAGCCACCCCATCCCGCCGAACATACTTGGTCATGGAGACCGCCACTCCCGATTCAGAGCGAATCACGACTTCATCCATGAGCGTGTGGATCAGATAGAGCCCCAGACCTCCCTCATCCAGATCCTCCAGGTCTCTGCCTGCAAAAATCGGTGTCAGTTGTTCCGGCATCAGTTCACTCGCAAACCCTACGCCTTGATCGCTTACCTCGATACACAGACGATCCCGGCAAACCTGACATTCTATGTGGATAAAGCCAAGCTCTTCTTTTTGCTTGTACGCGTGTTTCACTGCATTCGTGCACGCTTCCCCTACCGCCAGCTTGATGTCCTCAATCTCCTCATAGGAAAAGCCCATGCGATTCGCGATCCCGGACACAGTGAGCCGCGCTACGCCCAAATATTCCGTCCGATTGGGCAGCGTCAACCGGATCACGTCAGCTTGAGGTTTTTGTTGAGCCATTACTCGCTCTCTCCTTTGCGGATGGCAATATGTTCGTACAAGCCCGTGATGCGAAACAGCCTTTCCACGCGTGGAGACAACTTTTGAACCTCAAACGCGCATTCCTTTTGCTTGCACGCTTTCATGACCGCGATGAAAATTCCTATGCCCGTGCTGTCCATGTACTCGACGGCTTCCAAATCAACCAAGAGGTGGCTTGTGCCTGGCTCATTCGCGAGGGACATGAGCGTCTCCTTCACTTTTGGTCCGGTATGCGCGTCAATATCGCCCCCGAGGACCACTCGATGCTCTGTTTCCTGGCTGGTTGTTTCCAAAAACAAATCCATCGCCATCTCCCTCCTTTGCATTGCTTCATGTTCTGCGAAGTACGATCATGGTGTAATCATCCAGCAGTTCAAATTGGGAGAGCGTAAGCAGCCTGTTGTACAGGGCGTTCGCCATTTTCTGGGCATGGACGCCCACTTCGGCTTGCATCTGAAGTACGAGCTCATCCCTTTGCAAATAATATCGGCTTTTTTTGCATTCTGTTACACCATCCGTCAGAAGAATCAGAACATCTCCCGGTTCCAGGCGAACCTCCTGCACTTCGTATTCACTGTTCGGGCTGAGTCCCAGCACGGAGCCTTGGCCCGCCAAATCGTAAAACGCGCCTTCCGCAGCCCGGTACAAAAAGCCTGGCTCGTGCCCCGCCACTGCGTAACGGAAACAATGCTCGTGTGTATCGTAAGACCCGTAGAGCATGGTCACAAACATGCTGGGGTCGATATTGCGCCCGACAATCCGGTTGAGGTGGTGAAGCATTTCGTCAGGGCCAAGCGGCATTTCCCGCAAGCTGTCTATCGCGTATTTGAGCATGGACATGCACATGGCCGCGGAAATGCCTTTTCCGGTAATATCTGCGACAGTCAGGCAAAACCGCTCTGCATCCTGGCAAATAAAATCGTAGTAGTCCCCCGACATTTGCTTGGCGGCTATGCTGACAAGGCCAATTTCCAGTCCGGGGTAAACGGGCAGTTGGCTCGGCAAAAGCGTCTGCTGCATCGTCTGCGCCACGGTCAGCTCTGCCTCCATCTGTTGATGCCGGCTTCGCCAGCTATGTACGGATCGGTGTTCATTGCCGTATTCAATCATCACTTCGGTCAGGACAGAAAAGGAGGCACGCACGAACTCCGGTACCTCCCCCAGCTTTTCCAATGCCCGCCCATGCATGTCTGTCAGTTCCTCTGGCGAAACATTGCGCGCGAGCAGCCATTTGCCCATCTGCTGGGCGACGTATAGCTGATCCTCGCCTGGGCCGTTCAGGTAATCCCGAAGAAGCTTTACGTACTCTTCTTCCAGGCTTCGGGTTACCATCTATCTACCCCCTCCTCTATCGGGCTGTTCCACTTCACGACGACAACACGCGTGCCCTCGCCAGGAGAGCTGTGGATCTCAAATTCATCCATCATCCGCCTGACCCCAGGCAGCCCTGCTCCTAGCGCACCGGAAGTGGAGTAGCCGTCTTCCAATGCCTTGCGGATGTCCGGGATTCCCGGCCCCGCATCTATTGCTGTCAACTGCAAGCCGATCACACCGTTTTGTTCGATCGGCGCTATGGTAATCGTCCCAGTGCCCGCGTACAAAAAAATGTTGCGAGCCAGTTCAGAGATGGAAGTGGCGATTCGGGACTGCATGATTGTACCGAAGCCGAGCTGTCTCGACATATTTCGCCCCACTTGCCTCGCTGTCACTATGTCTGCTTCTCGTTCTATCTTGATTGTCTCAGGACTACAGCTCTGCCACAATCAAAAAACCCCTTCCGCCCTCACTTAATAGGTAGAAATAATGAAATGAATGCGATCGAAGTTTTTTTCTCTACCTCGGAAGTAATAGCAAATCGTGTCACTTTTTGTCTACTATTCTCACCAAACACATTCGCTACACATACAGCGATTCCTGCCCCCATAGCAAAAAAACCACTTGCTTCACCCAAGTGGCTTTTCCTCTCCAGTGCCTGATTCATTTTTAGAAATCAATGAGTCCCAAGCTGATTTGCAAAGACTCATTGACCCGATCCATCATCTCGTCGTCAAGATGGGTAATCTTATCAGTCAGCCTCTGTTTGTCAATGGTTCGTATTTGTTCCAACAAAATGACGGAGTCACGATCAAATCCATATGTTTTTGCGTCAATTTCCACATGCGTAGGCAGTTTTGCCTTCTGAATTTGGGCCGTAATGGCGGCGACGATGACCGTCGGACTAAATCGATTTCCAATGTCGTTCTGAATGACTAAAACAGGCCGCACGCCTCCTTGCTCAGAGCCAACGACCGGTGACAGGTCCGCGAAAAATACATCGCCACGTTTGACAATCACTGGTCACACCCCGCTAACTAAGCGGACAAGAGTATGGTCAGCCTCTTCTTCAGCGCCAAAAGCCTCCGATGCCATTTTCAGATTAATCTTCGCCATCTCCATATACCCTTTTTGCATTGTCTCGCGGATCGTACGTTTTTTACGCTCCTTCAAATACAAATGCATCGCCTGGCGAATGAACTCGCTGCGATTGGATTTCTCCTTTTGAATGACGCCATCCACTTCTTGTAGCAAGTGTTGCGGCAAACTGATCATGATGCGTTTCGTGTTTGACTTCGACAAGACAAATCCACCTCCAACCATGACCGTAACTTCCATCTACCATGCCAGTTCTTGAAAGAACAGCCAGCATGAACAATACCATTATGTCGAAACCATTGCAAAAATATACCTATCCGTACGCTTTTCAGGCAAAAAAGCCCACATTTGCGCTTAACTAATATTCGCGCTCCAATACAAAATTCCTGCTGGTTTTTGTTTGCTAGTTATTTACACTTTTTCCTGGCACGTGTTTCATCGCCAATGGATGGAACACTTCGGCCACTTCCTTGTTGCGAACATAGACGCGCGGAATCCGGTAATTCAACATGCAGGGAACTTCGTAGTTGATCGTTCCGAGCAAAGCGGCAACCTCATCCAGCGAGATTTCCTCGTCTCCCTGCTTACCGTACAGAACGATCTCCTCATCGACCTGCCCTGCGCCCGGCTCCAGCCTGACCATGATCTGGTCCATGCAGACTCGCCCGACAATTGGATAGCGGGAACCATTGTACAACACTTCTCCCCGATTGGACAAGAGGCGGGAGTACCCGTCTGCGTATCCGATCGGCAGCGTCGCGATCCGCTCGCCAAGCTTTGCTGTGTACGTAGCGCCATAGCTGACCGTAAACGGCTCTACAGCGGTCTTTACATGCGCAATTCTGGTTTTCAGGGAAAGAGCAGGGACAAGAGGGACGTCCGCTCGCTCTTTCATGTACGGAGAAGGATACAATCCGTATAAACCTATGCCTAAACGGATCGTATCATACCCCCAATCGGGAAAAGCGATCGCTGCCGCCGTATTGCAGCAGTGAACTTTCGGCAACTTTTTCCCTTGCTCGCGCAGCGCCTGCAAAAAGGATTGAAACGTCTCGTGTTGTCGTCGCACATGGGTCGTATCCGGTTCATCCGCGCAGGCAAAGTGCGTGAAAATGCCTGTCCATTCCAGCTTGGCGCTGTTTTCAAGCGCCGCTACCACTTCGAGCAAATCATCTGTCGTCCGAACGCCCAGGCGTCCCATGCCTGTGTCGGTTTTGACGTGCACACCGACAGGGCGAAGCTCAGCCTGTTCCAGCCGCTGATTCGCTGAAACGATCCATTCCGGGCTGTACGCCGTCAGTTCTACATTCAGCCTGCTGGCTTGCTCGACCGAATCAGCCGGGGTGTACCCGAGCACCAGTATCGGCGCGTCTATGCCCGCTGTCCGCAGGATGATCGCTTCATCGAGCATCGCTACTGCCAAAGAGTCGGCACCGCTTGCCAGCGCCTCTCTGGCGACATGCACAGCGCCATGACCGTAGCCGTCTGCCTTGACGACAGCCATAATGCCCGTGCTTTTCGGCAAGTGGCCGCGGAACGTCTCGACATTGGCCCGGATGGCGTCCAAATCAACCTCAACCCAAGTGTCACGACAAAACGGTTTCATTTCTATCTCCTCTTGTTCCCTTTATGATAGTAAAACAAGCGCTCATTCAAATGGCTGAGAAACTGCCTGGAAACCATCAGCGATTCTTTTTTGCCTCCCAAACGGTAGAAATGGCGGCCTTCGTAAACTTGCTCCACTTCTGACAGCGGGTAGCTGGTTTCTTTGCCAGAGATGCTGACAATCAGGTGAGTCTTCGTCAGCTTGTACACAGGACGCATGGTCGCCTTGTACAGGAACGGTGCCAGGCCGACGACCGCAATGGCAATCGCAAAGGCAAGCACTTTGAAGGTCGTGTCATTGCTCGGAAAAAACTGGGCGAGAATCATCATGCCCAAAACGAAGGCGACAGTCTCTGCGATGCGCATACTCCAGCTTTTTCGCAACAGCATGTCCACGTAGGTCGACTCTTCCTGGTACAAAACATCGGTAGACGGTTTTTTCATCTTACAGCATGCCACCTCATTACGGTATAAGTTACCTTGAATGTATCGTGTTTTCCTGCTGCGTGTCAATTCGGGGTTTGTCCTTTTTCCTCCTGCACACGCGAGCTTACAGGGGCAAATCGGCCGACTGCGCGCGATCCCGGAACGTTATTTTGCGTGGCGAAAGATATCTCGCCGGACGCGGCGGGAGAAAGGCGAGCTTCAAACGCTTGTCGCTGCCCGAAAAGCATGCAGTCCGGCCTGCCATATGCGGAGGAAGGGAGACGGAGACAGCGACAGAGACGCAAAAAGCCAGGCGAGATGTGCTCCCGCCTGACTTGTTTGCAGCGCTGTTATTGCTCGCTCGCTGTGCCTTGCTCTTCTTTTTTCAGGTCATGTTTGCGGATGGCGATTTTCTCAAAGCTGCCTTCCACCATTTTTTGCACCATGGAAGCCAGCTCCTCGCTGCGCTTGTCCGCTTGCTCCTGCGTCAGCTTGCCTGCTTCGACCGCTTCCTTCAATTTGGCTTCCTGTTCTTTTACCAGCAGGGCTACCACATCATCCACGGATACGCCTTGCGCTTCCGCTACGGCTGCCAATGTCTTGCCTGCTTTCAGCTCTTCTTGCAGTTTGGCGGCGTCGAGTTTCAGCAAGGACAGCAGTTCTTCGTTTTTGTCGAAGCCAAATCCGAAGCCTTTGCCTGGTCCTTTGCCCGGATGCGTGTTTTGCACCATTTCTTTTACGCGCTCTGCTGCGTTTTCGTTCAGTTTATCGGCTTGTTCCTGTGTCAGCTTGCCTGCTTCCACTGCTTCTTTCAGCTTGGCTTCCTGCTCTTTTACCAGCAGGGCTACCACATCATCCACAGATACGCCTTGCGCTTCCGCTACGGCTGCCAATGTCTTGCCTGCTTTCAGCTCTTCTTGCAGTTTGGCGGCGTCGAGTTTCAGCAAGGACAACAGTTCTTCGTTTTTGTCTAAGCCGAAGCCAAATCCGAAGCCTTTGCCTGGTCCTTTGCCCGGATGCGTGTTTTGCACCATTTCTTTTACGCGCTCTGCCGCGTTTTCGTTCATCTTATCGGCTTGTTCCTGTGTCAGCTTGCCTGCTTCGACCGCTTCTTTCAGCTTGGCTTCCTGCTGTTTGACCAACAGCGCTACGACGTCATCCACAGACACGCCTTGCGCTTCCGCTATGGCTGCCAGCGTCTTGCCTGCTTTCAGCTCTTCCTCCAGCTTGGCTGCATCCAGCTTCAGCAAGGACAACAGCTCAGTGTTTTCTTTGAAGGAGATTCCTTTCGCGAATCCGCCCGGGTGACCCAGCTTGTTGAATGCGAACTTCACCTCTGCCGGTTTGTTCAATTGCTGTGCTTGCGCCTCTGTTTGCGCTGTATCTGCTGCCAGGGCGCTGCCCAAGCTCCCGATACTCAGAACCGCTGCCATCGTGCCCAAAAGCATACCCAGTTTTGCTTTGCTAAACATATTTGCTCAACCCTTTCATCTGCTGTAGTTATGTACCGCATCTCCCTGGTACAAGTCCAAGTGTACAGGGGCTTTATTAGATTCCTGTTTGAGAAAAATGGAAAACTTGCGGGAAAGTCAAGGAGTATTTGTAAGAGCCAAAAGCTTCCCCTATGCACAAAAAAGAGGACGGTCACGACCCGTCCCCTCTCCCGTATTTTCTTTACTTATTTCCCGCCGAGACCATATGTCGACTGGGCGACATTCACCATCTCTTCTTCAGGCAAATCGCCGGCGATCGTAAATTCTACTCCGTCCAGCTCCCACGTCAGAAGTCGCGTGTTTTCACCCGTTTGCGCCAGCACCCCAACCGTAAAGCCGAGGTTGACCGGCATGCCCTGTTCATACGAGACGGATGCTTCTGTCGGACGGGCTTCGATCAGCTTGTAGTTGTAAGCTCCCTTGTAATTGAGGATGACCGTTCTCACGCCGTCGCGCGTGACAGGCTCGATATCGCCCTGTTTGACTCCTTCCGGCACATACGTTGGAACGATGACGCCAAACTGGCTGTTCGGCTGCTGGGCAACCTGTCCATTCGCCCCTGCCATGGTAGGAATCGCCGTCAACGAGCTGGTCGTCATGTTGCGATCTTTGTCAAAGGCATCCTTGTCAAATGTCGGATTGAACGAAAATTCGGTAAAGTCGATTTTCACCAGCGGCTTCATGCTCGAATCCATAATCTCTGCATGGGTAGGCTTGAAGTCTTCGGTCAGCCAAATTTTTTGCTTGGTCAGAGAGCGATTGCCGGTGTAATTGGCTTTCACCTCAAACACGTACTGCTTTTCCTCCATCTTCATCTGACGCTCCGTGTCGTCGATGATACTCTTCGCCAGCGTCTCGTACAAATACAGGGGGCCGTTGTTTTCCGGCCATCCGCTCTGGAAGCGGAAGCTCTTGTTCAGATGTGGAGTCAGTACAAATACTCCCTCGTTGTTGCGCAAAATGATCTGCGTGATTCCGCGCTGTTTGGAAGTAAGAGCTACCCGATAGTTGGTGGGCTTTTCATACCAAACCTGAACGTCGTACTCCATTGGAGTAGAGCCCGTCTGCATGGTCAAAACTGCCTGAGACTTGTACCCGCTCATTTTTCCCAGCGTCCCGTTCAGGTCACTCACCACATCTTCCGGTGTTTTCTGACCGAAGCAACCGCCGAGCAGCAACGTAAAGACCAACAATAACACCAGTGGTAAAGCTGCCCTCTTCATTCAATGAACTCCTCCTTGTCAACTTTTTCGACAAAGAAGGGCACCCCTGTCTATTTCCTGGGAAATCTGTCAGTCTTTCGCCTCTGGCCGCGCTCATCGTGTCAAAATGCTGTACTGGGTACAAAAGGACGCGATATCGCTTGATCGGCTGAAGACTTACCCTTCCTGTGTAAGAGCAGGTAGTCCCTCCTGATCTACGCGATATAAATGTATGTCCATCCTCGTCCCAATATGCAGACAAGTTTACAGCTCTTCCACAACTACCTGTGCCATGGCGTGTGTCTGACTGTGGGAAATGCTTACGTGTACGCGAACGCGCTGCGGGTCCAAACCGAGCCTGGTCAAAACGTCGCCGTCTACTCGCATCATCGGCTTGCCCGTCTCGCTCGGGGTAATTTCCATATCCAAAAAGCCGAGCGCATGGCCGATGCCTGTCCCGAGCGCTTTCGCTCCGGCTTCCTTCGCCGCAAACCTGCCCGCCACCATTTCCGCTTGTCTCGATTCCGCTTTGCCAGCCAGCAGCTTCTTTTCTGCTTCGGTCAAAAACCGTCCGATCGCCTTTTCCTGTCGCTTCATCAAGGCGGCGATCCGCTCAATCTCCACGATATCCACGCCAATGCCGATAATCATGGGACTCTCGCCCTCCCAGCTTGTAGATTCTGCTGTCACAGTACCATCCTCCTCGGCCTTTTTGCAAGCGCGGATGAAAAAACGAAAAAACCCCCGCATATAGCGAGGGTTGTTGTCCATAGCTACTACTCAGTAGCTTGACCTGCTTGTTGGCCGGATTTTTGAGCGGATTGTTGGTTTTGACGACGAACTTCCGCTACGTTTGTTTCGCTCGCGAATTCAGTCGCAGTGTTTTGCGCCTGAGCTGCTTGGTTTGCTTTGTTCAAACCGTTTTGCTTGTTTTGTTTAGGCATCGTTCCATTCACCTCCTCGACGTCACTGAATATAATTTGTACCGCCCCCCTCGCTGGTATCCATCCTCATTTTTCCAGATCGGGGCATCACAGAACGGCGCGGACGGCTGCGTCCTTTTCGGGCAGGACGGGGCATCCTATAACTGTTTTGCTGCGCAGGAAATCCGTCAGCAACCGCGAATTATGTTGTTCGACTACACTTGAGAGGAGCACCTGTATGGCTCAAACCGTTATTGTCTATACCCAAACTACGTGCGGCCCTTGCCAGGAAGAAAAAATGTGGCTGGCATCCCAAAACGTCGCTTTTGAAGACAGAGATATCCGTAAAAACGATGCGTATTTCCAGGAAGCAATCAACCTTGGCGCCAGCATGACCCCTGTTACGTTTATCGAAAAGGAAAACGGGGAGCAATTCGTCATTCACGGCTTCGACAAGGAAGAACTAAAAAAAGCGTTGGATCTTAACTGATCCAACGCTTCCTACGACCGATCAGCCGAAGGAAGGTTCACTCTCGGCTGATTTTTGTTTGACAATCGGTGACATATCCGGCAAGTGTGACAAGATTTGCTTGACTGCAGGAGAGCATTCTGTATTAACGGAGTAAAATACCCATGGTCCCTTGCGACGCTCTTTGACCAAACCATGTGTCTTTAGCTTAGCTAAGTGCTGGGAAACAGAGGGTTGGGAAGTTTGCAGAATCTCCACGAGATCACGGACACACAATGATTGCACTTGCAGAAGAGCCATGATCGTCAAGCGCGTCTTGTCACCAAGCAGCTTATAAACCTCGGACAAAAACAAAACCTGCATCAAATCCGTTTCCATACGAACCCACCTTTGCCTTGCATATCTGTTTCCCAGTATACTATATGGCTTATAAGATGGGGAAGATATGAACGTAAAAGTTCCTTGAACACTTCTTAAACATCGCGTTGCCGCATCGCTTCGACCAGCTTGTCTGCGGTGCGCGCAGCCAGCGCCATTACTGTATTTGTCGGGTTGCTGCCACCCGATGTCACGAACGTGGAAGCGCCCGCTATGAAAAGATTGGGAATGTCGTGCGACTGCCCAAATTCATTCACAACCGATTGCGCAGGGTCGTTCCCCATCCGGCAGCCACCCATCAAATGCGCGGTATCGGAGACGACGTGCTCCGGCTTACCGCCCATGGCTTCCATTATCCGGTTCATTTGGCCGATCGCATGCTGATAGAGTTTGCGATCGTTTTCCTGATAGCTGAAAGTGACCTTGGGCACCGGCATTCCGTACTCGTCTTTTTCCCCGCTGAGCGTGACGGCATTGTCAGGGTGAGGCAAAACTTCGCCGACAAGCGTGATTCGCGCATACATGTTGTAGTCGAGCATCGTTTCCCGCAGTTGTTTTCCCCATAAAAAGGTCTGGTCTTCCCGCTCCGTCGCAATTGCCCCCGCCATGGAAACAGGTCTTGCCCCGTGTGCGCTCAAGGTGTACCCTCTGGCAAAGCCGCGTTCCCGGTCTGTCTCGTAAAAATGCTGGGTCAGGGCAAGCACTGGCGTCCCTTTGTACAGGCGCACTTCTTCCGGGAGGCGGCCGTAGACGTCATGGCTGGAATGCGGCATGATCGCCTTGCCTACCCAGCCGCTGGAGTTGGCCAGCCCGTCGGGAAAGCGCGAGGTCGCGGAATTGAACAGCAGCCTGGGCGTCTCCACGACAAAGCCGGCGAGGATGACGACCCGCGCCATTTGCCGATGCATCAGCCCGTTGTGCGAGAACAACACGCCGCTGACCCGGTCGCCCGCCATGAGAATTTCCGTGACCATACAGTCTGACAGCACCTCGGCCCCTTCCGCAATGGCCTTCGGAATATGGTGGATCAGGCCGCTGTATTTGGCGTTGGGCATGCATCCCTGGTTGCAAAAGCCGCGGTTGATACAGGGCGGACGTCCGTCGAACGGAGCCGACAAAATCGCCAGCGGAGCGACCACACTCTCGATCCCGAGCTTGTCGCAGCCTTCCCGGAACAACTGCGCATTCGCGCTGATCGGCTCGCGGACCGGGTAAGGGTAGGGTCCCTGAAAAGCGCCCCAAGGAAAATGGCTCGGGCCAGAAACGGCAATTTCCCGCTCGATCTTGTCGTAGTACGGGGCCAAATCGCGGTACGTGATCGGCCAGTCTTCCCCTACGCCATCTATCGTTTTCGTCATAAAATCGCTCTCGTGAAACCGCAAAAACACCCCGGTAAAATGCACCGTTCCTCCGCCGACTCCCCGGCCGGAGTTGTTGTGCCCGAGGCGCAGAGGATCGTTTCCCGCTACCAGCCTCGTCTCCTGCCAGGCCAGACGCTGCATCTCCAGTTCGTCGCTGGCAAAGTCGCGCTGCGGGTCCCAAAAAGGCCCTGCCTCCAGCACGACGACGCGCAAGCCCGCTTTTGCCAGCTCATATGCCAGCACGCCTCCTGCGGCTCCCGCTCCGACGATGCATACATCCGCTCCGTCGGCGTATTTCCTGTTTTCCATCTGCCGTGTACCGCGTTCCTGGCTATCGCCTGCGCGCTGCTCCTGCTCTTTATTCGCCATTTGCCCTCGCCTCCCATGGGTCCGTCAATCCTTTTTCCACACGCACATAACCGCGGGGATAAGCAGGCCCGCCGTAGCCGATATCTGACCAGACGAGCGGATGCGAGTAATACGCCTGCACTGTGTCATGCAGCAGCTTTTTGAAAAAATCGACGGGAGCGACCTGGCTCCATGCCTCTGTATCCTTGACGTTGCCTGTGGAGATTTGCCTCAGCACCTCCTGCTGTTCTGCGGCAGAAAGCGCGCCAAATTCCGTCCCGTACCCGGCGTGGCTCTCCGCCTCCACCCCTGCCAGTCCCAGACGGTACAGCTCTTTTTTCGGCGGAACCCCGACCTTGCGCTGCGCCTCCCCGATCGCGCTCGCCAGCGAATCGTCCAGGTGCGCGACAACAAAGGTCAGCACCTCCAGCCGATAGTCGTCGACGAGGACGCTTACGATTGCCTGCAACAGCAAAGCTTCCGCCTGCTGCAAGTACCGATGGGCAACCTGCGGCATTTTTCTGGCTCCGACGACTTGTCTCGTGTGAACGTCCCAGTTTTGATGCTGCTCCCACACGTCATAGGAAGGATAACGTCTATGCTTGGCCATCTATCTTCACCCCCAGAAAAGGGCAAGAAGCCCCAAAGCCGCGATGGCAGTAATGAGCAGAGGCAAAATGACGGGCGGGCCGACGAGGAAGTTTTGCGATTGCGAAAAGCCTCCTACCCGCTGTCTGACTCCGGCAGCATGCAAGTAAGCCCCGTACACGCCGCCGCCCATCCCGACGAACATCATCAAGGCAAACACTACACGCAGCCATCCCGCATTTACGAACGATAAAACAATCGCCGTCACCGCAAAAATAGGCAGCTCAATGACAGGCACCCACATCGCCCAATGGCGGAAGTTTTGCCTGGAATGAAAAAGGGTGACCTGCACGGCAATCAAGACAAACGCCAGTCCCGTAAACAAAATGAGCACACGCTCTATCGGCCAGCTCTGCCACATGGAAACATCCTCCTTTTTACGCACGTTGCGCCTATTTTTCCCCTGACCGCCTCTCTTATTCCAGCAAACAGAAAAAGCCTGCTGAGCTGTTGCATCAGCAAGCTTTTGTCATTGCTCGTTTCCCAAAACAAGCGTCAGGTACAGCCCGAGCAAAGCGATCAGCAAGGTCGGTACCGTCAGCACGATCCCCGTACGAAAGTATTGCCCCCAGGTGATTTTGACCGCTTTGCGCCCCAGCACGTGCAGCCAGAGCAGCGTGGCGAGCGAGCCAATCGGCGTAATTTTCGGCCCCAAATCGCTTCCGATGATGTTGGCGTAGATCATCGCTTCGCGAAAGACGCCTTCCGCCTGCGTGCTGCCAATCGCCAATGCATTGAACATCACGGTAGGCAGGTTGTTCATCGCCGAAGACAAGACAGCGGCAATCAGCCCCGTCCCGAGCGTCGTCGCAAGCAAACCGTACTCCATCAGCGTATCGAGCGCCGCTTTTACCAGATCGGTCAGCCTCGCATTGTGCAAGCCCCAGACCACGACATACATCCCGATAGAAAAAATGACGACGACCCACGGCGCCTCCTGCATGATTCGGCCCATGGCAATCGCCTTGCTTTTTCGGGCGGCAAGACAGAAGACGAGGGCGGCGGAAGCAATGATAAACGACACCGGGACATGGATGGACTCGCTAATGAAAAAGCCGAGCAAAAGCACAGCGAGGATCGGCCACGCCAGGCGGAACAGTCTTGCATCACGAATGGCTTCACCGGGTTGCTTCAGTTGGGACAAATCCACGTAATGCGGGATGCTTTTGCGATAATAAAGGAATAAAACCAACAAACTCCCTGCTACGGAAAACAAGGTAGGCAAAACCATCCGCACCGCGTACTCGGCAAAGCCGATGTCAAAATAGTCGGCGGATACGATGTTGACGAGGTTGCTGACGACAAACGGCAACGAGCTGGTGTCCGCGATAAAGCCGCTGGCCATGACAAACGCCACAACCGCACCCCCGTCCAGCTTGAGTGCCCGAACCTGCGCGAGCACAATCGGAGTCAGAATCAGCGCCGTGCCGTCATTGGTGAACAGGGCCGACACCAATGTCCCGAGCAAAATGACGTAGGCGAACATCAGCCGGCCATTTCCTTTTGCCAAACGGGCCATGTGCAAGGCCGCCCATTCAAAAAAGCCGATCTCGTCCAGCAGTAGCGAAATGATGATGATGCCGACCAGCGCAAACGTGGCGTTCCAAACGATCGAGGTCACTTCGGCCACATCGTCAAGAGACACCACGCCCGTCAACAGCGCCAGCACCGCTCCCCCGACGGCGGGATAGCCGATCGACAAGCCTCTTGGCTGCCAGATGACCAGCGTCAACGTGACGATAAAAATGAACAAGGAAATCCAGACCACCTGCTATGTCTCCCCTCCATGCAAAAAAGAGCGAACCCGCAAGCGGGCCGCTCCTCTACCTTACTACAAACGGTTGTTATCCGAAACGGCCAGTAATGTAGTCTTCTGTCCGTTTGTCCCGGGGATTTTGGAAAATCGTTGGCGTCTGGTCAAACTCGACAAGCTCTCCGTTGAGGAAAAACGCCGTTTTGTCGGAGATGCGCGCCGCCTGCTGCATGTTGTGCGTAACGATGACAATCGTGTACGTGTCTTTCAGCTCCTCCAGCAACTCCTCGATTTTGGCTGTGGAGATCGGGTCGAGAGCGGATGTCGGTTCATCCATCAAAATCACCTGCGGCTGAACAGCGAGCGCCCGGGCGATACAGAGCCGTTGCTGCTGCCCGCCGGACAGCCCGGTTGCGGGCTTTTTCAACACGTCTTTCACCTCGTCCCACAGCGCTGCGGCCTTGAGGCTTGTCTCCACGATCTCGTCGAGCTTGTGGCGATCCATCAGGCCATGCAGACGCGGTCCGTACGTGACATTGTCGTAGATGCTTTTCGGGAACGGATTCGGGTGTTGGAACACCATCCCGATATTTTTGCGCAAGCGCTCGACTTCCACGCTGGAACTGTAAATGTCTTCATCGAACACTTTTACCACGCCGGTGATTTTCGTATTCGGCACCGAGTCGTTCATCCGGTTCAGCGTTCGCAAAAACGTGGACTTCCCGCAACCGGACGGCCCGATCAGCGCGGTAATGGAATTCGGCTCAACATCAAGATTTATATTGTAGAGGGCTTGTTTGTTACCGTAGAAGAGATTTAACTCTCTCACCGAAATAACACTCATGCGTCCTTCGCTCCTTCGCGGTTGTAGCATCTGTCTTCCCAACCACTATAGCGTGCGAATGTTATGCTTTGATGTGAAGTATATTAAGTTTCCTTAAAGTTTTAAAGCCAGGTAAAGTTATGGTAAATGTTTCTGACAAACCATATACGCTCCCCATAGTACCCCCTACAATAAAGCTGAACGTTTTGTCGAATAAGGGGAGAGCATGTAATGCCGAGAAAAATACGAACATTGGGCAACACGTCGTTTCAGTACCGTTCGATTTTCACCAGATTATTTTTCGGGATTCTGACCATGGTTGTCAGCATGATGGCGATCGCCGCTTTTTTTATCAGTTATCAATCCGAGAGCACGCTCAACGAAAAGACAAAGCAGCAGCTCCACGATGCATCGAGTGCCGCCTTGCAGGAAGTGAACAGCCGCGTCCAGTCCATCATCACCGCCTTGGCTTCCTATGCTTCCACGTACAAAAACAGCAAGGTCACGAACAGTCAAAGCTTCGGCATTTTTACCGACATGGTGAACAACAATCCAACCATTTCCGAAATACAAGTCGTGACAGCAGACGGGCGCTATTTGACCTTCCCCGGCTCGCCGCTGGACAGCTCCTACGATCCGCGAACAGCCGACTGGTACAAAGGCGCCTGGGACAAGCCAAACGCATTCGTCTCGGACGTCTTTCAGTTTTCCGCCACGGAATTTCCGAAGATCGCTGTCTCCATGGCTTTGCGCAACGAGGAGGAAGAGCCTGTCGGCGTCGTCGTGGCCTTCGTCTCCGTGCCGAAGCTCAGTGAATCAATCGGACAGATCAAGCTGGGGCAAACCGGATACGCCATGATTGTCGACCAGCAAGGGAAGCTGCTCGCTCACCCGGATAAAGCCTACGCCCTGCAGCGCCCGCTCCTGACCGAGCTGCCTGTCGTCGCCAATGTCATTGCGGGCAATTCCGGCTTTGAATCGTTTCATATAAACGGCATGGACGCCTTTGCCGCCTACAAATTCGACCCGGCGCTCAAATGGGGCATGATCGTCGTGCAGTCCGTATCCGAGGTCAAACAGGAGGTGCGCCGCCTGCAGTTGACGATACTCGCGGTCTCCCTCGTCGGATTAGGCTCGTTGGCATTGCTGCTCTACTTGTACGTCCGCAAGATTATCAAGCCCGTCAAAGAGGTGCAGCAAAAAATGACGGCGTTCAGCGAAGGCGACCTGTTTCAGACGATGCACGTCCAGACCAACGACGAAATCCGCCAGCTCGCCGACAGCTTCAATCGGATGAGCGGGCAAATCCGCACCATCATCGGCAAAATCCAGCACGTGATCGCCGACGTCAAACAGGTGGCCGAGCATGTGGGCAAAGGCTCGCGACACTCTCACGCCATGCAGACAGAGGTCGTCTCCGTCACCGAGCGGCTGGCGCAAGAAATGGACAACCAGCAGGTGCAAATCGACGACATCCACGCCACGATGGCCGGAATTACAGCAGAAATGACACGCATTACACAGTCGATGGAAACAGCGGTCAGGCAAAACGAAAAGTCGCGGGAGCAGAGCGCCAAAGCGGCTACCTCGATTGATTTGCTGAAGGACAACATGCAAAAAATATCGACAGACATGAAAGCCTCCCTCCAGGCGATGGGCTCGATGCGCGAGAGCATGGACGACATCCGCGAGATTCTCGGCTGGATCTCCTCGATCTCCCAACGAACGAAGCTGCTGTCTTTCAACGCCCGCATCGAAGCATCACGAGCCGGCCAGGCGGGACTCGGCTTCGGGATCGTCGCGGACGAAATTCGCCTCCTGTCTGAACAGACAGAAGAAGCGACGACCCGCATTCAACAAGTCATCGCTTCAGGGGAAAACCGGATGGAACGGGTGGCCGCATGTCTGGAAACGACCGATCACGCCACGGTCAACGGCATTTCGACGCTGCATCAGGCAACGGATATTTTCCAGCAAACCTTCGCCATCAGCGAAGCGCTCACCGCGCAGTTTGAAACGATCAGACATCTGGCCGAATCCATCGCAAGCCAAAGCCAGATCATCTCCCGCCGCGTGGACAGCCTGGCGGATTCCGCCCAGGAAGTCGTCTCGGGCACACAGCAAGCGGTCGCGGCCAACCAGGAAAGCCTCTCCCTCTCGGAGCAGTTCCTGCACGATTCCGAGCGGCTGGCGGGCATCGTGGAAGATTTGGAGCAGGAAATCCACTTCTTCCGGGCAGTAGAAAAGCCTTCTGCATAGAAGGCTTTTTTCTTGTACGATTGCACATCTGTAGAGAAACAGGTAGGAGAAAACGTCGGCCCCGGCAAGCTGCACGGCGCTATAGCACACCCATTCCAGACTGCGTTGCACCATGCAAAAAGCCCTCCGTTGCGCGTCAGGCGCAAGGAAGGCATTTTTTTGTGCGGTTCAGCCAAAACGGCCGCTAATATACGCTTCGGTCTTATCGTTTTCCGGCGAGGTGAAAATTTTTGCGGTCTCGTCCATCTCGATCAGCTCCCCGAGCAAAAAGAATGCCGTTTTGTCCGAGATGCGGGCCGCCTGGTGCAGATTGTGCGTCACGATCACGATCGTGTACTCTTCCTTTAGCTGCGTGACCAGCTCTTCAATTTTCATCGTCGAGATCGGGTCGAGCGCGGAAGCCGGCTCATCCAGAAGCAAAATCGTCGGCTGCATGGCAATGGCGCGGGCGATGCACAGGCGCTGCTGCTGTCCTCCTGACAGGGAGAGCGCAGAGTCGCGCAGACGGTCTTTTACCTCGTCCCACAACGCCGCTTTGCGCAAGCTCGTCTCGACCAGCTCATCCAGCTCGCGGCGGTCTGTCATTCCGTGAAAGCGCGGAGCGAAGGCGATATTTTCATAAATCGATTTAAAAAACGGATTGGCGCGCTGAAACACCATTCCGACGATTTGCCGCAAGCTCTCGATGTTGACCTGCTGGCTGTTGATGTCAATGCCGTCGACGACGATGGAGCCTGTGACGCGGCAGGAAGGCACGAGATCGTTCATCCGGTTCAGGCTGCGCAAAAGCGTGGACTTCCCGCAGCCGGACGGCCCGATAAAGGCCGTCACCGAGTTGCGTTCAATGTCCATCGAAATATTTTTGACCGCTTGCTTATCCCCGTAGTAAACCGAGACATTGTTCGTCTGAATAATCGTATCTTGCATGGTGAGTACGGACATCGCTATCACCTCTCCTTAGTTGGAACCTGACGTCATCTTTTTGTACACCCACGTCCCGAACCAGCGGGCCGAGACGTTAAAGAGCAGCACGGCAATAATCAGCACAGCGGCAGCGCCATCCGCCACGTCGCGCGCATCCGGCGTCAGCCCTTCGCTGTTTACTTTCCAGATATGCACAGCCAGCGTTTCGGCCGGGCGGAACGGATTCAGCGGCGAAGTCGGGCTGTTCAGCGAGAAATCAGCAAAGTTCAGGTTCGGTGAAGACATCCCTGCGGTAAACAGCAAGGCAGCCGCTTCCCCGAAGACGCGTCCGGAAGCGAGAATCGCCCCCGTAATGATCCCAGGCAAAGCCGCCGGAAGAATGACGGAGACAATTGTCCGCCATTTGGTGATGCCAAGCGCCAGGCTCGCTTCTTTTTGGCTGCGCGGCACGTTGCGCAACGCATCCTCTGTCACGCGCACGAGCAGCGGCAGGTTGAAGACGGTCAGCGCGAGGGCACCGGAGAAAAGCGTATAGCCCCAGCCTGTCATGTTTACGAAGACGAGCAAGCCAAACAAACCAACGACAATGGACGGCAAAGAAGAAAGCACTTCTATACTCATGCGGATAAACTGCGTAAACTTGTTATCCGGCGCGTATTCAGCCATATAAATACCTGCTCCGATTCCAATCGGCAAGGCGATCAACATGGTCAAGACCAGCAAATAAAACGAGTTGAACAACTGCGGACCAATCCCGCCCCCTGCATTGACGATATCTGGCGGCGAGGTCAAAAAGTCCAGGTTCAGCTTGTGCCAGCCTTGCGTCAAAATGAAGCCGAGCAAGCCAATGAGCGTGCCGATAATCAAAGCGGCAATCAACGTCAAAACGATCGTAGCAACGCGGTCCATCAGTCTCGCTCTCATCTACTTCACCAGCCTCTTTCTGCCCAAAAAGCGCAAGATCATAATGAAGACGAACGACATCAGAAGCAGCAGAAGCGCCATGGACCAGAGTGCATTGTTGTACGGGGTTCCCTGAATCGTATTCCCCATGTTCAGCGTGATGCCGCTGGTCAGCGTGCTGATCGGGTCCAAGAGACTGCCCGGAAGCTTCGTCGTGTTCCCGATGACCATCTGTACGGCGAGCGCTTCGCCAAAAGCGCGAGCCATCCCCAATACAACCGCGGTCAGGCAGCCGGGAAGCGAAGAATGCAGCACCACATTCCAGATCGTCTGCCAGCGTGTGGCTCCCAAAGCGAGAGAAGCGTTGCGCAAATCTTGCGGTACGGCTTCAATGGCGTCTGTCGCCACGCTGGTGATCGTAGGCAGGATCATCAGGGCAAGCACAAGCCCCCCTGCCAAAAGACTGAAACCAAGAACGTCAAATTGTTCGCGAATAAAAGGAACCAGAAGAGTAAGACCAACATATCCGTACACAACGGATGGAATGCCAACCAAAAGCTCGATCACCGGCTTCAACACTTTTTTGCCGAAGCCCGGAAAAATTTCCGTCATGAAAATAGCCGCCCCGATCCCGAGCGGTGCCGCGATCAACGCAGCCAAAGCCGTCACCAAAAACGATCCGAGAATGAACGGGAACACACCGTAGAGTGCAGGCTCGCCCTCCGGGTCCCATTTCACCTGTGTTAAAAATTCGCTGATACTGACGCCGTCGACAAAAAAGGTGGCCAGCCCTTTTGAAGCGATGAAGTACGTAATCGACAAAACGACGATGACCAGCAAGGCCGCACAGACCATGGCAATCGTTCGGCCCGTCATGTTCTCTGTAAATTGACGTTTGTTATATGTCAGCATTTTTCGCGCAATCAGCGATTGGCGATTTGTCTCTACCCCTTCAATACGATGGTTCATGTTCTCCCTCCCAGAAAGAAAACGGCTTTCGCGCAAGCAAAATGAGGGGTAAGGCCCCTCCACCCCTCTATTTTGCTGTTGACCCGTGAGTGTCTTATTTTTGTGTTACTTTTCCTTCAGCGTCGCGTTCTACTTTCATGTCTGTGATTGGCAGGAAGCCCAGATCGACAATCGTTTTCTTTTGCACTTCTTCAGACAGGATGTAATCCAGGAACGCTTTTGCGTTGCCAGTAGGCTCGCCTTTTGTGTACATGTGCTCGTATGCCCACACTGGGTATTTGTTCGTTGCGATGTTTTCTGCGTTTGCTTCCACGCCATCCAGTTTCAATGCTTTTACGGAGTCATTGAAGTAGGACAGAGCCAGGTAGCCGATTGCGCCCGGTGTTTCGGCAATGATTTTGCGAACAGTACCGGAGGAATCCTCTGTGATGCCTTCTGCTTCTTCTTTTCCGTCCAGTGCGAATTTGCTGAATGTTGCACGAGTACCGGAAGACTTCGGACGGTTCACCAGCGTGATTTTCATGTCATCGCCGCCAACTTCTTTCCAGTTGGTGATTTTGCCAGTGAAGATGTCGATCAGTTGTTGCTTGGTCAGGTTGTCTACTTTTACTTGCGGGCTAACCGCTGCTGCCATTCCGACAACGGCTACTTTATGGTCAACCAGTTCGTTTGCCGGAATGCCTTTTTTCTCTTCTGCGAAAATGTCAGAGTTACCGATTGTTGCTGCGCCGCTTGCTACCTGGCTCAGCCCTGTTCCGCTTCCCCCGCCTTGTACTTGAATTTGTACACCTTGATTTTTCGCCATAAAGTCTTTGGCCGTTTGCTCGACCAGAGGCTGCAAAGCGGTGGAACCAACTGCTGTGATCGGTTCACCGGATGTTGTTGTAGTCGAACCAGAGTTGCTTTCCGGAGCCGGGGTAGCTGGTTGTTGCTGCGCTGGTTGTTGTTGCGATGGAGCCGCACTGTTGCTGCCACATCCGGCGAGCAGTGCCCCTACAAATGTCAGCGCCATAAACATTTTGCTGAGTTTTTTCATTGGATGAAAATCCTCCTTAACAGGTTCGGTTTGTTTTTCTCTCTTACAAGTACAAACTATACAGGTCGAATGTTGTAGGATTGTGATGCGATTGTTAAGCTTTTTTAAAGATGGAGCCAACCCTGTATAAAACGAAAACAAGCCGCTTGACGAAACAGCAAAAAGGCGGCACAGCCTGGATGCTACCAGGTTGTGCCGCCTTCACTCGGCGATTGCCTGTTTAGTTGTCGCGCGTCAATGGCTCCGATACATCGACATGGCCCATCAACGATTCGACTTTTTTGCCATCTTCCAGGAAGACGATTTGCTTTACTTCCGGGAACTGAAAAAAGGTTTTCTTCAGCGCGTCCAGCGCCATCCCTTCGCCGCTTGAGCCGAGGTTGTACTGGTTTTTGCTGTCGGCATCAATCGTCAGCGTGCCATCCGCAAAAGTGATGTCATGGTATCGGAAGTCTTTCCAGAGCGGAAAGTGCTCTTCTGCTTTTGTCGGCTTCTCCAGAAGCGAGAGGGTTTTCTTGTACTTTTCGATGTCTTCTGCAAAAGTGATTTCTTGTTCCTCTTTTTGCAGCTCCATCAGGTCGCCGTCGGAATAGTAGACGGTAACGACCTGTTTGTTGAGTGTCGGCTCTGCTGTCGATGGGTCAGTGTTCGTGCCAGATGGCTGTTCAACAGGTGCCGTAGGCTGCGGTGCAGGAGCCGCATTTTGTCCGCAACCAGCCATTAGCAGCACAGCCAAAGCCGCCACCCAGATCATCCGACTTTTTTTCATCGTGAAAGCCTCCCTTACTGATAAGACTGATAGTATTCACGGATAGCCGCAACGAGGGCTTTCGCGATTTTGTCCTGGAATGCAGGCGAGGTCAGCAGCGCATTTTCTTGCGGATTGGACAGGAAGCCTGTCTCTGTCAACACGGCTGGCATTTTCGTGTTCTTGATAACGTAAAAGCCGCTCGCCTTGACTCCCCGATCCGGGAACTGCGTTGCTCCTTGCAGGTGCTTGTGCACCAATTGCGCAAACGTCTTGCTGTTTGCATTGTAATAGAAGGTTTCCGTACCGCCTGTCGTCGGTTTCGGGAACGAGTTGGCGTGAATGGACAAGAACAGGTCCGCCTCCAGCTCATTCGCGATTGCCACACGCTCGGACAGCTCGTAGAACACATCTGTCGTGCGCACAGGCACTACTTGAAACTCCGGATATTGCTTCAGCAAAGCGACTACTTTGTTGGCGACAGCCAGCGTGTAGTCTTTCTCGTGGTTGCCCGCCACGCCCAATGCACCTGGGTCTTTTCCGCCATGACCCGCGTCGACTACGATCAGGTAGCCTGTTTTCTTAGGCTTGGGCGTCAGCTTCACTTCAATGCCGTCTTTTGTATAGGCCAGATTATACTCGCTCTTCTGGTTCAGCTCAATCACGACACGCACGGTCTCTGGCGAAGCACTGTACTGGCTGTACCGCAGGCTTGCGATCAGCGGCTCTTCTTTTGGCTCGCTGGCTGCTGACTGCTCGTCCTCTTCGCCGGAAGAAGCTGCTTGCTTGCGCTCCTCTGACTCTCCGATACTGCCGTTTTCTTCGTTCTTTTTCAACTCTTCCACCAAATCGTCCGCCAAAGCGGTTTGCGGGAGGTCCAGCACGATGCGATGGGGGCCTGTGAGCACAAAAGAATTGGCCTGCACGGGCAGCTTCATCTCAATATGTACGCGATCCCCATCCTTTGTAACACCTGTCAGCCGATTGAGCCTCTCGATTTCAAGCAGATTCTTTTTCTTGTTCCAAGTGATCGAACCGCCTAGCTCGTCCTCTACTTGCTCAATCGGAAGAACCAGTTGACTGTCGATCGTCATGCCGCGTTCCGGGCGATTCCATACAAAGCCTTTTTGTCCGACCTGCTCCGCGACCGCATCGGCAGACACGTACATGGTGTCCGACACTTGGTACAGCTTGATCGCTTTTTCAGGAGCACGGCCGTTCAGCGTAACCTGTGGCGTTTCGTTAGCAATGACGGTGCGGGAGCTGTTGTCCCACCCTACAGTGATCCCAAGCGATTCCCCGACAAACCGCAGAGGGAGCAGCATGCGCTGCTGGGAGATGACAGGCGGCGTATCCAGCTTTACCTGCTTGCCGTTCAATAGCGCTGTGCGCGAGTCCAATGTGAGGGAAAGCTGCGTCGTACCCCGTGTAATCACCGCTGTCCGCTTCGCTTCGTTCCAGGCGACATCCGCGCCCAAACCTTCTGCGATGACACGCACGGGAACCAATGTCCGCCCGCTCTTGATAACTGGTGGCACGTCCGGGGTCACTGCTTGTCCACCGATCATCAGGTTGACGGCTTCCTCAGTTGCACTACTTGCCGCAGCCGCCCAACCGGGGATAAGCAGCAGGACCAGCAGCGCCAGAAGCAGAGGGTAAAATCGTCTTTTCATCCTGACCTCCTCCGTGATGTCTGTTCTGTTGTGTGGCGTTAGACCATTGTGCAACGTTCACCATTCTATTAGACGCGTCAACATCTGTAAAGTTTATAGTCTTTTCGTACCAAAAAGACAAAAGACTGCTCCTTTTTGACAAAGAAGCAGTCCAGAAAACCAAGAAAGTTGTCGATTAGCGAAACAACCCGCGCCGTTCTCGTCTGCTCACTTCTTCTACAGGCGCTTTCAGCATGTTCAAGCCGCCGTTGGCGATAAACTGTTGAATCATGGACAGGACGGCCGGATTGGACAGCACTTTGATGGAATCGGCCACCTTCGGATTTTTCAGTTGCGGGATAGCCCCGCTTAAATGCGGCAGCAATGGCAGCAAATCCTCAATGGAAATCGCAGGCTTTGCTTTCTCAGGGACGGACTGCACGGGAATCGGACGCCGGCGCGGTCCAAACAGAATGCTGCGCCGCGGCCCCTGATTGGGAGCGGCCTTCAGCCTTCCGAGCGTATCTTTCATGTCCTGCAGTTCTTGCTTCATCTGGCTCATCTCGCGCATCACCTGAGCATTGCTCACATTGTGCGCATCCGCCAGCTTGTTCATCGTCTCTATCAGTTGCCCCTGGGCACCGGCCTGTTTCTTTTTCTTTCTCGTTTTGGCAGCGATAATCCCACCTCCCTCCTGGTAAGCCCCCCTTTATTTAAAGCGCTTTTTCAGGCTGTCGATGTCTTTGGCGTTGACGCCTTTTTTGGAAAGCTTGTTCAGCAGGCTGCCGACGTTTTCCGTCTTGGACATATGCCGAAACTGCGCCACATATCCGTTCAGTTCCTTATCCGTGAAGTTTTTACCGGCTTTTTTGCCCAAATCGCGGATGACTTCCTTCAAGCCTGCATCCGTCTTCAGCTTATCCTTGGGAATTGACCTTACAATACTGAGCAGTTTGCCAATATCCACAGCGATCCCCCCTGGTTGCAGTTTGTTCCTTTTTACTCTATGTAGCCAGGAGCACAATGGATTGGTCATTTGTCCATGCGGGAGAAAAAAAGAAGAAGGGCAGCGGCACCCCTCTTCTTTGAATCATTTCCTCTATAAGATTAAGGCTTGATATCGACGTACTTGAAGTCGATCATGCCGAGTCCGTCCAAAATCGCGCCGTCGACTTTCTCGCTTTGCAGCCAGCTCTGGGCATAGTAGTAGATCGGCATAATCGGCATTTCGTCCATTAAAATTTGCTCGGCCTTGGCCAAAATCGCCTTCCGTTTTTCCGGGTCCTGCTCCAAAGCGGATTGGTTCAAGAGCTCTTTGTATTTGGGGTGTTCCCAGCCCGTGTCGTTGTTTCCGCCGTTTTTGTCCTTGAACATTTCCAAAAAGTTGATCGGATCGTTGAAGTCGGCAAGCCAACCCGCACGCGCAATCTGGTATTTCCCCTGGTGTACGTCCTCTATGTATACTTTCCACTCTTTGTTTTCCAGCTTCACGTCTACCCCGAGCTTTTTCTTCCACTGGTCCCTGATTTCTTCAGCAATCGCTTTATGGCCCATCGACGTGTTATAGGAGACGGTGATGGGAGGAAGTTTTGCGATTCCCGCTTCCTTCATGCCCTCCTGAAGCAGCTTTTTGGCCTCTTCTGTGTGATTGTCTGTAAAGTAGCCACCAGATGCAACAGCCATGCTCGGCGGCACAAAACCTGTCGCGGGAAGGTGGTTGGCCAACATGGTCTCCACCAAAGCTTGACGATCCAGTGCATAAGCAAAAGCTTTGCGGATTTTGGCATTGTGAAAAGGCGCTTGCTCTGTGTTGAAGCGGTAGAAGTAAGTGCCCGCGATCGCTTGCGTATGAAACAGCGCAGGCGACTTCCAGGAAAGCTCGAAATCCATGGGGACTTCAGACAAAGGGGCGCCTGCCCAATCCAGATCGCCGTTGCGAAACATCTCCAGCTCTACATACCCGTCATCAATCATAGAAAAATCAATCTTGTCCAATTTTACATTTTGTTTGTCCCAGTAGTTCTGGTTTTTCGTCAGAACGAGCTGGTGCTTGGGCTTCCATGTCTCGATTTGAAACGGACCGTTCCCTACTATCGTCTTGGGATTGCTTGCCCATTCCTTGTCGGCTTCCACGACTTTTTTGTTAACAGGATAATAGGTGTAAAAAGCCGTCAACTCCGTGAAAAACGGGGTCGGATTCGTCAGTTCCACAACCAATGTTTTGGCGTCGACGGCTTTGACACCAACGTCACTCGCCGTCCCGGTTCCCTTGTTATACGCTTCCGCTCCTTTTAAATAGTAGAGCTGGTAGGCGTAATTCGATGCTGTCTTGGGGCTTAGCGCACGTTTCCAGGCGTATTCGAAGTCATAGGCGGTGACCGGATCGCCATTGCTCCATTTGGCAGGGCGAATTTTGAACGTATAAGTTTTGCCGTCAGCCGAAACGGTATAGCTTTCTGCCGCTGCTACATGTACTTTTCCGTCTTTGCCCAAACGAGTCAACCCTTCGAAGATTGCCCTGCTTATTGTGCCGGACGTTGAATCTTCAGCAATGCCCGGATCTACGGTTGGGGGATTGGAATGCATGTTCATTCTTAATACTTTTGCTTTTGGCTCCGCCGCTTGCCCGGCATCCGCATACCCTGCCAAGCTCCCGCCGAGAATCAGCATCGCACCTGCGACTGCAACGACATTCTTTTTCACGATCAAGCACCTCGTTTTTTTGTATACACTTCTATCATCAGTATACAAGAAAAAGGGATTTTTGGATGTTTTTTCTTTTAGTTAGTTTTGATGCAACTCGACTAGGAAAAAAATGGTTCGCCCCTTTTCGGGTGAGAATTTTCAGCCCCGATCAACACCCGCTTTTCAAACGACGAATTGTCAAGACAAGTGCGACAGAGCTTCCATGAATGATTCGTAAGCGGTCTTCCAACCCAGACATTTTCTTGGCCGATTGTTAATGAGCTCCAAGGCCTGAATCAGTTCCTCCTCGGAGACTTCGGCAAAATCCTTGCCTTTGGGAAAAAATTCTCGCAGAAGGCCATTTGCGTTCTCGTTCGTGCCCCTTTGCCAGGAAGAGTAGGGATCGGCAAAGTAAATGTTTACGCCATGTGCTGACTCCAGCCGTTCGTAACAGGCAAACTCTTTGCCACGGTCAACGGTAGCTGTTTGAAACGATCCTTTCGGTAACGACTCAGCAACGAAACCAAAGGCCTTTTCCATGGAAGCCGAGGTACGATCAGGCATCTTTACGGCAAGGTAAAAGCGTGTCTTGCGCTCAGCGAACGTCGCGACACACGCCTTACTTTTTCCACGGCTGGAAACAACCGTATCCCGTTCCCAATGACCAAAGCTCTCACGCTTTCGTACTTCCTTGGGTCGCTGCCGAATGGACTTTCCTACGTTGAAACGACCACGTGTTTCGATTGGTCTCCGGCGTTTCCCTTTGTGGCGCAGAACGGTGGTATCTCCTTTAACCAAAAAGCCCTGATACAGCCAGCGATACATCGTTTTAAACGACACTTTCTGTTCGGGGCATTCCTGACTCATCCGTCCGGCAATCTGCTCGGGAGACCAGGTCTGCGCCAGCTTACGGGCAATATAATGCTCACGTTCAGGAGTCCACTTGCCTCTGGGAACAGACCGTTCGCGACGTTTCTCGTAAACCTCTTGCGCGGCTTCTGCCTGATATTCCCCTGCCTTACAACCCCGTTTTAACTCACGGGCAATGGTAGCATGATGCCGTTTGAGTTCTCTGGCAATGGCGCGGGCAGACCACCCCAACCGATGAAGGAGTGCTAGCTCACTACGCTCTGTTATGCTAAGATGTGTATAACTCATGATTGATTCTCCTGTGTAAATGGTGTTGTCGTGACTTCATTTTACACGAATCAATCATGGGCCGTTTTTTTATCTAGGTGTCGCACTTGATATTACAATCTGTCAAACAAAAAAGAAGAGAAGCGTCAAAAACGCCCCTCTTCCTTAAATCGGTTGCTTTGCTTCTATTATTGTTTGATGTCAGCGTATTTGTAGTCAACAGCACCCAGACCGTCGATGATTACGCCGTCAACCTTGTCGTTTTTCACCCAAGATTGCGTGTAGAAGTAGATTGGCATGACTGGCATTTCATCCATCAGGATTTGCTCAGCTTCAGCCAGGATCGCTTTCCGTTTTTCCGGATCTGTTTCCAGAGCGGATTGGTTCAGCAGCTCTTTGTACTTCGGATTTTCCCAACGAGTATCGTTGTTTCCGCCGTCTTTTTCCTTGAACATTTCCAGGAAGTTGATCGGATCGTTGAAGTCACCCAGCCAACCAGCGCGAGCTACTTGGTATTTACCTTGGTGTACGTCATCCAGGTATACTTTCCACTCTTTGTTTTCCAGCTTCACGTCTACACCGAGGTTTTTCTTCCATTGGTCTTGGATTGCTTCTGCGATCTTTTTGTGACCTTCGGAAGTGTTGTAGGACAGAGTCAGAGTTGGCAGCTTGCTGATGCCAGCTTCTTTCATACCTTCTTCCAGCAATTTTTTCGCTGTTTCGAGGTCTTTGTCCTTGAAGTAGCCATCTTTGTTCAGAGCCATGCTCGGTGGTACATAACCGGTTGCTGGCAACTGACCTGCCTGGAGGATGTTGTCGATCAGGCTTTGACGGTCGATCGCGTAAGCAAACGCTTTACGGATTTTCGCGTTGTTGAATGGCGCTTTTTCTGTGTTGAAGCGGTAGAAGTAAGTACCCGCGATTGGTTGGGTTGTCATTTTTCCAGACTCTTTCAGAGCAGGAATCGCGTCAGTTGGCAATGCGGAAGTTGGAGCACCTGCCCAATCCAGCTCGCCGTTTTCAAACATGGACAGCTCAGTGTTCTCATCCTCTACCATGGAGAACTCGATTTTGTCCAGTTTTACGTTGTCTTTATCCCAGTAGTTCTCGTTTTTCACGACAACCAGTTTGCTCTTGTGTTCCCATGTTTCCATTTTGAATGGACCGTTACCCACGATTGTTTTCGCGTCAGTAGCCCATTTGTCGTTGGCTTCAACTGTTTTTTGGTGAACCGGGAAGTATGTTTTGAACGCTACCAGCTCCAGGAAGAACGGAGTTGGGTTTGTCAGTTCCACTTCCAGTGTTTTGTCGTCGAGCGCTTTTACGCCAACGTCTTCTACTTTACCAGTACCTTTGTTGAATGCTTCCGCACCCTTCACATAGTACAGTTGGTAAGCGTAGTTGGAAGCTGTTTTCGGATCGAGCGCGCGTTTCCAGGCGAATTCGAAGTCTTTCGCTGTTACAGGATCGCCGTTGCTCCATTTTGCATCGCGAATTTTGAATGTATATTTTTTACCGTCTTCAGATACGGTATAGCTTTCTGCTGCTGCTTCATGCACTTTGTTGTCTTTGCCTACGCGAGTCAGACCTTCGAAGGTAGCAGTGATGATTGTGCTGGAAGTAGTGTCTTCCGCGATACCTGGGTCTGCTGTTGGCGGCTCGGAGTGCAGGTTCAATTTCAGTACTTTTGGTCCCGCTGCTGGTGCAGTGGTTTCTGTTTTATTGCCTGCTGCGTTGTTATCTGCTGGCGCTGCTTGGTTGCCGCCGCCGCATCCTGCGAGCGCCGCACCAAGAACGAGGATAGAACTCATTGCTACGAAAACATTCTTTTTCATACAAGTAATCCCCCTTTTCTAAATCTTTTTTCAATATACATGCTTTTATATTATTTTTAAATATGTTTTAGAATGATTTAATAAATTTTTATTTATTTATAAAGATGATTAATGATTTATAAAAAATAATTTATTGATAAAACTCGATGGAAAATGATTCCCGTTAGTATAGACAGCTTGAAAATGTTGATTTATCGCGGTTTTCTCCATGGACCTCCCCACCTTTTTCTTTGCTGCACACAAGATTACCATGAGACAGCGTCAGTGAGAGGCTTGTCCCACGCCTCGTTTGAATTTTAAAAATATTTATAGTTGCGAACAGCTCTCCTCCCCATTTTGTTGATAGATGAAGAATCTCCCATCCTTTGCGCTTTATTTTTCGCCAAAAAAAGAAGGGCTATTCGCCCTTCTTCTTATCGTTCGCTTGGCTTTCTTATTTAATGTCTGCCCATTTCCAGTCTACGAAGCCGAGACCGTCGAGCACAACGCCTTGTACTTTGTCGCTCTTCACATAGGAATGCGTGTAGTAGTAAATTGGCGCGGCTGGCATTTCGTCCATGAGCAGCGCTTCCGCTTGCGCCAGGATTTGTTTGCGTTTTTCCGGGTCTTTTTCCACCGCGGATTGGTTCAGCAGCTCTTGATACTTGGGATTTTCCCAGTTGGTATCGTTGTTGCTGCCTTTTTTCAGTTTGAACAGATCCAGGAAGGTGTACGGATCGTTGTAGTCGCCAGTCCAGCTAGAGCGAGCGATCTGGAACTTGCCTTGGTGCAGGTCGTCCAGGAATACTTTCCACTCTTTGTTTTCCAGCTTCACTTCTACGCCGAGCGCTTTTTTCCATTGGTCTTGGATAGCTTCCGCGATTTTCTTGTGACCTTCGGACGTATTATAGGAAAGAGTCAGAGTTGGCAGCTTGGTGATGCCTTCTTCCTTCATCCCTTCCTCCAGCAGTTTTTTCGCTGTTTCCACGTCGCCGTCCTTGAAGTACGGGCTAGTTGCCACAGCCATTGTTGGAGGTACCAGACCCATTGCCGGCTCCTGGTTCGCTTGCGTTACGTTGTCGATGATCGTTTTGCGGTCAATCGCATAAGCGAACGCTTTACGGATTTTCGCGTTGTTGAACGGCGGTTTCTCCGTGTTGAATTTGTACAGGTACGTACCCGCAATCGCACGGGTTTGCATTTTGCCGGACTCTTTCAGTGCCGGGATTGCATCTGTTGGGAGTGCGCTTGTAGGAGCACCTGCCCAATCGAGGTCGCCGTTGTCAAACATGGATAGCTCGGTGTTTTCATCCTCTACCATGGAGAAGTCGATCTTGTCCAGTTTTACAGCATCTTTATCCCAGTAGTTTTCGTTTTTCGCGAGAATGAGCTTGCTCTTATGCTCCCAAGTCTCGATCTTGAACGGACCGTTACCTACGTGCGTTTTGGCGTCACCCGCCCAGTTTTGTGTGGATTCGACCACTTTTTGGTTCACCGGGTAGTAGGTGTAGAAAGCAGTCAGCTCCAGGAAGAACGGAGTCGGGTTTTTCAACGTAACAACCAATGTTTTGTCATCGGTTGCTTTCACGCCCACATCTTCTGCTTTCGCTTTTCCGGTGTTGTACTCCTCAGCGTTTTTCAGGTAGTACAATTGGTAAGCATAAGTGGAGCCGAGCTTCGGATCGAGCGCTCGCTTCCACGCGTATTCAAAGTCTTTCGCTGTTACCGGGTCACCGTTGCTCCATTTGCTGTCGCGCAGGTGGAATGTATAAGTAAGTCCATCTTCAGAAACGTCGATTTTTTCCGCTACGGATTCATGCGGTTTGCCATCTTCACCGATACGAGTCAAACCATCAAAAGTCGCACGCAAAACAGCACCGGATGTGGAATCTTCAGCCAAGCCAGGGTCAGCCGTCGGCGGCTCACTCTTCATGTTCATGCGCAGAACTTTTGGACCGCTAGTTTGTTCACTTCCAGCAGAATTTCCTTGCTCTCCTGCTTTCTCGCCGCCGCCACAGCCAGCCAGCGCCGCACTCAGAACCAGGATGGAACTCATCGCTGCAAATACGCTTTTTTTCATTAGTGTTGACCCCCTTTGTATGTGTAACACTCCATGGAAAGCTACTTCAACAAATATACTGCATTTTTAGTAATATTGAAGACATTTTAAGTAAATTTAATTATGTTTTATTCAAAGATCAAATTATATTAAGGGAAATAAATTCACATTCTTCATTACATGAAGTATGCCTCGCACAAGAAAAACTATGCAAATCTTAGGAGTATCGCCGCTCACCGAGGCAAAACAAAAAGCCCCCTCCCATCGCGAAAAAGCGACGTCACAGGGGACTTTGTTTACAATTATAAAGTTTGGGTCTGCCGGTATTCTTGCGGCGATACACCGACAATCGCCCGGAAGTCGCGGATAAAATGCGAGTGGTCGTAGTAGCCGAGCGCGATGGACAAGTCCAGCCAGTCGCTGACGGCTCCCTGGTCGATCATCTGCGCCGCTTCGTGCAGTCGGTAGCGCTGGATTACCGATTTCGGACTGACGCCAACATAGCGGTCAAACAAGCGCTGCATCGTCCGGATGCTCATTCCGGACAGTCGGCTCGCATCCTCTACCTTCAGCACCGTCCGATCTGCCTGAATCAAGCCGACCAGCTCGCTTACTCTCTTTACATTCGGATCGCGCTCCGGCAGACGCTCGCCCAAAAACGCTTCGATGCGGCGAACCATCTGGGCGTCTTCCGGCATGGCAAGCATCTCGGCTTCCAGCGGGGCTGTCTCCACCTGAAACACTTCTTCCAACGTAGTAACCGTGCCGTACAACTGCGAAACCGGCTTTTGCCAAAATGGATAAAAGCCGCCTGGTTTGAACTTCACTCCGAACACATGGCCTTGGCCAGCCAGCAAATGCGAGGACGTGGACAAAGCGACACCGAATATGCCTGTGGCGCCCTTTTCAAACACCAGATTCACATTGGGGTGGCCCAAAACTGTTTGGGAGTAAGGAGCTTGCCCGCGCAAATCCCACCTGACCACCCAGTAATGCTGGACGAAGTAACCGACGTCGCCGCCTGGTTCATACCTTTGCAGCGAAAACTTTTTTCCGCCAAGCATGGCATGCAGCACACCTTTTGGCAGCATGTCCTGCTTTTTTTCCATAGCGCCGCCTCCTGTCGCATTTTTACAATACGCCCCTCCATTATCTGCCTATACTAAGAGTAGTAGCAACAGCAAACGATTACAATTTGAAAATGAATGGAAACAGGAGGCACTGCTATGGAACTGCGTTTCGATTTTTACATCGGGGCCACCCCGGAGCACGTCTGGCACGTTCTTACCTCGGAAGAAGGAGTCAAGCATACGTTTTTTGGCTCTGTCATTCGCTCTACTTTTCAGGTAGGGGACGATCTCGCTTATGTCGGTCCCGGAAATGATGGCGACGAAACTGTCCATGTGTACGGCAAGGTTTTGGCGTTTGAGCCGCAGCAAACCTTCAGCTTCCTGGAACATCCCGGCCCTTCGTACCACGCCAACCACGCCGAGCTTCAATCGCGCGTAACTTTCCAATTGGAGCCTGTTGGCGGATGCACGCGGCTGACGCTGATTAACGACCAGTGGACCGAAGATCACCCTTCCTTCGCCAACGCGAGCAACCATTGGCCGATGATTCTCTCCAACATCAAAACATATGCAGAAACCGGAAAAACGTTGGATTTTGGCTATTAATTCCGGGCAAAAAGGAAGGAAAACCCCAGCAGCGAGCTGCCTCGGCACTTCGCCTCTGGGGTTTTTGCCTGTTACTCGACCATTTCCGCCCACTTCAGATCAATAAAGCCCAGTCCGTCCACTTGCACGCCTTTTACCTTATCACTCTGCACCCAGACATCCACGTCCGTAAACAGCGGGATTACAGGCATGGCATCCATGAAAATTTGCTCGGCTTCCGCAAAAAGCTGCTTGCGCTTCTCAGGATCACTCTCCATGGCCGACTGTTGCAGCAGCTCCTTGTAGCGCGCGTTCTCCCAGCCTGTGTCGTTGTTTCCCGTCTTCGCATCGCGGAACATCTCCAGGTAGTTGATCGGATCGTTAAAATCGGCATTCCAGCCCAAACGGCCAATCTCGTAATTCAGTTCATGCAAATCTTGCAAATGCACCTTAAATTCCTTGATCGCCAGCTTCACGTCGATGCCAAGGTTGCGCTTCCACTGGTCCTGCATGGCTTCGGCGATTTTTTTGTGGCGGTCTGTCGGGTTGTACGACATGGTGATGGTCGGAAGCTGACTCAGCCCCAACTCCTGCATGCCTTCCGCCAGCAGCTTTTTCGCTGTCTCCACGTCGTTGTCGCGGAAGTAGCCCTCCGGCTTGATAATCATGGATTGCGGCAGCATCCCCATCGTAGGCACCTGGCCGACCTGTGTGATGTTGTCCACGATGCTTTGGCGATCAACCGCATAAGCGAGTGCTTTGCGAATTTTTACGTTTTGCAGCACTCCTTTGGTGGTATTGATTTTGTACCAATACATCGTCGCCTTTGGATGAACGACGAGTTTGCCTGCTTCTTTCAGGGACGGAATCGCATCGGTTGGCAGGCCGCCAAGCGGTTGACCCGCCCAGTCCAGCTCGCCGTTTTCAAACATGGACAGCGCTGTGTTATCATCCTCAATCATGGCAAACTCGATCCGGTCCAGCTTGACAGCGTCTTTGTCCCAATAGTTTTCGTTCTTCTCCAAAACGATCTTGCTCTTGTGCTCCCAGCCCGTCATCTTGAATGGCCCGTTGCTCACGTGTGTTGCTGCTTCATTCGCCCAGTTCGGATTGGCCTCTACGACCTTTTTGTCTACAGGATAATACGTGTAAAATGCCGTCAGTTCCAGGAAGAACGGTGTCGGGTTTTCCAATGTTACTTCCAGCGTCTTGTCATCCAGAGCTTTTACCCCCAGCTCGTCTGCTTGCGCCTTGCCTGTGTGTACTTTTTCCGCATTTTTGATGTAGTAGAGCTGATACGCATACTCGGCTCCCAGCTTTGGATCGAGGACGCGTTTCCAGGCAAATTCAAAGTCGTGCGCCGTCACCGGATCGCCGTTGCTCCACTTGGAGTCGCGAATCGTGAACGTGTACACCCGTTTGTCGTCGGATATTTTCACATCAGACGCAACCGAGTTCATCGGCTTCGCGTCTTTGTCCAGCCTGGTCAAGCCGTCAAAAGTGGCACGGACGATCGCCCCTGAGGTAGTGTCCTTGGCGAGCCCAGGGTCTGCCGTCGATGGCTCGCTGGTCAGGTTGGCCCGAAACACTTGCGGCTTTGTGCTGGCAGGCGCGCCAGACGAAGCCTCACCCGCAGGAGCAGCAGCAGGTGCAGTCGAAGTCGGACTGCCTCCACAACCTGCCAAAAGACTTCCGACCACCAATGTCAGGCCGACAAACATTTTGAATGTTCCCTTCATCAGAATTTTCCCCCTTATCAAATTTTTTCTATCGCCACCACAATATACTCGACGACAGATTTCTTGAAAATGGGGTTCGGTGATATTTAATTAAATTTTATGAATATTTATTCTTTTGTAAACGGAAATAAACCCAACAGCCTTAAAGGGCCAATTGGGTTTATTTGTTGATCCATCAATTACTTTTCCTTAGAATGCCGGGATGATGGAACCTTTGTATTCGTCTTCAATGAATTTTTTCACTTCAGGGGAGTTCAGTTCCTTCGCCAGCTTTTGGATGGCTTCGGAGTCTTTGTTGTCAGGACGAGCTACCAGGAAGTTCGCATATGGAGATTCCTTGTCTTCGATGAACAGAGCGTCTTTGGTTGGCACGAGCTTCGCTTCGAGCGCGTAGTTGGTGTTAATCAGCGCCAGGTCCACTTCTTCCAGAACGCGCGGCAGCATCGCTGCTTCAACCTCTTTGAACTTCAGGTTTTTCTTGTTTTCCACAATGTCTTTCACAGTTCCGCTGATGCCAGCGCCTTCTTTGAGCTTGATGACGCCGTTTTTCTCCAGGAGAGCGAGGGCGCGGCCGCTATTGGTCGGGTCGTTTGGCAGCGCGATAGTTGCGCCTTCCGCCAGTTCGTCAACCGATTTCACTTTTTTGCTGTAAGCGCCAAATGGCTCGATGTGAACCGCAACTACAGGTTGCAGATCCATGTTTTGTCCTTTATTGAAGTCTTCCAGGTAAGGCTTGTGCTGGAAGAAGTTTGCGTCGAGTTGTTTTTCGTTGAGCTGTACGTTTGGTTGTACGTAGTCGGTGAACTCTTGTACTTCCAGGTTTACGCCTTGTTCTTTCAGTTTTGGTGCGATGTGCTTCAGGATTGCTGCGTGTGGAACCGGAGAAGCGCCTACTTTCAATGTCACTTCTTGTTGTCCGCCTTGTGCGCCGCCTTCGGCTGGAGCTGGAGCAGTCTCCGTTTTGCCTCCGCACGCTGCCAAAGAAAATGCCAATACGGTAGAAAGTACAGATACGACTAGCTTTTTCATAAATGATTTCCCCCTACTTTTTTTGATCTTTGTACTTGCAAACTTCTATGGGAAAGACCTTACTTGCGGCTGAAACGCAATACCAGGCGATCACCCAGCGACTGTAAGATCTGCACCAACACGAGCAAAATGACGACAGTGACAATCATGACATCGGTCTGGAAGCGCTGATAACCGTAACGGATAGCCAAGTCGCCCAGACCGCCGCCGCCGATTACCCCGGACATGGCCGTGTAGGACACGAGCGCAACGGTCGTAATCGTAATTCCGGCCACCAGTCCCGGACGAGACTCTGGCAGCAGGACGTTCCAGATGATTTGCCAATTGGACGCCCCCATCGACTGGGCGGCCTCAATGACTCCGCGATCTACCTCGCGCAGAGAGGTTTCCACCAGCCGCGCAAAAAACGGGGCGGCCCCGATCACGAGCGGCGGAATCGCTCCGAGTACGCCGAGCGAAGTGCCGACGATCAGTTTCGTGACCGGAATCAGCAAGATCATCAGAATGATGAACGGCACGGAACGCAATACGTTGACGATGAATGAAGCAACCGAGTAAAACGCCTTGTTTTGCAGCAACTGTCCACGTGAAGTAAGGAATAAAATGATTCCCAGCGGCAAGCCGATCAGGATCGTAAACAACGTGGAGAAACCCAGCATCGTCAGTGTGTCTAGTGTACCCTCAGCGATCTCCGACCAATCCACATTTTCCATTGTCCAGTCCATCTATATCACCTCTACTTCCAAGCCACGCTGACGCAACGTCTCGATGGTTTTTTCGTTTTGACGGACATCGCCTTCCAGTTCGACGACCAGTTGGCCGTACGGCGTATCCTTCATGCG
The DNA here is from genome assembly GCF_057543335.1 of Brevibacillus sp. YAE8. NCBI lineage: Bacteria > Bacillati > Bacillota > Bacilli > Caryophanales > Paenibacillaceae > Brevibacillus > Brevibacillus sp. YAE8. The sequence continues at coordinate 57,531 of NZ_BAAIYG010000016.1, forward strand.
GGAAATCGTTCCCTGCAAAATGCTGAATACTGTGCCTGTCTCCTGCATCGTCTGGAACAAAATCGGCTGGTACGTCTTTTCTCCCAGGAAGGTGACGCGCGCAATCGTGCGGTTCCCCGCTGCTTTTTCGTGCGCGACAGCTTCGCGCAGCTCGGTGGAATCTGCCACCTGCTCGACAAATTCCTGCGTAGTCGGATGCTGCGGCTTGAGAAACACGTCCAGCACCTCGCCCGACTCGACGATTTTTCCGCCGTCGATCACGCCTACGCGGTCGCAAATGGAGCGGATGACGTGCATCTCGTGCGTAATCAGCACGATGGTCAATCCCAGCTTGCGGTTGATGTCCAAAAGCAGCGCCAAAATCGAGTTGGTCGTCTGCGGATCGAGCGCCGAGGTCGCTTCGTCACACAGCAGCACTTTCGGATCGTTTGCCAGCGCCCGTGCGATGCCGACGCGCTGCTTCTGGCCGCCGGACAACTGGGACGGGTATTTGTCCCGGTGCGCTTCCAGCCCTACCAGCTTGAGCAGATCGTCCACTTTTTTCTGAATCTCCGCCTTCGGACGCTTGGCCAGCTTGAGCGGAAACGCGACATTTTCCCCGACGGTGGACGAGGACAGCAGGTTGAAGTGCTGGAAAATCATCCCGATCTCGCGGCGCTTTTCCTGCAGCTTGACATCGTCGAGCTTGGTCAGGTCGACCCCATCGACGATGACTTGTCCCGACGTAGGGCGCTCCAGCAGGTTGATGCAGCGGATCAAGGTACTTTTCCCCGCCCCGGAATGGCCGATAATCCCGTAAATTTCCCCTTTATCTATAGAAAGATCAATCCCGAGCAACGCCGGAATCGTCTTGCCCTGCACTTGATAGCTTTTATGCAAATTTTTCAATTGAATCAACGCATCCACCTCCCAGCAAAATCCTTGTGAAAAACGTAAAAACCCCTTTTTCATAAACGAAAAAGGGGCTGCAACGCATGTATACGTTCGCATCCACCCTTCTCATCTATCAAGATCCAACCAATCTTGTAGGAATTGGCACCGCGACGTCCATTTCAAAAAATGAACCGGTTGCCGGGCTTCATCGGGCCTGTCCCTCCGCCTCTCTTGATAAGAAAGATTTCCACGTATATTATGTTCGTTTTTCATATTTTCATGATACAAACCGGATTATATCCTTTTTGAAAATATCCCGTCAATAGCAATCACAGGAAAAACTTTTTTAATCCATTACTCCGTTGCGAATGATGGTGGCATTGACGTGAAAATGAAACGTCGCTTTCTCAAGGATTCTCGCCTTCAAGCGTATGCGAATATCGAACACCGGCGGCGATACTTGCTCCAGCTTGATTCGGGCGTTGCTGGAAATCGTGTCAAAAGCAAGGTGCACCATATCCTTGGGATTGCCGCGGTTCTTGTCGGTCTTCCCGAAAATTTGCGCCGGGACGGACGTGTCGTAGCTCCCAATCCGGAATTTCCCGTGCACGAGCTTGATGAGAAACGCTTCCTTGGGCGATAGCCTTCGAGCAGGCGCTGAATCGCCCCTGGGTGTGATCGACCCGATTGCTCCCGGCTCCCCCGAGCTGCCGCTCCACTTCCCCTATGCTTGCCTCAGCCAGACAAATTTCTCTCAGCTTCGGGATGAGCTCGCTGTAAACGACTTGGCATCCGCCATGCTGGTCAAAAAATACAGCCGCATGCGGCCGTCCGGCTCGTCGATATGTTCCGTTCGCAAGTCCCCTGTATGGGAAAACCATTTACGCGCAATCTCCTGGTCCATTCCCCTCACCCCCATACATAGCAAATCATGGTTAGTCTGCCCGAAAACACAAAAAAACAGCACGCTCAATTTGGCGTGCTGTTTTCGTTGCTATCGGTCGTGCTATTCGTTTGCGAAACCGCTTCTTCTGCTGGCGGTTCCAGCTTTTCCTTGATAAAAGACTGGATCTGGTCGACATCCGGAATGAGCACCGCGCCTGCCCGATGGGATTCGCGGAACATCCCCATTGGCGGCAATTGGTAGTTGCCTGGCTCCGCGGTGTTTAATTTCAGCCCAAGCGCAGACAGCCTCAGCATATCCATGGAACTGATATTCGTCTGGATATACGGCGTCACTTCTTTCAGGATGGACGGCAATTGAATCAAGGTCGTGCCGCTCTTCATCTGGCTCACCACAGCCGTCAGCAGCTTGCGCTGACGCTCTGTGCGCGTGTAGTCCGATGTGGCGTCATGGCGAAAACGAACGTATTGCAGAGCCTTGTTGCCATCCAGTTGCTGCAGTCCCTTTTTCAAATTGATGTCGTAGATGCCTTTATCGGTCGGGTCGTGATAGTACATATTTTTTTCCACATCAATCTCGACACCACCGACAGAGTCAATCAAAGCCTTGAAGCCTTCAAAGTCGGTGATGACGTAGCGGTCCACCGGAAGCCCTGTAAACTGGCTGACGGTCTTCATCGCCAGTTCCGGTCCGCCCTCCACGATCGCCGAGTTGATGCGCGAGCTGCCGTTCCCCGGAATGTCTACGTACGTGTCGCGCAAAATGGAAAATACGTCGTAGCGCTTGGAGGCCGGGTCGATACTGACGAGCATCATCGAGTCCGAACGGGGGAGCCCGTTATTTTTCATTCCCCTGCGGTCCACACCCATCAACAGGATGTTCACCCGCTCTTCGCCATCCCATTCCGGAATCTCCGCCGCTTTCGTCGCGGCACCGCCATCCGGCGGGGCTGGCCGAATGACATTCGGCTCTTGAATATTGTGAGCAAACTGATAAAAAGAGTATCCGTAATAACCTGCTGTCGCGGCAATCGCGACAAACATCAGGAGCAACACCCGTTTCCACATTCGCATAAAGAACTACTCCACCTTTTATTCTCTGTATCACATGAACTCATCTCACCACTTGTTTAGTATACTCGAATCTATAGGATGTGGAGCAGCCTTTATTTGGGTGCTTATCACTTTTTATATTTTTATGTTTGCAATGTTTAAAATATTCGTTATACTACAATCAACACAATCCCAAAGGGGTGACCGGCCGTGATTTCTCCCACTTCCTTTTTGCAGCGGTATCCGCGAGAAGCCCTGTTCTTCCTGGTTGCGAGCTTCATCAACTCTTCCGGCAGCGCTTTCATGTGGCCGCTTACCACTTTGTACGTACATACGATTTTGCAACGCTCCATGACCGAGGCAGGCTTTGTGCTGATGGTTTAATCGCTGGCAGGAATTGTGGGGCAGTTCGTCGGCGGGACGCTTTTTCACCGCCTGGGCGCCAAACGGCTGATCGTCGGGGCCTTGCTGGTTCAAGGACTCATCCAGTTGTCGATTCCGCTCACGAATAGCTGGCTTGTTTACATCGCGCTGATGACCGGGCTTGGCTTTACCTTCAACCTGTCGTTCCCGGCGATTCAGGCGTTCATCGGCTTTCGCTGGAAAGAGCAGCGCCGAGAGCTGTTCAACATCGTATATGTCGCGAACAACCTGGTAATGACCATCGGCACCTCGCTGGCCGGGGTCATTGCCACTTCCTGCGGCGAGCAGGAACGCAGCATGGAGGTGTCAATACTGCCGCCCGGATCGAGCGCCACGGCCGAACGGCCACAGCCTGCCACGCTCCAGCCTGCTTCGTGAAATCGCTCTGCCATCGACCTGCCCAATCCTCGCGTAGCTCCGGTTATCACCACCAGCTTGTTTCCAGCCACGCTCTAAAAAACAAAAAGAAAGCCCCTTCCAGAAAATCAGAAGAGACTTTCGCTTTTGTCAAAAAGACAGCTCCGGCAACTGATACCATTCGCCAGCCATCCATTCGCGCGCCTTCCAGCGCAGCACGTCCGGGCGCACCAGCGGCATGATCTGTTGAAACAGCTCCACGCGTTCGATGTCCGTCATCGGCACGAAGGCGTTGGCCGCGGCCAAGTCCGCTTCCAGCTCGTCCATTCTGCTCACGCCGAGGATCGCCGTCGAAACGGGGAGACTCCACGTATAGCGCAGCGCTTGCTCTGTCCACGGAGCCAGCTTGCCCAGCCCCATCACTTTCATGCCGATGACCGCGACGCCTTTTTCCACCGCTTGCGGAACGAAATCGTGCGCAAAGCTGTAGATGAAATGATCGAGAGCAGACAAAGCGACGAGGGCGCTGTCAAAAGGAAAGCGGCGAATCGCTTCTGCCAGCAGGCGCGGGTCTGTGTGCCCGCTGATGCTGATTTTGCGGATCAAGCCTTGCTCTCGCGCTTCCAGCATCGCTTCCAGCGCGCCTCCTTTTGCAAAAATCGCCTCCAGATCGTGCGGCTGCATGATGTTGTGCATCCGCCACTCGTCGACGTAATCGGTCTGCAGCCGCTTCAAGCTGCCCTCCAAATCTTTCAGGGCCAGGTCGCGCGTGCGTCCTCCCGTCTTCGTCGCGATCCACACGCGGTCGCGCAAGCCTGCAAGCCCCAGTCCTACCCGTGTCTCCGACTGTCCAGCGCTGTATGTAGGGGCTGTATCAAAGTAATTGACTCCTGCTTCTACGGCGCGCCGAATGATGGCGATTGCCTGCTCCTCGGTGCAATCGTGCTCGTCCACAATTCGCTGGGCGCCGAAGCCGAGCAAAGAGACTTGATGCGGATCTCGTCCAAACGATCGGGTCTGCATGCTGCGGGCAGCTCCTTTCAGGTTCATCGGGATGTGAAACAAGACGCCCGTTCGCGAGCGTCTTGTCATGGCCATGCTAGCTTATTTGTACGTGTCGTAAGCGGTAGTCAACAGGTTGGAGATCGTTTGCAGGTCGTTGTTCTCAATCTGATGACGCTCGATCATCGTCATGATTTTGCCGTCCTTCATGATCGCAAAAGACGGGGAAGATGGCGCGTAGCCTTCAAAGTACTCGCGGGCTTTCGCTGTCGCTTCCTTGTCTTGTCCTGCAAATACAGTGTAAATGTTGTCTGGCTTGGTGGAATGGTTCAAGGAATGAACCACTGCCGGACGAGCCAGCCCTGCCGCGCAGCCGCAAACCGAGTTTACGACTACCAGCGTCAGACCTTTTGCGTTTGGCAGCGTCTGCTCAACCTCTTCTGCTGTGCGCAGCTCTACAAATCCGTTGCGCGTCAGTTCGTCGCGCATCGGTTGAATTACTTGGCTCATATATGCTTCATAAGACATCATGGGGCAACCTCTCCTTTGTATCACGTATCCATTTACGTATTATTATAACCCGATCGCGTCCCCGGGAGAACGAAGAAGTGCTCCAGTCCTACACTTCCATCAAAATGGTGAGAATCATCGGATTGCGGCCCGTCTTTTCGTAAATAAACGGCTTGATGACTTCGTTGATCTGGGACTTCAACTCCGACCATTCCTTGATCTTCTTGTCCAACGCTTCCTGGAGGCGCTGGCGAACCAACAGCGTCGCTTCCTGGATGAGCGATTCCGAACCGCGCACGTACACAAAGCCGCGGCTGACAATGTCAGGTCCGGTGAGAATCTTGAAGTTTTTCATATCGAGGCTGACGACCACGACCATCAGGCCATCCTCTGCCAAATGCTTGCGGTCGCGCAGGACGATGTTGCCCACGTCGCCGATGCCGCTGCCGTCGATCAGGACGATGCCGGCGTGAACCTTGCTGAGCCATGCCTTTTCGCGGTTGCAGTTCAGCACCTCGCCGTTGTCCATGAGGAAAATGTTGCTCTCCTCAATTCCTACCTGCTGCGCCAGCTTCGCGTGCGTCTTCAACATCCGGTACTCCCCGTGAATCGGGATAAAGTACTTGGGACGAATGAAGTTGAGCATGAGCTTCAACTCCTCGCTGCTGCCGTGACCGGACGCGTGAATGTCAAACACGTGGCTGAGCACGACGTTCGCGCCCGCGCGGTACAGCTTGTCAATCGTCCTGCTGACATTGATCGTGTTGCCCGGAATCGGGGAAGCCGAGATAATGACGGTATCCTCCGGATAGATCGACACGGTCCGGTGCGATCCGGAAGCGATTCGGGTCAATGCCGCCATCGGCTCGCCTTGGCTTCCGGTGCAAATAATCAGCACCTGATTGTCGGCGTAGTTGTCAATGTGCTTGATATCAATCAGCATGCCCTCCGGCATCTGGATGTAGCCCAGTTCTTGTCCGATCAGGAACACTTTTTCCATGCTGCGGCCAATCACCGCTACTTTGCGATTGCACTGCTCGGCAGCGTCTACTACTTGCTGCAGGCGATGCACGTTGGACGCGAATGTCGCCAGGATGATCCGCCCGCGCGCTTTGCGCACCACGTCGAGAATCCCTTCGCCAACGGTGCGCTCCGACATGGTGAAGCCGTAGCGCTCGCTGTTCGTACTGTCAGAGAGCAGCGCCAAAACGTCGCCGCTCGCCCCGATTTTCGCAATCTTGCCGTACTCGGTCGTCTGTCCGACTGGCGTCATATCGAATTTGAAGTCACCTGTATGAATGACCATCCCTTCCGGCGTATGAATCACAACCCCGAACGAATCCGGAATGCTGTGATTCGTGCGGAAAAAGGACGCTTTCAGGCGGTTGAAGGGGATTTCCGTATCTTCCGAGATCGGAATCATCTTCACGTCATTTTGCATGCGATGCTCTTCCAGCTTCGCCTTGACCAAGCCCAGGGTCAGACGACCACCGTAGATCGGCACGTTAATTTGCTTGAAAATATAAGGAATCGCTCCGATGTGATCCTCATGTCCGTGCGTTAACAAAAGTGCTTTAATCTTGTGCTGGTTGTCCACCAAATAGGAAATATCGGGGATGACCAGATCAATACCGAACATTTCATTCTCGGGGAACTTCACCCCGCAGTCAATGATGATAATTTCGTCCTCATACTCGACGCAATACATATTTTTTCCGATCTCGCCGAGGCCGCCCATCGCGAAAATCTTAACGTCGCTCAAACTCTTTCCTCCTAACATCATCGTGCATGATTTTGGGAACCCGAACCAAGCATGCCATTCTTATTGTAACACAACGCGAGGCGTTCGTTTCATCCAGTCTTGACAATTCCACACATTCATCTTCGGTCAATAATAGAAAACTGATACGCAATCGCCGCTACTCTCTCATCCGTGACCGTACTGACCCGCTCCCAAAAGTTTTCTTCCATGTTTGTATCTTCTGTCCATACCGGCGCGATTTCCCCCGCAGCGAGCTTGAGCGGCAACGCCTGTTTGTCTTCGATGACGGCCCCGCTTTCGTTTTGCAGGCGAACCAAAAGCTCAATGTCCAGCGGCTGCCCCGACTGGTTCCGGACCAAAATCAGGCTGTCGTAAGGTTGGCCAGCACACCTTTTCAGACAGTCCCTTTTGCTGTAGACGAGCGTGACGTCAATCGGCTTATTGCTCGACGCCTGCACGGGCACGGCCTGCCACTTGTTTTTTACACTCTGCACAACCGAGACGTACTCCACCTTCGACATAAACGGCCCCATGCCTAAAAAAGCCCCGGCAAACAGGAGAAACAGACCAGACGACGTGGCGAGAAACAACAGATTCATTTTCCAGAACGGTTTGCGCATCACAAAGAAAAAGACGAGGTACATAATAAAAAACACGAAGACGAGGAACAGGCAAAAATAAAGAAACAGCTCCAGATCGGCTTTGGTCGGAAGCACCGGAATGCCGTACTGTACTTGCCAATACACGTTGGCAGCGAGGCAGCCTCCGTAAATCAGCAGCGCTGACACGACAGGCGGCCACCATTTTTTCCAGAAGCCGCTCCGGCGAGAGCGCAGCGCAAAAATCGCCAGGATGAGCGGAACACCAAATAAGGGAATGAGCAAGTAGTACATGAAATCCCCCGCTTTCCAAATTGTAAATATTTTCTACGAATGACATGGAAAAAAGGCTTCAAAATAGAGGGCAAGCTTGTTTTCCAATACAAAAAAGGGGGTCTTACGCCATGCAAGCCTCTGTATCTGTTCGCCTCGCGCGAAGCGTCCTGACCGCTATCGCAGCAAGCCTGCTGTTATTCTTCTTCCAGTATGCCCCTGCCTGCGCCCAGCCGCCATATGCCAAATGGGGCAGATTGGCGATGCAGGAGACGATGAAAAAATATCCGCATGCCCAGATCGTCGACTACCTGCACGTCGGGCGCACAGCAAAAACGCCCACCACGTCAGAGGAGACGTTCAAACTCTTGCTCCAGGAGGGCAATCGCAGGTGGGCGTTACTCGTGCATATTGAATTTGAAAATCAAACCGAGCATGTCGTGCAGATCACGTACGAGGAATCAGCCTGATTAGTCCGCAAGCTGCTCCATTTCCTTCAGCATCTGCTCCATGTCCATGTCGGCTGCCATGCCGTAGGCGCGGCGCATGTTTCCGTCGCCATCGACGAGGAACATGCGGGCGGTATGGGCAAAGGAACCGTCAGGCTGCTTCAATACGGCAATCCCGAAATCCTTCGTCACCTTTTCCACCGCCTGGGCATCGCCGCGCAAAAACTTCCAGCCGCTCTGATCCGCCTTGAACTTCGCCGCGTACTGCTGCAACACTTCTGGCGTGTCGAAATCCGGGTCAAAGGTGATGGAAATGAACTCGACCTTGTCGCCGAACAGCTTTTTCTCCTTGAGCTGCTCTTGCAGCTTGGACATGTTGTACGTCGTCGCCGGGCAAATGTCAGGGCAGTTGGTGAACATGAACTCGACCAGCCGCACCTTGCCTTTGCCTTCCGAAAACGTAAACGAAGTGCCGTCACTGTTGTCCAACGTAAAATCGGCAATCGGCTTCATCACGGGAATCGGCTCTTTTGCCATGTATTTGTAGCCCAACACGCCTACAATCGCGAGGATAATCACGCCTGCGAGCACCGTAAACCAATGGCGCTGCAACGCGGATCCTTGTTGCTGTGCTCCCTCACTCACGATTTTCTTCCTCCCCTGCTTCTCTCATGCGTCCGCCGCTATACCGCGTAAAAGCGCATGTTTCTTTTTGTGTGGAAAACGTCTCGGCGTTGCCAGTGCGGTCGTGACCGTATGGACCGTACGGCTTACACTTCCTTCTCGCCAGGCCAAGCCAGCATGCCGCCGACCATATTGGCAGCGTCAAAGCCAAGCTCACACAAATATTCGGTCGCTCTGTGGCTGCGCGCACCGCTGCGGCACACCATGACGACCGGGATCTCCTTGTCCAGCTCGTCGATGCGATGCGGCAAAAAGCCGAGCGGAATCAGCTTGGCTTCTTTGATATGGCCTTCGTTCCACTCCTCCACCTCACGCACGTCAATCACCTGAAGCTTTTCGTTGGCCGCGAGCTTTTCCAGCAGCTCCTGCGGGGTAATTTCCTTCACGCCATGGCTCATCGCGTATGTTCCTCCTATATGTACAATCGTTTGGTCGTTTTCTGCCACTCCCATCATATCATAGGGCCATGCCATTTTCTAACGACGCGGGCGGCGAAAGCGCGGAGATATAGGGACAAATTTGTGACAGTGTGAGGGTGGGTTTGTTTTTGGACAGGGAGATGGTTGGTCGGTACAGGCGGGTGACACATTTACAAAAATAACCATTCTATATATGAAGACTACTATACAAAACAGCATTCTCTTTTTGGTTTGGAAAAAGGCGGGTGCAAGAAACGCAGAGCACCCTTGGAGTGCGGGGCATCAGCCTGCAAACCACGTCAACAAGGCGTATCACACAGGTACTTTGGACGTCATGGGAAACAGCATGAACGGGTGAGCATGAACAAATCTCTCAACGCCTCAATCCCACCAAATCCAACCTGATAACTCATTATTGATTATTGACAGTGAAGTGTGGTTTTTCATACAATTATGACAACAACTGAAGCAACAGTTCATCAAGAGCGGTGGAGGGACAGGCCCTGTGAAACCCGGCAACCAGCAAGCGTGCCTTGCGCGGTGCTAATTCCTGCAGAATCCATAGATTCTGAGAGATGAGTGCACACCCGTGTATAGCCGGAGCCTTCTTCTCCTCAGAGGAATGCTCCGTTTTTTTATCCCTAATCCCCATATATAAAGGAGAGATAAGCATGTCTGACCAGCAACAATGGAAACCGGAAACCCTCGCTGTACATGGTGGACAAGAAGTAGATCCCGTAACAGGCTCGCGCGCCGTTCCGATCTATCAGACGACTTCCTACGTCTTCCGCGACACGGAGCACGCCGCCAACCTGTTTGGCTTAAAAGAGTTCGGCAACATTTACACCCGCATCATGAATCCGACCCAGGACGCCTTTGAAAAGCGCGTGGCACTCCTGGAAGGCGGCGTCGGTGCTCTGGCAACTTCCTCTGGTCAGGCAGCGATCACCTTTTCCATTTTGAACATCGCCCAAGCCGGGGATGAAATTGTCGCATCCAGCAGCTTGTACGGCGGTACGTACAACCTTTTTGCGCACACTTTGCCGCGTCTTGGCATCAAGGTTCACTTTGTCGATCAGTCCAATCCGGAAAACTTCCGGGCGTTCATCAATGATAAAACAAAGGCGCTCTTTTGCGAGACGATCGGCAACCCTCGCATTGACGTGGCGGACTTGCAGGCAATCGCTGACATCGCGCACGAAAACGGCGTGCCGCTGATCGTGGACAACACGTTCGCTTCGCCGATCTTGTGCCGTCCATTCGAGCATGGCGCAGACATCGTCGTCCACTCCACGACCAAGTTCATCGGCGGGCACGGCACAGCGATCGGCGGCATCATCGTCGATTCCGGCAAGTTCGACTGGAACAACGGCAAATTCCCGGGCCTGACGACACCAGACCCGAGCTATCACGGCGTCGTCTATACAGAAGCCGTCGGACCGCTCGCCTACATCATCAAGGCGCGTGTCCAGTTGCAGCGCGATATCGGCGCAGCCGTGGCCCCGATCAACTCCTTCCTGTTCCTGCAAGGCTTGGAGACGCTGCACCTGCGCATGGAACGCCACAGCCAGAACGCCCTGGCTGTAGCCCAATTCCTCGCCGCGCATCCAGCGGTCGAGTGGGTCAGCTACCCTGGCCTTGAAGGCGACGCCCACTACGCGCTGGCACAAAAATATTTGCCAAAAGGCGCTGGCGCCATCCTCACCTTTGGCATTCGCGGCGGCGTGAAGGCAGGCAAAACACTGATTGAATCCGTGAAGCTGTTCTCGCACCTGGCCAACGTGGGCGATTCCAAGTCGCTCGTCATCCATCCGGCCAGCACGACGCACCAGCAGATGAATGAGGAAGAACAGGCGGCTGCCGGGGTCACGCCAGGGCTGATCCGACTGTCGGTGGGCACAGAGGCGATCGACGACATCATCGGCGATCTGGAGCAGGCATTGCAACGCGCCGTTCAACCTTCTACTGTCAACTAAGTTTGCTTTTGTCTCGTAAAAAGTGGCACGCAACTCTCGCGGGAGAGGCGTGCCGCTTTTCTTTTTTCGGGTGCTGTCTTCTGCTTGCTGCTTTCAGGCGCTCGCCCCTCTTCCTGCCACACTCAACGATTCTGGTTCGAAATCCATCTAACCAGTCATACGAAAAATATTGAATTTACAATTCAAAACATTTAGAATGAGACGTACTACAAATACTGGAAGGATGATCCCCTCTTGAAAGTATGGAACATCGGGAGCGAACGCACGACCTACGAGGTGCAATTCGCCTTTTCGCCGCTTTTTGAAGCAGCGCTGGGCATCGCCGTTGCCACTTACGAGCAGATTCATCACACGCTGGAGCAGCCGCCCGCCCACTGGCGCGAGCTAATCGAGGCGCTGCCTCCTGCTGTCCAGCGCGAGGTCGCTTACGCCAAGGCGCACAACACATGGAAGACGCTTTTGCATCTGCTTCACCAGTACCGCCAGCAGCCTTTTGCCGAGCTGGAGGCGTTTCTTGGCTACGTCAGGCAGTTGCCAGAAGAAGAGCTGCGCTATCAGGCACTGCCTTTTTTGGGCGAAGCGCGGCAAGCTTCCCGGCGAAAAGCCGCGCAAGGAAGCAGCGCCGATCGCGAACTGTTGCAGGCGGCCTGTCGCAGCCATCTCTTTTTCGAACGGTACATCGCCCATATTACTTCGGTGGACGCGGAGGAATTGCGCCAGCACCTGCTCGTGCTGATGGAAGGCTGGTATCAAGCGCACATCGAGCCGCAGGAGGAGCGCATCTGCCGCATGCTCGAACGGGAGATTGCCCAAAAGCGCGGCATGCAAGAAAAGCTCGACCCGGAAGCGCTGGTGGAATGGGCGACCGGAGCAAGCTATCCGCCTGAGCCGACTGTCACCCGCGTCCTGCTGATTCCGCAGGCGGTCTATCGCCCCTGGACGGTGCAGGCCGATGACGCAGGCTGCAAAATTTTTTACTACCCGGTTGCCGATGAAAACTTGCGCGAGCAAATCGACCCGTACCAGCCGCCGCAGACGCTGGTCCAATCCTTCAAGGCGCTCGGAGACGAGCAGCGGCTCCGCATGGCCAAAATGCTCGCAAAACAGGAGCTGACGCTGCAAGAACTGACAGAAGCGCTCCAGATGGCCAAATCGACGGTGCATCATCACTTGTCGATGCTGCGCTCCGCCCGGCTGGTCGAGACGAGCGGAACCCGCTATCGCCTGCGCAGCCAAGCGCTCTCGCAACTCCCGCTGCTACTCGGGCAGTTTCTCGACACGGACAAATGATGACAGCAGCCACGAGCACATCCGCCCTCTGGAAAGACCGCTCCTACCGCTACATCCTGCTCGGCCAGCTCACCTCCGAGCTGGGCGCCTCGCTCGGCACGCTCGCCAATAGCTGGATCATCTACCAGGTGACCGGCTCGCAGGCAGCCGTCGGGCAGATGTGGCTGCTCTACTTTGTACCATCGCTCGTCGTGCAGCTTGTGGCCGGACCGTATCTCGACCGCTATGACAAAAAACGCGTCATGCTGTTTTCGCAATGGATGCGCAGCATCGCGTTCGGCTGTTCCTTCGCCGCGATTGCGACCACGCCCGGCTCCTTGTGGCCGCTCTACTTGACCGCGCTCGTGAACGGCCTCGTCCAGCCGCTGTACGTCCCGGCAAGCCAGTCATTGCTTCCTGCTCTCGTCCCAAAAGAACAGTTGCTACAAGCAAACGCCTATCTGGACAGCGCGCTGCGCATCGCCATGATCGCAGGTCCGCCGCTGGGCGGGATTCTCGTCGCCAGCATCGGTGGCGATCAGGTGCTGGCATTGGTCGCCGTCGGCTATGCGCTCAGTGGAGCTTTTCTTCTCCCGTGCAAAAACGCTCCCGCCCTCCCTGCCCGGGTGGCCGAATCGTGGTTTTCCATGTTCAAAGCCGGCCTCGCGATTTTTGGGGAAAAGCCGCTGCTTCTCTATCTGAGCCTGTATTCGGCTCTCGTGCAGTTTGCGGTAGGGGTCACGCTCGTGCTCAACCTTCCGTTTGTGGCGGGAGAGCTGCACGGAACAGCCTTTCACGTCGGGTTGTTTTTGGCCAGCTATCCGTTCGGCTACTTGTTTGGGACGTTTCTCGTGCCGCGGCTGCGCAATGGACGGGAACAGCCGCTCATCATGCTAGGCTCTCTGGTCGCAGGCGGGGCGAGCTTCGTCACTCTAGGGTTTACCCATATGATCGAACTGGCGATTTTGATAGAAGTGCTGGCGGGTGTCGCCGCGCCGTTTTTCCAGTTGCACAGCACCCGTCTCTATCAGCTCCACGTCCCGCCCGCCATGATGGGGCGCGTCTTCTCCGTGCGCCTGCTGATCGTCCGCACGACCATGCCCGCAGGCATCTGGCTGGGCGGAACACTCAGCGACAGCGTCGGCATTCGGCCCCTCTACGTCGCCATCGGCGCGTTAATTGTCGTCGCTGCCGTCGGCGGGATTACTTTGCAAAAATTTGTAAAATATAGGATATTCCATGTATAATGAAATCCAGCAACTGCCTCTCCATCCTATCTACTTAAAGGAGAATTTCCATGACTCATCCCGCTCTGGATAGCCTTTTGACTTCCGTAAATCGCGTAATCGTAGGAAAAGAAGAGCAGGTTCGCCTGCTGGTGACCGCTCTGTTGGCGCGCGGGCACGTGCTGCTGGAAGACTTGCCTGGCATGGGCAAGACCGTGCTTGCCAAAACGTTGGCGCAGGCCATCGGCGGGACGTACAACCGCCTGCAGTTCACCGCTGATCTGCTGCCTTCCGATGTAGTCGGACTGCACGTGTTCAACCAGCGGACGAGCGAATTTGAACTGCGCAAAGGACCTGTTTTCGCGGACGTTTTGCTCGCGGATGAAATCAACCGCGCAACGCCCCGCACCCAATCCGGTCTGCTCGAATGCATGGAAGAACGCCAGGTCACCATCGAAGGCGTCACGCTGCCGCTGCCCTCAACGATGCTGGTGATCGCCACCCAAAACCCAATTGAATCGGAGGGGACCTATCCCCTGCCCGAAGCCCAGTTGGACCGCTTCCTGTTCCGCCTGTCACTCGGCTACGGCACGCGCGAGGACGCCAAGGAAATACTCCGCAGATTCCGCAGCACCTCTCCTCTGGAGACGGTGCAGCCAGTGATCTCGGTGGAACAAATCGCCGCCCTGCAAAAAGAAGTGACGGCCGTCCATGTCAGTCAGGCGGTAGAAGATTACGTCATCGACCTGACGGAATCGACGCGCAGCCACCGCTCCGTCGATGTCGGCATCAGTCCGCGCGCCATGCTCGCCCTCTTGCGCGCAGCCCAGGCTTACGCTTTTGTCTCGGGCCGCGCCTATGTATTGCCGGACGACGTGAAGGCTGTTTTCCCGAGCCTCGCCGTCCATCGCATCCGCCTGTCCATGGAAGCGGAGCTGCATGTAACCGAGCAGGAAGTGGTAGCGCAGATCATGTCGAGCGTGCCAGCCCCCGTCGAGGAAAGCGTGTAGCCGGATGGATACGAAGCAAACTTTTCATGTGATCGGCTTTGTGCTTCTGCTTTTCGCGCTGTTTTCCGGCAGTTGGTTTCTTTGGCTGCTCGGCGGGTTTTTCTTTTTCATGCCTGCCGCCCAAAAGTGGTGGGCCGAGTCGCTCCCCAAATGGATCAAGCTGGAGTGGACAAGCGATCAAACCCGCGTCATGCCTGGTACGCCTGTGACGATTACCGTGCGCCTGTACAATCGCTCCTGGCTGCCGTTGCCCTCGACATGGCTGCGCTTTTCCTTGCCTGAGCACGTCACGGCCGACGGCGGGGACGAAGTGAAAACGAGCAACCAGCGGACGATTGTGCGACTGCGCTTCGACTTGCCCATGCGCCAGAGCGCAGCCCGAACCTTGACGCTTACTCCCCACAAGCGCGGCACCGTCTGGCTGACGGAGATTCAATCGGAGACATTGCCGCTGTTCGCCGGGGAAGTCACTTCCTTGCCGTTGTCGCTATCGTTTTCCCTGCTCGTCTACCCGTTGCCGCTGCCGCTGCCTCCGCTGTCACTGGAAGAGACGCAGCCGGACGGAGGCAGGCTCTCGCGCCAACGGCAACAGGAGGATGTCACTTTTTTGCGGGGAGCGCGGCCGTATATGCCCGGGGATCGGTTCAAGCATATTCATTGGAAAGCGACTGCCAAGACGGGCACGCTCGAGACAAGGCTGTTCGAGCACACCGCCCATCCAAACTGGCGGATCGTCGGCCATATTTTGCCGTCCTATGAACCGTTGCAGCAGCGGCATAACGATGTCGTCAATGAACGGATTATATCCAGCCTTGCTGCGCTGTCCATGCTGTGCCGGAAAAAGTCGATTGGCTACGAGCTGCTTCTCACCGTCAAGCAGCGCGGCCGCGAGCATTTTCACATGCCTGCCGGCAGCGGCAAGACGCACCATCTGCACGTCATGACCCAACTCGCGCAAATGCACCATTATGTGACGACGCCGCTAGCCAGCCTGCTCCGCCGTCTGGAGGAAAGTCCGGCCAAGGAAGCGATCATCCTCGTGACGGCGCGGCCGGAGGAATTGCCCCAGACGACTTTGGAGCGATTGGTGCGGCGCGGACACAACATTGCCGTGCTCGACGTATCCGGGGAACAGGCTACGGTCAGGCGATATGAACAGGCGCGTCTGGAAAAAAGGAGCGTGATGGCGCGATGAGCTTTTCCCTCGTGAGCCGATGGACGCTTACTTTTTGGCTGGAGGCGCTGCTCGTTGGCGGTTCGCTGATGATGCTTGGCTGGATGACGGCAGACTTTGGCGCGCTGCTGTTCTTTTGCCTCGCTGGCTGTCTGCTCCTGATCGCGGGAAGCTGGCTGTATCACCACGGCGGCCGCCATACCGTGCTGCATCTCTTGCTCTATCCGTTTGTGCTTGGCGTCGGGGTGCTCAGCTTTGTTCTGTTCGGCTCGTGGCTGATCGCCCTCGCTCTGGCAGGCGTCTTTTTTTGGCGGATTCAGGGAGCGGCTGCAAACGGGATCAACCATGTCAGTCTGCTGCGGCGGTTCGTTCTGGCCTTTATGGTTTGCCTGATCCAGTTGGTTGTCGCGGCTCTGTACGGAACTGCCGTTGATTCGGAGACGTTTTCGCCTGCCCCTTACTTCGGCATGCTCGCCCTCGTGACCGCAAGCTACGTGCTGATCGCGGTCGGGGCTTACCTGCTGCGGGAGGAAGCCCTTCCCATCCGCCTGCCTGCCCGCCTCCGCCTGATGCTCGCAGGCCAGGTGCTGGGGACGCGCCTGCTTGTGACAGTTGGCTATGTGGCGGCTGCCTCTGCCCTGCTCGGTTTGTTGAGCCTGCTCTGGTCGTGGGTGAAAGGACCGCTTGGCACCGGGCTTTACATGCTGATCGAGCCTGCCTTGCAGATGCTGGCGGAGTGGATTTCCGGGCTGTCGCAAGTATTGGACAAAGACCAGCGCGTTCATAATGTGCTGAACAACGAAGGGCAAGGCGGCAATCCTCCCCTGGACCCTGTCAGCCAGGGCGAACCGCTCTTTTCCTTGCTGGAGCCTTATCTGATCTCGCTTGTCGTCGTCGTAGCGCTGTTTCTGTTGGGCAGGTACATGTGGAAACGGCGCAATCGCAACTGGCAGGAGGAAAAAGCAATCACGGCTGCCCCGGCGATTGATCTGGCCCCGCTGCCCCCCGCTGCTGAAGGCGAAGCGGCGGAATGGGATGTCTCCAAATGGTTCAAAAAACCGCTTGGCCCCGCAGACGACGCGACCCGCTACGCCTACTTCCAGTTTTTGCAGACGATGGGCAAGCAAGGTGTCACGATCCACCCGCATGAAACGACGCAGGAGTTTTTGCAGCGGCTGCAAAAGCATCCTGCGCTGACGGCGGCACAACTGGAGCTGGCAGGCAAAATCACCGACTTTTACGAGCAGTATCGTTACCAGGAACATCCCTTGTCGCAGCAAGAACTTGCGGACATGCAGCAAGCTGTCCAGGCGCTGGTGGCCTATGAGCAGACCAGCAGTCCGAGTGAACCAAAAGAAGTGTAACGGGCACGATCATGAAGCAACCACGCGCTCCCGGCGTCTGTGGTTGCTTTTTTTCGCTTGACAACCGTTTCTTCCTCTTGCATAATTTTTTCACTTTTGCCCACTCGTAAATTCAATTCACCAAACGGTTAATCAAAAAGAAAGGAGGCTTCGCAATGCAAGACCTGGCTGCCTGGCTGCAAAAGCATTTGTCGATTGCGTACGTACCGGGTCACGAGTTTTTTCTCAGCCTGCACGTGCTCGCCAACCCTGACCACCACACGAGCCGTCTTGGCTGGGCGCAGGAGTCTCTCTCCGCGCTTCCCGCATCGCTTGTGAAAAAGCTGCACCAGTTCAGCAACATGTCCAACCAGTTTCTCGATGCAATGGACTTCCTGGTGCCGTGGGAGGAGCGATACGAGCATTCCGTCGAGGCCAGCCTGGAGCAGTTGCAGGCAATGGATGCGGCACAGTTTGCCCAGTTGATGCTGGGGCCTGTCTATCACCCCCGGCAACTGCAACAGTGGATGCAAGGGCACACGGACGATCTGTTTGAGCAGCTCAAGCCGGAGCATCGGGAGTTACTGCGGCATCCCTTGTCCACAAAACGCCGTTTTCTTGAGTTTTGCCACGCCTACCTCCCTTTTTTCCGGGCAGAGGAACGGCGCATCGAACCTTGGCTGGTACGCGCGGTCCACGAGGGACAGGAGCGGATTGCCGCGGATCCGGTCGGCTTTTTGGCGCAGGTGCATCCTCGGCTGAAGGTGCATAAGAACTTTTTGCAGTTTCACAAAGCGCAGACGTACACCTTTGCCTACTCCGAACTGGCGGGCATCCACCTGCGCGCCTCTACCTTCGTCTCGCCCCACCTGCTGCTCGGCATTTGCGGGGAGCATATTTCCGTCGGCTTTGCGGTCGACGTTCCGGGCATCTCTACAGCCTCAACCATTCCCGCGGACTTCACGCTGAAAATGAAGGTGTTCAGCGATCCGACGCGGACGGCCATTCTCAAGTCGCTGCTCGATCACCCTTACTGCACGCAGCAGTTGGCAGACTTGCACGGCATCAGCGAGCCAGCCGTCAACAAGCATTTGAAGCTGCTGGTAGAGGCGGGCTTCGTCTGGAGCGAGCGGCGCGGTCGGTACGTGTTTTACCGCGGCATCACTTCCCGGCTGGAACAACTGGCTGTCGATCTTCACGAGTTCATCGACATGCCTGCCCCTGGCCTTGCACTCTCGCCGCCAAAACCATCTGAACGGAGGAACTGACGTGTTTCGAGTTGCCAAAGCAACCTTTGTCCGCAATACGCTGGTGATGATGCGCGCCTACCCGTGGTCGTTCGTCATCGGCCACATCCTGTCTGGCGTGTACACCGTGCTGTTCGCCTACTTTGCCTATCATTACGTATTTGCCGGGCAGTTGGACGGCCGTTTCTTGCATTTGACGGGGACAGACGATTATTTGTCCTACGCCATTTTGGGCGGCGCCTTCTACGCTTTTGCCGTCTCCACGCTGATGAATGTCAGCCGCTCGCTCATTACCGAGCTGCGGGAAGGAACACTGGAGGCGGTATTGCTCACCCCGTCCCTGCGCAGAGGATACTTTTTGGGCAACGTTGCCCAACAGCTCATGCGCACAGTGTTTGAATTTTCCGTCATCGTCATCGTCGGCGCCTTGTTCGGGCTTACGCTTGTCCACGCCCACATCGGGAGCGCTATCGTTGTCTGGCTTTTGTCTACCGGGGCGTTTTTCTGTCAGGCGCTCGTCTTGGGCAGCCTGATGCTGCGCTTTCGCGATACGTACATCACGCAAAACACGCTGTTTGTCATCATGGCGTTTGTATCCGGCGTCACGTTTCCCATCCCGTACTTGCCGGAATGGCTGCAGCCGCTGGGCGCGATCATGCCGCTTGCCCCTGCGCTGGACGCTTTTCGCCAATGCGTGATCCAGGGCAAGCCGCTGATCGCCGTTTCCCCACAGCTTTTCCACATGGCGGCTCTGTCGCTCGTCTACCTCGCGATCGGCGTGTGGGGCATGCGGCGGATGGAAAAGCGCGTCGTCGAATCAATCTTTGGATAACAGGAGGTTTTTTCTCATGCTGATTGTGGAAAATGTGCGGAAAGTATATCGGGTGAAGGAGAAAAAAGGCTGGCTCCGGCAGCAATGGAAACAGGTCGAGGCGGTCTCCGACGTTTCGTTTCGGATGGTGCCCGGCAAAATCATCGGGCTGTTGGGCATCAACGGCGCGGGAAAGACGACGACGATCAAAATGTGCTCCACGCTGCTCACCCCGACCAGCGGCACGATTACGGTTGACGGATATGACGCGGTAAAAGACGATCGGTTCGTGAAGGCCAAGGTCAACATGATTGCGGGCGGCGAACGGATGCTGTACTGGCGGTTGACCGGGCGGGAAAACTTGCAGTATTTCGGCAGCTTGTACGGACTGCACGGCCAGGCGCTGCGCAGCCGGATTGACGCCTTGCTTTTGCAGGTCGGACTGCTGGACGCGGCCGATACGCCTGTCGAGCGCTACTCCAAAGGGATGAAGCAACGGCTGCAAATCGCCCGCGGACTCATCAACGACCCGCGCTACCTGTTCCTGGATGAGCCGACGCTGGGGCTGGACGCGCCCATCGCCAGACAGCTTCGCAAGCATGTCAAGGAACTGGCTGTAGAGCACGGAAAAGCGATTCTTTTGACCAGCCACTACATCCACGAGGTCGAGGAACTGTGTGACGAGGTGTACATCATCGACAAAGGAAAGCTCGTCGCCCACGACACGCCCGAGCAGTTGACTCGCTCGCTCCACCTGGAGACGGCTTTGCACGTCGTGATCCCCGCCCTCTCCGACTCGCTGGACACCGATCTGCAAAAGCTCGCCCTGCGCCACGGCGGCACGCGGGAAATCGCGGAGACGGACGAACAGACATGGGAAGTGACCTTGCGCGGCAAAACCGATATGACGACTCCGCTGCTCTCGCTTTTGGCCGCCCACCAATCGCCTGTCCTGCGCCTGCACACCGAGCAGCCGTCGCTGGAGGACGTCATCCTGCATATGGCGGAAAGGAGAGGCGCATGAAACAGCTCGCTTCCTTGCTGTGGGCGGAAATGGTGAAGGAGCACCGCCATTCTTTTCACAGCAAAATGGTGTACTTCAGCCTGCTCATCTGGCCAGCCATCATGTTTGTGACCGCGTATTATTCTTTTGCCCCTTTTCGCCTGGGGGCTGACTCGCCGCTTGCCCGCTTTCTCTCGCCGGAACAACTGCCCCTGTTTTTGCTGACCGGGTATCTCGGCTACATTTTTTTCTGGTGCCTGGTGCAGTCTGCCTGGCAAATGAGCTTTGAGCGGCAGGCGGGGACGATGGAGATGATTTTTATCAGCCCGGTCAATCGTCTGGCCTTTCTATACGGGCGCTCGCTGTCTTCGCTCGTCGAGGGGGTCTGGCTGTTCTTTTGCTTCACGCTGCTTGCGCTTTTGTTCGTCGGCGGCGTTCACCTGAGCGGATGGTGGGCAGTGCCGCTCGCCTTTGTCGTCCTGCTCGGCTCGGCGATCGTCTGGGGTGGATTTTTGAGCGTCCTGTTTCTGTTTTCCCGCGATTCCAGCTTTTTGTACACCGTGCTGGATGAGCCGATGCTGATTTTCTCCGGCGTCCGCCTCCCGCCCATGGCTTATCCGCTCTGGGCCAAGGCGATTTCCTTTTGCTTTCCGTTGACCTACGCTCTCCAGCTCGTGCGCGGTTTGCTGATGGAAGGGGCTTCGCTCGCGTCCTTGCTGCCCGAATTGGCGCTTTTGGTCGGTGTCTTGCTTGTGCTGGTGATGGCGACGGTCCTGCTGTTGAAAAAAGCGGAAAGGCATATGAAAGAGACGGGGAATATGGTGATGTATTGAGGTTTTTCTGGAAAATCGAGGATGGGTAGCCTATATTGGGGACATGAAGGTACAAGCTGGTATGACGACAATCGCTGGTTCTGAGTAACGAACGTCAGTCGGCCCGCTCCAATGAAGGGTGGGCTGGCTAGTACCATGCGGAAAGGGAAAGGCAGGTGGTCATGCATGAAAAAGTATGTAGTCATGTGCTGTTTGTCAGTCGTATATACTTTTTTTGGAGAAATGCTCGTATTTTTGCTAGCCGATCCCCGTGCCCTTGGCGATACTACTATTTATCACTTTTTGAAAAATGGTTATTACATCATGGGGTTTGTTATTGTCGTGTGGACTGTGAAAGTGATATATAGGAAAGGTTTTCATAGAAATAAAAAGGAGCTTGTACTCGATTATGCGATATATGCTGTGATGGTTATGTTGGCGTACACTTGCACAAATATTGTAATTGATACGTATTTTGCGCATTTGGTCTGATAATACTTAGGGCCAGTCTGGATCGCTCTTTGCCGCTGGCGGATTTCTTCTTTCAGCCGTTCAAAGCTGAGTTAGATGGTCGGCTCATCTCCCGCGTCGGAAACGGAAGGAGCGTGGGAGCGTGGCAAGTACTTCCTGAAACGCTTTCGCTCATGCTCCAGTTTGGCGGTTTTCTTGTCGGACTGTTGAGCCTTGTCGTAGCAATCGTCGTTGCCTTGACCAAACGAAATGACCGCCCTTAAAGCTTTGACAGGCTAAGGCGGTCATTTCGTCCGTTGTACAGTTAAGCTGAGCCGATCCCCTGAAAGGGGCCGTCTTGTACTGCCGACATAGTGTTCCCGCACCGTGTCGGTTTCTATTTAGTGTTCCCGTTGCATCAGTCGAAATACTGATAACTTTTCTATTTCCATCCTAGCACCCTTCCCGCTTCACTGACAACGGGCTTTGAGGAAAATTCGGGTTAATGAACGCACCCGTACAAAGTGGCGCTTTGCCGTCGGTTGTTTTTCAAACAGCCAGCCCACCTCCTGGTCGAGAAACTGGTGCTGCCCATAAGCCCTTCTTCCCCAAAAATCGCCTGCTCCCTCAGAGCCAGACGGCTTTCCCGCTCCCCCTCCTGCTACTCAAGACGTGCGAACGGACCTGTACGCCACGCCTAATTCCTGGATTTTGGCAACAATCGCATGCTCCACCTGGTCTTCCACGGGAATTTGTTCGGTCGCAAGCGGAACAAGCGGAGCGTATTCGCCGAGCAAAACGGAATGATGCGCCCGTTCGAACAGCGGCAGATCGTTCATGTCGTTTCCAAAGCAGATAAACTTCTCTTCAGGCGCCGCCTGCTGCAAAGCGGCGAACTTGTTCACCCCTTTGCAGGTGAGATCGAGAATGCCCTCGGCAGAGTGGTAATGAAGCGTGACGTCCAACTCTCTCAGCCTCGCGGACAGCTCGCCCATTCCTTCCGCCGATACAATCAAGATTTTCAGGACCGCATCGAGCTGGTCAAAGGCAATGCGGCTGGCTAATTGCCCACTGTCGATATGACGCAGGATCGGCTGGTCGCCCGTGCAGTTGTGCGCGTAGTCCCACTTGTCATCAATCAAAAACTGCGCCCGGTGATCGGTCAGGATGCTGATGATCTCTGCCGCCAGCGGAGCAGGAATGGGGGTGTAGGCTTGCAACCGTCCGTGCTGATAGGTCATGGCTCCGTTTGCCCCGATGAGCAGATGCCGGGCAAAGCGCTCATCCAAAACAGGCAGCATATCCCGGCACGGCCTCGCCGACGCAAAGCCCACGGTGTGGCCCTCTTGCTCCAGCCAGAGCAGGCTGTCCAGTATGTGGGCAGAGATCGGCTGACCTTTGAAGCAGATTGTCCCGTCCAGATCGAATATAAATCTCATCTCGTGTTTGTCCCCTTTGCTTTGTCGCTTTCTTGTCCATCATAGAGGGTCAAGGGCCACTGCTTGAAGGGACAGATTGAACAAGGTGAGCGGGACAGAAAAAAAGGGTACAGTCACCCGAACCAGGCAGAAGCGAGCAGGCGAATGCCTTCCTCGATCTCCTGCTCGCTCAAGGCCCCGTACCCAAGCAATACCGTCGCATACTGCCGCGTGTCATGCACCCAGTACCTTGCTGTTCCGTACACCTTCACGCCGCACCGCGCAGCACGCTCCATCCACTCCGCTTCGCTGCCCTTTTTCTGCACGGTCAAAAAAGCGTGCAGTCCCGTGTCCTTCCCTTCCACTTCCACGCGCTCGCCCATCCAGCGGGAGACGGCCTGAAGAAATGCCTTGCGCTTGTCAGCGTAGCTTTTGCGCATGGCCTGCACGTGCCTGTGCCAATAGCCGTCCGACAAATACGCAGCCAAAGTCAACTGATCGAGCCTGGAAACGGGTTGATCGTATTCCGGCACCCGCTGGTGAAAACGCGCCAACAGCTCATACGGCAGGACGAGATAGCTGACGTTGCAGACAGGCAGCAGCGCTTTGGACAGGCGTCCGATGTAGACCACCTTTTGCGGAGACAGGCTCTGGATCGCGGGGAGAAAGCTTTCCTCGTACTTGAACTCCCACTCGTAGTCATCCTCCACGATATACGCCCGGGACTGCACCCATTCGCTCAGCGCATGCCGTTTTTCGAGCGGCATGACCAGCTTGTGGATGAACTGCTGCGACGGACTCACGTACATGACGGCTGCCCCGCTATCGACCAGCTCCTGCATAGAAACGCCGTCCGCCCCAAGGGATATGCCCCGCACCTGATAGCCGCCGTTTGCAAACGTGTTGCGCGCCCCGTCATAGCCGGGGTTTTCCACGCCGATGACCTGCTTTTCCCTGTCCAGCAACTGAACGAGAACCGACACAAGCTGCTGTGGAGTCGCGCCGACGATGATCTGCTCCGGCGCAGCCGCGACTTTGCGCGTCTCGTGCAGCAGCTTCACCAGCTCTTGGCGCAGGGCAAACTCGCCCTGTGGCTGCCCCTCGACCATATAGCGCTGCTGGTGGTCAGCGATTACGCGGTTGCGAAGTTTGTTCCACTGCTGAAACGAAAAACGCCCCAATTCGATATCGCCGTAGCGAAAATCTATGCGAATGTCCGCCGCTTGCGCTTCCCCCGGACTTGCGGCTGGCGTGATCGAAGGACGCTCTGCCTGATACACGACCTGATAGCCTTTTTTCGGGATGCTCCTGGCGTAGCCTTCCGAGACTAGCAACTGGTATGCGACTTCCACCGTATTTTTGCTGACGCCAAGCGATTGCGCACAACTGCGGATCGAAGGCAGAAATTCCTCGTCCTGCAAATGGCCGTGCCTGATTTCGTCTTTTAGATAATGATAAATTTGCGTAAAAAGCGGTTCCTTTTCACGAAACCGGATGGCAGACAGCTCTCGCAAACCGTCTCCCCCTTTCCAGCCGTCCTTTTTTCCTTAGTCTACCATACTGGCCGTTTTGGGGGATTCGCTTCAACTGTTGGCCTGCAAGCCGGAGCTACGGGTTTTGCCGAACCGGAAATAGTAGAACAGGAAAATCAGCGCGTGCAGAGCGGCGAGTACCAGGTAAATGTTGCTGTAAACAAAGCCGGCCGGATACGGGTTCACAGGATTCCACTGGGTCGTTGCGCCAAGATCAATCACTTTACTGTAAATCCCCGAAGCAATCCCCATGGAGATGAAGTTCAGCATCGAAAAAATCCCCATCCCTACTCCCGCCTGCTCCTTCGCCAAGGTTCCGGAAATCGAATTTGCCAGCGTAATTTGCATGAACGACTGGCCCACATTGCCAAAGATCAAAAAGCAGGCAATCCCGATGACTGCTATGCCCGTAAAAGTAGAGAGCAGTCCAAAGCAGACCAGCAGCAAGCCGGACGCCAGAAAAAACAGGTACGCGTTCCCTTTCCGGTCTGCGAGCTTCCCGCCCACTCTGCCGAGAAGCGCCGAGGCAACGGCTGCCGGGACCATGACAAAGCCGATCCAGTTTGTAGACAGCTCTTGCACGGACGAAAGCAGCAGCGGGCTGACGTAGTACAGCGCGATCCCCATTCCGTTGATAAGAACCGCGAGTACAAGTCCTGCCGTGTAGCGTTTGTTGGCAAAAATTTTCGGCTGCACAAACGGATCGGCAGCCCGGCGAATCCGCACGATGAACAGCGCCAGTGTAAGCAGGCTGCCAAGTAGGAACCACCACGTACCGTTCGTGACTCCGAGAAGCAACAGCGCGACCGAAACGCCGAGCAGAGCGCCGCCCAGCCAATCAAAAGACCCGCGCGAGAGCGTATCTTCCTCTGCCAAATATTTGCGGTAAAACGGCAGCGTCGCGAGAATCAAAAGCGGCACGGCGAACAGCCAGCGCCAATGCGCAAAGCTGACGATGAGCGCCGACAGCACAAGCCCAAGCGCCCCGCCGAGCGCCAGCCCGACTGCCGTCATGCCCAGTACGGAGCTACGCCTCTCTGGCGGGAAGTAGCGGACGGGAATGAGCATCGCCGTAGCCGGAATGGCCGCTGCCCCTGCCGCCTGCAAAATTCTGCCGAAGAGCGCCAGCGCAAACGATTGCTGACTGACATTCGCTTGATAAAAAAACTAGGGAGTCAACGCCCTAGCAAAAATCTCCACGCTTTCCGCGATAAGCGCCTCCAGCGAGACACCCGAAAAGTTGTCCGGCCCATCCAGATTGTTCATGAACGCTCCGAAGTTCATCATCATGAAAGCCGTCGCCTGAACTTCCGGATTGGTTGGCACGATTTTGCCCCTTTTGCCCATCTCTGCGAAGTAATTCGTCAACCCGGTCAAAAGCTGGCGGGGATGCTTTTGCGTGCGCTCGCGGAAGCCTGGCAGTTGTCCTTCGTCTTTGATGCTGATCCAGATCATTTTCCGGTTTCGGTTCATCAGCTCATGGTACGTCCGGCTGACCAAAAGCAGGTCTGCGCGCAAATCCCACACGAGCCGCTCCGCAAACAGCTTTGTCATCTCCTCCGTATAATGAAAACGGTCAAAAGCGCTCTCCAGCAGATTGCGCTTGCTGCCGAACTGGCGGAACAGCGTCTTTTCACTCAAACCTGCCGCGGCCGCGATTTCTTGCGTCGTGACACCGTTGTAGCCTTTTTCCGCGATAAGATCAATGGCTGCCATCATCAGTCTTTCACTGCTGCTGAGACGATTGCTGTCCATGCTTCCCTCATCCTCAAAAATGATTGTCAGTACTGACTGACATTTGTCTTATACGTCTTTCCAGGTTGTGTCAATCCTTGCACAAGAAAAAGGGCTTCCCCCCATGTCCGCCACATCGCGGCATGAAGGGTTGCCCCGCTTTCTTCTGAAAAATGTCATTTAGAACGCGCGCGCATACTGCCGTGGCGGCTGGGCTTCTTCAGCCGACAGCGCGTGGATTGCATGCAGCGCCCAGTACGGATCGCGCAGCATGCCGCGGCCTACTGCAACCAAATCCGTGTCGCCGTTGCCAATCACTGCTTCTGCCAGCTTCGGATCGTCGAGGTTCCCTACCGCGATGACCGGAACATCGAGCGCCTGCTTGATCGCCCGGGCAAGCGGAACCTGATAGCCAGGATGGATTCCCGGACGTCCGCCGGAGCCGATCGGGCCCTCGCCGCCACTCGACAGGTGGAAAATGTCAACGCCTGCTTCCTTGTATCTGCGGCACAGCTCTGTGCTGTAGTCCAGGCCGTATCCGCCATCTACGTATTCCACGGCAGAGACGCGCATGATGAGCGGCATGTCTGCTGGAATCACTTCTTTGATGGCGGCGATGACTTCCACGCCAAACAAAGCTTTGTCGCGTCCGTACTCATCTTCCCGCACGTTTGTCAGTGGGGAGTGGAACTGGTGGATCAAGTAGCCGTGAGCGCCGTGAATCTCGATCGTGTCCATGCCTGCTTCCACCGCGCGTCTTGCCGCTTCCTGAAACTTGACGACCATCGCTTTGACTTCTTCTGTGGTCAGTGCTCGCGGCGTTTTGTAGCGGGAGCCTGGAAACGCAATCGCGGATGCAGACACGGGAACTTCCGCGTCTTCCGCTTTGCGGCCCGCATGCCCGATCTGGATGCCGATTTTCGCGCCGTATTTGTGAACTTCCGAGACGATTCGCTTGTACGCGGGAATCTGCTCGTCGGACCACAGTCCGAGGTCGTAGTTGGAAATGCGGCCGTCCGGCTCTACGTCTGTCATCTCTACGATGATGAGGCCTGTGCCTCCTACCGCGCGGGACACGTAATGAACGAAGTGCCAGTCTGTCGGCGTACCGTCCTGCGCTTCCACGGAGTATTGGCACATCGGCGGCATGACTACGCGATTTTTCAAGGTCAATCCTTTGAACTGAAACGGGGTAGACAACAAAGCCATTTGTTCCACTCCTTACTTTTTTTCATTATCATGCCAAAAGTTAGCGTGCTCTGCAATCCCTTGGCTGCACTTTGGGGATTTTCTGGTGGGGCGGTTGGAAAAGGTCAGCATGGTTTGCTTCGTCGGTGCTTTTGTTGGGGGAAGGAATGAGACGAGATGGCTGGAGCTTCTTGGGATACCCGCTGGGGGTTAGACTGCCCGGTCGGTATCCCAAAGAGCTTTCGCGGATTTCTCCTCTTTCCTCGTCAGGAGCGAATGTGTTCGTCGATGGGTTACAAAAAGCAAGAAAAAAAGAATTGGTAGCGAATACTCGGAAGTCTATTGCCGATGCCGCTCGACCAGCCAGGTGTTTTGTCGCCTTTTTGCTTCTGCTGGCATCGAGTCTTTTGCTTCCCCTTCTCGTGCAACATCCCATCCAAAAATCAACACCTCCCCGACCGACAGAGCAAATCTCGCCCGAGGCAACAGGAGGAACAAGCGGACGTCTTTGAGACTCCGGCCAGCCTTCCAGCTAAAAGCCAAAACACGCCTTTTATCATCGTCAACCTCGAACCAGCAACCTGCCCAGACTCCCTTCATTTAACGCGTTTTCCCTCCACCCATACGAAGCAGACAGCCCCAACTCCCTTACCGGAAGCCAAAGCACCTAAACCGTTTCCTCTTATTTTCTCCGTCCATCGCTACGACCACAATTAACCGTCAGCGCACGGTGTCTCGCTTACGAAAACTGCCGTCTTATCACCTCACCTGCACAAGCAAGCCCTGCCTGATCTGACCCGGCGTACAGCCTTGCCCCAACTCATTTCTGCAGCAAAAAAAGCCACCCGCGCCAACGGATAGCTTTTCTCCAAAACAAAAGACAAGACGCCTTCTCTATTATTCCGGCATGGTGCCGATGTAATTCGATTGAGGACGGATGATCCGGTTTTTCGCGGCTTGCTCCAAAATGTGAGCGGTCCAGCCAACCACGCGGCTGACGGCGAACGTCGGCGTGAACAGGTTGTCGTCCAGCCCTACCGCGCGCATCACTGCGGCGGCAAAGAACTCGACGTTTGTATTGAGCTTGCGGCCTGGCTTGTATTCTTCCAGCAGTTGCAGGCCGACCTTTTCTACGTGTGTCGCGAGGTCAAACCACGGATCGTTGGCCGACAGCTCGGAAGCGACGACGCGCAAAGCGGTTGCCCGCGGGTCGACGGTTTTGTAGACGCGGTGTCCGAATCCCATCAGGCGGCCGCCGTTTTCCAGCTTGTTGCGAATCCACGGCTCCGCGTTTTCCTTCGTGCCGATCGCTTCGATCATCTCGGTCACTTCGGACGGAGCGCCACCGTGCAAAGGACCTTTCAAGGTGCCGATGGCCGCCGTAACCGCAGAAATCAGGTCAGACTCTGTAGAGCTGACGACGCGGCCTGCGAAGGTAGAGGCATTCATGCCGTGCTCCTGCGTCAAAATCAGGTACGCATCCAGCGCCCGCACATGAGCCGGATTCGGCTTTTCCCCTTTTAACATGTACAGGTAGTTTGCCGTGTGATCCAGCTCCGGATTCGGGTCGAGCGGCTCGCGGCCTTCCAGACAGGCGAAGCGGTACGCGACAATCGTCGGCATTTTCGCTGCCAGCGCGATGACCTCATCAATGGTTGGCGGGAAGCCGTGGGAGGAACTGCCCAGAGCGGAAACACCCGTGCGCAGCACGCTCATCATATCGACATCTGCCGGAATCAGCTTCAGGATTCCTTTGACATGCTCCGGCAGTTCGCGGTTTGCTTTGAGCTTGTTCTTCAATTCTGTAAGCTCCTGCTCGCTTGGCATATGTCCGAACCAGAGCAGGTGTGCGACTTCTTCAAATGTGTGATGAATAGCGAGATCGCGTGCCCAATGCCCGCGGTAAACAAGCAGTCCGTTAATTCCATCGACCAGGCTCAGGTCTGTTTCTGCTACGGCGATTCCATCCAGACCAATTGCCAAAGGATGTTGTTTTGTCATGATCGCCACTCCTTTTTCATCTCTTTTCCCTCCAGTATATCGATTATCAATATGAAAGGGAAATAGAATTAAAACCCGCTATTAATCACATTTCGTAATCATTCGGGTTTGCAGCAGCCCAAGCTATGCCTTGCTTCCTCCTTGCATGACCGGAGACATCGGCGGATACAGCGCCTGCAAAATCTCCATGAAGTGCTTCGCAGGCTCGCTGATCCCGGCTTTGGGCACGAGCAGGTAGGAGGCGACCTTTGGCAACACAAGTCCCGGCGTAGGCAGCTCGATAAAACGATTTTCGAACAAATCCCGGCTCACGGCCGAACGTGGCAAAAAAGAGACGCCAAGCCCGTCTTCAATGAAGCGTTTGGTAATGTCCACCTGCGAGACAGCCATCGTGCGCAAGGCCAGCCCTCTCTGGCGCAAAAGCAGCAGCAGCTCGTCCCAGTAGCCCGGGTGATTGTGGGTCAGCAAACGGTTGGACTGCACCTCCTGCTCCCAATCGGGCAGCGGTGCGTCTATGTCCCCGCCGCTGTGCGGTACCGCAAATACAACCGGGTCCTCGTACAGCATGTACGTGTCCAACTGGAACTCTCCGGGCACCATCCGGGTCAGTCCCAGGTCTACTTGTCCACTCTGAACCAGCGGGCCGATCTCGACGGAGTCGGCAATTTTGATCGAGATGTCGACATCGGGATACTGCCTGGTAAAACGGTGAAGCAAATGGGAGAAGCGGGCACGGGCAATGATCGGCGAGACTGCCACCTGGAGCTTTTCCCGATACCCTTGGCGCCACGCCTGCAAATCCTCCATGCTGTGGTGCCACTGTTCCAAAAGCCCTTTTGCATGCGGCAGATAGCGCTTGCCTGCTGCCGTCAGCCGAACGCGCTTGCCGACGCGTTCAAACAGCTTGATCCCCAGCTCCTTTTCCAATTGCCGGATATGTTGGCTGACAGTGGGCTGAGCGATAAACAACGCCTCAGCCGTCTGATGAAAATTTTCGGTTGTAGCCGCCACCAGAAACGTTTGCAGCACGCGAAAGTCCACACGATCTCCTCCTATCCATCTCTTGTCTCTATAGCCCCCAAAAACCTGCTTGTACCATCCATTTTCGTCGATTCCCACCGAAAACGAAAGAAAGGATCAGACAAAACGGTCCCAGGGTGAATTTGCATAACAGCCTGCCCTATTTTTGGGTCTTTCTTCCTCTTTTTTGAAATATTTTACTGGAAATCACTTTCATCCATCCTCCTTATGGTACAATACAAAATCGAGTGCGAAAAACCATTTGCATTCGCACGCCAAAGAGAGATAGTCACAAAGGGGAGGAACTCATGGAAACCACAACAAACGTGAACCCGCCACGCAAAAGCTTGAAAAAGCCGCTGTTAATTGCCGGAGCGGCTGCTGTCGTAATTTTGGGCGGGCTTGGAACAGCCTACGCCAAATTCGACTTGTTCAAAAGCGCGAAAACGATCTACCTGCAATCCGAAGCTGAGAGCATGCTGAAGTTCTCATCTGACATGTCCAAGGCTTATGGGGAATACGAAGACTACATGAAGCCATATCTGGACAAACCTGTCCACTCCACTACGGAGCTGTCTGACATTACAGTAGATGCTGCCCTCCCGGACCCGCAAGCCCAGAAGGTACTCGAACTGTTGAAAAGTGCAAAAATTGTGATGCAAAGCAACATCGACGAGCAAAAAAACCAGCAGCAAGGCAACTTCGAAGTCCATCTCAAGGACAAGAAGCTGGCTACTATTGAATATTTCCTGAACGACACCCAGTTCGGTTTCCGTCTGCCTGAGTTTTACTCCAAGTATGGCTATATGGATTTGAAAGACCGCGATGCGCTCAACCAAAAGTTCGGCCAAGAGCTGCCGAAGCGCTTCCTCACTTATCGTGACCTGATGGAAGCTGTCCGCATCAGCCAGGATGAAGTGAAAAGCACGCTGACGCCTTACGCGATGCTGTACGCGGAATCGATCAAGGACAGCCAGGTGACCATCAACAAGGACGCTTCCTTCACGGAAGAAGGCTTCAAGGAAAGCGCGCGTGAAATCACCGTAACCTTTACCGAAGAAGAAGCGAAAGCCCTCGCAACGAAGCTCGCGGAGAAGGCAAAAGCGGACCAAAAGCTGTTTGACCTGATCTACACCCGCTACCACAATGTTTCGACATTGATGGCTGACAGCGGCTACGCCGTAGAGGAAATTTCCAAGGAAGAATTCAAGAAAAACTACGACCAAGGCTTCGACGACTTGCTGAAAGACATCAACGACTCCACTACAGAAAGCAAGGAACAGCTCAAAATGGTCGTGCTCGTAGACGGCGATCACCAAATTCTGTCCCGCAAGCTGATGTTTACCGGAAAAGACAACAAGGAAGAGCAACTGTTCTTCAGCGGCATCGCTTACCAAAAAGGCGCAGACAGATTCTATCGCTACGCCCTGCACAATCCGGAAGACCCGAAAAACGGCGAGCTGTCCTACACGTACAAAGCGACCGAGCAAAACGGCAAAACAAACGGCAAGCTGAGCGTGATGGTCAAAGACAACGAGCAGCCTGCTCTGGATCTGGCTACCACGTTCGAATCCGTGAAGGAAGGCCAAAAAGTAACAGGCAAATACGACTTCGCTCTCGTCGTAGCGGATGAATACTCCGAGCCAGTCGCTTTGAACGGGAACATCACCGTATCCGAAACGACGACAGACAACGGCCGCGATTCCGATGGTAGCGTGAAAATCAACTTCGACAATCCGACTCCTGACATGCCAAAAGGATTCAGCCTGAAAGTGAAGTCCAAGCAAGAATTCGGAAAAGCGCTGGAGATTCCGGCGATGACGGCTGATAATGCCATCAACCTCGCAAACCTCACCGACGAGCAAATGATGGAAATTCAGCAGGAAGCAGGAACCGCAGCGCAAAAATTCATGCAAGAAAACGCCGAGCTGGTGCAGCAATTCATGATGCCGTAAGCCGCGCACCTGCGATAAGCAAAGAACCCTGTCCACAAGGCAGGGTTTTTTTTCTACCGATATCCCATGTAGATGATGAATCCGATCGCCGCGTAAAAGACGAGCCGGTCTACCGTGCGATAGAGCGTCTTCGACAGCCGCAGGCCGATCCACCCCGTCCGCAGCGGCCAAAAAAGCTGAATACGCCCCACCAGCATATCGCTGACCAGATGCGACAGCACCCCCCAAAGAGCAGCCCAGCCCGCTGGCGTATCGCCCCAAAAAAGGGCCGGCAGCAGCAGGATGACCCAGGAATGAGTGATCGTCCGGTGGCCCAGTCCTCTTTGCAGCATTTTCGAAAAAGGGCCGAAAAGATGCCCCAGCTTGCTTCGCGCCTGATCGATATCCGGCACCAGCGCCATCGTGGCTCCAATCACGCTGCCCTCCCAGGAGGGGTACGCCCAGTAGCCCGCGATTGCGCCCAGAAGCATGTGTGTCTTCCACGTCATTTGCTGTTTCACACCGACTTTCCAAGATGTTCTCGTTCGCTTTTGCCCAGTTGGCGTGAAGAGCTATGCTTCCAAGAGCGGCATGAAACTTTGCGGATCGAGCCGCTCGCCTTCGATGACGATCGCCGTCATGCCGGACTCGGTTCCCGATTCGTGCCCTTCTCCCGTCTCCCAAAAAGCCGCCTGTCCCGCCTGAATCGGAATGTGCTGGTCATCCTCTCCCCGCACCCAGCCTTCTCCGCTGACCACGAGAAAAAGCTGCGGGCAAACAGCCGGATGGTAGCCCACTACTCCGCCAGCCTGCAGATGAATGCAGCCGATAGACACTGGCTCGTCTGTGCGCACGATACGGGAAAACACAGCGCTGACAGAATCAAAACGTTCGATCTCCTTGCCTGCCTGTCTGTCGAACCGGAAACGTTTCATAGCCTCTCCCCCAGCTTTTGTCATTGAACCCCTATCTTAGCGCAATTGCCGCCTCGCGGACAGACTCCGATTTCCCTCAGCTTTATGTTATAATAGAAGCAGGAGGAACTAGCCAATACACCTCCTCTTTTTTATGCCCGCGCGCATGCGTGTTCCGTCAATCTGTACCGGCAGCATGCTCCTGTTTGAACCAGATGTCTTTGTAGTTGGCCTGTCCGAGCGCATTCAGCGAGACTCCGGCAAGCGCCGAGTTGTAGACCGAATGCTGCCGCGTATGGTACAGGTACAAGAGTGCCGATTGCTGTTCAAGCAACTGCTCGATATCGCGCAGCCTCCTTTGCTGGCACTCCCCGGACTGCTCTTCCATCAACTGCTCCAGCTCGCGGTCGATTTGCTCGCGCAAGGCCGGACTCCACAGTTGACGCACAAAGCTGATATCCGAACGGAAAAACTCGACCATGCCCAAAATCCACTGTTCATCAAAAACTTCGCCCGCCAAAACGAGATCGGCTTGCCGCAACACGTCCGGCTTTTTCAACTCCTCGATCGGCACGACAGTCACCTCTACATCCACGCCGCACTCCGCCAAATGCCGCTGTACCCACTCCGCGTTGTTTTCGTTTCCCGCTCCTTCGTATGTAAACAGCTTCAAGCACTCTCCGCGGTAGCCGCTTTGCATGACGGCAGTCCGTTTTTTCTCGCAGCTCTGCTCGGCTAACGCTGGCTCCACTCCGGCGACCTCGGGGAAAAAGCTGAAGGCGCGCCCGTAACGATTTCCGCGCAGCTCCGCGATCATTTGCTTGCGCGAAAGGATGCGATCGAGCGCCTGGCGGAAAGCGGGAATTTGCTGCGGTCCTTGCCGATTCAGGTTAAAGGCGAGATAAGTCGCTCCCCGCTCTACCTGCTTCAGCTCCTGCCATCTGCCCAGCGGCTTCGGCATGCTCCACGCTGTCTGGAAGTGCACCTCTTTCGCTGTGGCGAAAATTTTTTCGCTGCGCTTGTCGAATGGCGGCACCACCCAGATTTCCACCCGATCCAAATGGGCCCTCCCGAGAAAATAAGTCGGAAATGCCTCCAGCACAAACATCTGCTCGTCGTTTTCCACCAGGCGAAAAGGCCCGCTCCCGACTGGCAGACGGCTGTACTCTTCCCCTTTTTGCTGCACCACGTCCCAAGGAACGATGGACAGCCGATCCGAGGCCAAATAGGCGGGCAGCAAACAGTTTGGGCGGCGCAGCTCGATTTGCAGTACGGTGTCCCGCAGCGCAGTCATGCGCACGACATCCTGCAGCATCCACCAATACGGCGATTTCGTCTTTGGGTCAGCTACCCGCTCCAGCGTCCAGATCACATCATGAGCCGTAAGCTCGCGCCCGTGATGGAAAGACACGCCTTTTCGCAAATAAAACGTCCAGCTCGTCCCGTCCTCATTCGTCTCCCAGTAATGGGCCAGGTGCGGCTTGTACGTGTTTTGCTTCTCGTCGTACCGAATGAGCGTATCGAAAATTTGCCTGACCATGTGCGATTCGGTCCGTCGGTTGACAAACGCCGGGTCGAGAAAAGGAATTGTCCGGTAAAAGGCCATGCGCAGCGTGTCCAATGTGCGCGTTTCCACTGTTTGACTGCGAAAGCCAAACTGACCGGAGAGCCAGTCGAAAAAGCGTTCCCTGCCCCTTGCAGACAGCTCCGACTCATGGAGAAGCTGCATGGCCCGCTCCAGGTCGCCGTGCTGGATATGCGCCTTGGCGAGCGGGATGACGATCTGCTCCGCACTGCGCACGAAGACGAGCCGCGATCCTCGCCCGCGCCCCCGGCCCGGCATCCACTCAATCCAGCCTTGCTCCGAGAATTGCTTCAAAATGTTTTTGACATTGCGAACCGTACAGCAAAAAATCTCGGCCAACTCGCTCAACGTAATCTCCAGCGCCTCGCCCTCCGGCCTGTCGGCAAAATGCTGGCGCAAGCGCAAGTAATGATAAACAATCTGCATCGTCCGCTCACTCTTTTCGTTAAAAGGGGAACTTGTTCTCTTATTACTCTACCCTTTTTCTTCCCCTTTTTCCAACTACAATGGAGTACAAAGAGGGGGGTTATGATGTCCATGCTGGTCAGCCAAACAAAACCGAAGGCCAATCCGCAATCGCCGCAGAGCGCCTCGCTCTGGCGCAACCGGCCGTTTCTCGTCCTGTTTTGCACCTCGACTTTGCTCGCTTGCGGCAGCAAAGTGTACGAACTCGCCTTGCCGCTTATTTTGTACGACATGACCCAGTCACCCGTGGCGATGACGACGATGAAAAGCATCGAGTTTTTGCCCAATTTGCTGCTCGCCATGTTCATTGGCGTATGGGTCGACCGCTTTTCCAAAAAGCGCTGGTCGCAATGGATGGTGTTCGGGCAAATGGTGCTGCTGTTTTTGCTGTACGGCTTGTCAGCGGCGGGCCAGGCCCAGATCATGCACTACTACGTGGCCGGATTTTTGCTGATGGCCCTGCACTACGGCTTTCAAAATGCCCGGGTCAGCATGCTCAAGCAGGTTGTCCCCACACCGCTGCTCACCTCGGCAAACGCCCGCTTTTCCTTCATGACTACGTTCATCGAGATCATGGGTCCGGCGCTCACGGGCTTTATCCTGCTGCTCGCCAGCCTGCACGCGGGTTTGTTGATTACAGGCTTCGCCTATTTGCTGGCTTTTGTCGCCATCTCGTTTCTGGAAAAGACCGATACGCCCCCGGCGCCAAAAACAGGCTTCTGGCAGGAGCTGAAGGCCGGCTGGATCGAGCTTTTGCGCAATCAGGCGCTGTGGCGCATCAGCCTGCTCGTCATTTTTCTCAACGCGACTTCCGGCATGTACGACGCGATGATTATTTTCTTTGCCAAAGACCAGTTGCGGCTGGACACGTCTACGCTCGGGCTGGTTCTGTCCGCGGCCGGTCTCGGCGGCCTTGTTGGCAGCTCGGCGGTAGCCTCCCTGCGGCGGCGCTTTCCGATTGGGCAGTTGATGGGCACGACGATTTTGTTGCTCGGCTTCTCCTACCTGCTCATGGTTTTTGCCAGCAGTACGTGGTTGCTCTGTCTGTCGCTGTTTCTCACCGGGCTGGTTTCTACCGTTGAAAATGTGTGCATCTGGACGTTTCGCCAGGAGACTACCCCGGCCCATTTGATCGGGCGGATCAGCGGCATTACCGGCTCCATCTTCAAGCTGGGCATCGTCTTTTCCATCTACGGCTCCGGCTTCATGACGGTATCGTTCGGCCCGTGGGCGGTATTTCTCGCCGCAGCCGTCGGCAATGGGCTGATTTTTTTGCTCTATCGCAAGCTCGCCCTGTGGCGGCTGGCATGATTGCGGGCAGCGAGGCTCAGGGGGGTGGGGGTGCTTTCCGGCTTTCTTGGCTGGCTCGGCCCTCTCCGCTGGCCCAACTCTATCAGCTTGCCCCGCCCCCTCAGCTTACCCGACTCTCTCCGCTGTCCCGGCTCCCTCGTCGTCTTGCCCGTCAAAAAAGCCACCCGCAGGTTGTTCACGCCTGCAAGTGGCTTTTCCGCTTCCCAGTTACTCCCTTATCCTCACGCCTTGAAACGGCTGATTAACTTCTCCAAATCCTCTGCGAGATTGGCCAGCGAGGCCGCCGAAGAGTGGATTTCCTGCATGGAGGCCAACTGCTGTTCGGTGGCGGCGGACACATCCAGCGTCCGTGTCACGGCCGTTTGCGTGACGGAGGCGATCAGTTCCATCGACGACGCGACTTTTCCTGTGCTCTCAGTCAGGGCGCGGGAAGCGGCCGAGACATTTTCCACGTCGTTTGCCACGCCGACAACAGCATCGCGAATGTGCGAAAAGACTTCGCCTGCCTGCGCTACGCCCTCCATCCCGGCCGCCACTTCTTGCGAGCCTTTTTGCATGGACGAGACTGCTTCGAGCGTCTCTGCGCGTATGGCCGTAACCAGTTGCGTGATCTCCTGAGCGGACGCGGAAGCCTGCTCGGCCAGCTTTCGCACTTCATCGGCGACAACCGCAAAGCCTCTGCCCTGCTCACCCGCCCGTGCCGCCTCGATCGCGGCATTGAGCGCCAGCAGGTTCGTCTGACCAGCGATTTGCGTGATGACCTCGACAATTTGCCCGATTTGCTCGGAACGGCTTCCCAGTCCGCTGACTGCATGCGCAAGCTGCTCCATAGTCTCGCCTACGCCATTCATCTGCTCCACCGCAAGCTGAACCGTCCGGGTTCCGCCAGTAGCCAGCTCTGAGGCGTTCATCGCGGCAGCGGAAACGTTTTGGGCGCGGGCGGCAATACGCTCGATGCCCGCAGCCATTTCCTGCACTTCCTTGTCGCCCTCTTCTACTTGATGC
Source organism: Brevibacillus sp. YAE8 (assembly GCF_057543335.1). Lineage (NCBI taxonomy): Bacteria > Bacillati > Bacillota > Bacilli > Caryophanales > Paenibacillaceae > Brevibacillus > Brevibacillus sp. YAE8. The sequence goes on from NZ_BAAIYG010000016.1 coordinate 95,266, forward strand.
GACTGTGTGTCCGCACCTGCTGCCATTTCCTGAATCGTTTCTGCGATCTGCTCGGTCGCTTTGCTCGTCTGCTCCGAGCTGGTCGTCAACTGCTCTGCCGCCGCCGCTACCTGCTGGGCGTGCCCGCGAATGAGCGAAACGAGCTGGCGCAGATTCGCCAGCATCCGATTGAACGACGCAGCTAACTGTCCGATCTCATCGTTGGATGATACCGTAAGCTCATGGGTCAGGTCGCCTTCTCCGTCCGCTATGGCCGCAAGCTGGGCATTCACCCGGTTCAGCGGACGAATGATCGCCCGAACCAGCAGTCCCCCGATTACGAAAGCGATGAGAAAGCCCGCGACACTAAACGCAATCTGAATGTTCACAGACACAGCTTCCTGCGCTGCCAGCTCCTGCGTGCCCGCCTCTTTTTCCTGGCGCACGTCCTCCATCAGTCCGCTCACCGTCGAGTCGAGCGTCTTCCGCGATTGGCGCTCGATGCCAAAATGATGGCTCAGCGCCTCTTCCCGCTTGCCTTGGTCAAGCGCTTCTACCGCTTTGTTGCTCGCCGCCAAATATGCCGCGTATAGCTGCTGCGCTTTTTGCAGCGTCTCTTTTTGCTTGGCGGTAATGTCCTCATACTCGTTCATTTTTTGGAACAAGGCTTCCACTTTGCCCGCCTTTTCCTTCAGTTCCTCGCGAAATTCCTCGTCTCCGGTGAGCAAATACCCGCGCTCGTCATTGTTTCGGCCCGTGATCGTAAACTGCATCTCCCGCAAGTCGGTCAAAAGGTCCCCGTCATCGAGCATTTCTTCATAAGCAGCTTTCAATGTTTTCGTATGAATATACATATATGTACCTGAGCTAAACATGATGGCCAAAATCACGCCAAAAGCGAGAATAAATTTCGTTCTAATCTTCATCAGAGCGCCTCTTTCTGTCGAAATAAACAAATTTATGTCGAAAATACTCGGCTGCCACCCTTTTTCTTTCCCCGTCGCCATCGGTCCTAAACTAGTCGGAAAATTCATGCACCATTGCTTGCCAAAAAGAAAAAGCACCCGCGGAGCAGTCCGTGGATGCGTTGCAAGCATATGATCTTTTTATCGGCTACAGCTTTTCGATTACATTATCAATCAAGCCGTATTCAAGCGCTTCGGCTGCCGACATGAAGTAGTCGCGGTCGGCATCTTTTTCGATTTTCTCGACTGGCTTGCCTGTACGCTCCGAGATAATCGAGTAGAGCATGCTGCGATGCTTGAGGATTCGCTCTGCGGCGATCTTGATGTCGCTCGCCTGCCCCTGGCTGCCGCCCCACGGCTGATGAATCATGACTTCCGCGTTTGGCAGGGCGTAGCGTTTGCCCGGCGCTCCCGCTACCAGCAGCATCGCGCCCATGGAGGCCGCCATTCCCGTGCAAATTGTGGACACGTCCGGGGCGACGAACTGCATCGTGTCGATGATCGCCATTCCCGCTGTCACCGAGCCGCCAGGCGAGTTGATGTACAGATGGATGTCTTTTTTCGGGTCTTCCGCCGCAAGAAACAGCAGTTGGGCCACCACCGCATTCGCAACCTGGTCGTCAATGGCGCTGCCCAGAAAAATGATGCGGTCTTTCAGCAAACGGGAGTAAATATCGTACGAACGCTCTCCATAACTCGTCTGCTCCACCACTACCGGAATCAGATTCATGCAAAACCCTCCTTTATTATTTGTTCACGGATGGAATGGATTACGCTGCCAGCCTCATGCTGTTGGCCTGCGGCGTCGCAACAGCCGCCTTGCTTTTGCCAAACCCGGAGGAGACTTGCGTGACGATAGCCGGGTTGTCGCTTGGCCCCACTGTCCACGCGGTCACAGCGGCTTCCCTGTCGACAGCGTCACTGCCGCCGTCTCTCGCAGGCAGCGCAATGACATTGCCCCGCTTTGATTCGGTCCGACTTTCCCACACGACGACTGGCCTTGGTTGGCCTGCTGCTTTGGCTTCAGCCTTCATGACTGATCGCCTCCTTCTTTTGGATACACCGCGAGAATGACCTGATACGTCTCCTGCCCCTGCGCTGCTGTCTGATACTTTTTGACCAACTGATTCACCAACTGCACGTATTCCTCGACAAAAGCGCTCCGCTCCTCCGCGCTGGCGAGGCGAATGCTGGTATCGAGTGTGGCACTCGGAATTTCTTTTTCCTGATCCGAGCGCTCCAATATGAGCAGGGCATCGCGCTTGATCCGCTCCGCCGTATGGATCAAATGCGACAAAGCCCCCTGGTCCTTCATCTGCTGCACCGTGTCGTTCGCCCAGTTCAGCCCTTCGGAGAGCACGTAAGTCCGGGCGATTGCCAAATACAGCACCTCGACCAGATTGCGGACTTGCCGACTTCCCACCCGTCTGACCAGCCCGACTTTTTCCAAAGCCTTCAGGTGATAATTGACGCGCTGTGGAATCTCGTTGATTCCCCGCGCCACTTCTGCCGCTGAAGCAGGCTCCACCAGTCGGCTCAAAATCTCCGCCCTGAGCGGATTCAACAGCGCCATCGCCTGCTCCGGCGTCTCGACAACATACGTTTCAAGCTGTTCGTGCGCCACAACAACACCTCATGACATTAATCATTTACGTAAAAATAGTTTATTACGTGAGATTCGATTTGTCAAATGCTGGACCAGCCCGAAAAATGACCGTACGAAAAAAAGCAGCTCCGCCCGTTCGCGAAGCTGCTGTATCTGTCTTTTTCCGTCGGGATTTTACCGGGGAGCAGGGTAGGCGATTCTCTCTCCATCTGCGGGTATCCGCACGCGGTCCTGAAGCTTTCTTTTCGCCAAAAACTTATGCAGCTCGGCGCGTGACAACAGGCAGTGATTCCACGTCTCCATGTGCGCAACGAACAGGTGGCTGTCCGGTGCGGCGGCCGCTACAAGAGCGATGTCCTCCCCCGTCATGGTGATCGGATCACCCGTCAAAAACTGGGCCGCTCCGGCAAACACGACAATCACGTCGGGAGCAAACCGCCCGATGGCCTCCTCCACCTCGGCACACCAAACCGTATCCCCTGCCACGTACAGCGTCGGCACGCCAGGTGCCTGCAACACAAAGCCGGACACTGGCCCCATCTGTTTCCCGATCTCGCCTGTCCCGTGCCTTCCGCCTGTGCGGTAGAGGCGAATCCCTTGCCATTCCTGCTCGCTTTCGATCGCGTTTACATGGGAAAAGCCCTCCTGGTGCAGCATGTCCGCATCCGGCGGCTGGCAAAAAACAGGCAGGTCGGCGGGCAGCAAGCGGAGTGTTTTTTCGTCCAGATGATCTCTGTGCGTATGCGTCACCAAAACCGCCTCCACACCATCCAGCACTTCTTCCGTGGAAAAAGGCAGCTCCACCAGCGGATTCGCTCGCTGATTCGGCGTATTTGGCACAGCAGACAGCTCCCCCGCCGCGCTGAACATCGGGTCGATCAAAAACGTGCGGCCGCCGTAGGTCACTTTGAGCGTAGCATGTCGAACAAGTTGGATGTGCATGTCTTCTCTTTCCTCCAATCGCAGGCGTATAATCGTGGTAACTTGCTTTTATTGTAAAAGACGCACGCAGGTAGCCGCGAAACAAATCCGGCGCCTCACTTTCACCGCGAAAGGAGATTTTCATGCTCGACCAAACCGACCATGCCATTCTGGCTTTGCTGCGTCAAAACAGCCGTCTTTTGTGGAAAGACATCGGCGAGCAGGTCCATCTGAGCGGGCAAGCCGTCGGCAACCGGATCAGAAGACTGGAGGAGCAAGGCGTCATTATCGGCTACACGACCATCGTCGACGAGGCCAAGCTGACTCCTTCGCTCACCGCGATGGTCACGATGTTCATGAAGACGACCGACCATTCGCGCTTTGCCCGCTTCGTCGCAAGCCGCAGCGAAGTCATCGAAGCTCATCGCATTAGCGGGGAAGGCTGCTACACGCTGAAAATCAACGTCGCGGACCACACCGCCTTAAACCGCTTTTTGGACGACCTCCTGCCCTTTGGCAACTACCGCGTCAACCTGTCTATCGGCCAACTCAAATAGTGCAGCGATTCCGACCAGAAGCAATCTCCCTTCTTTTACGTATTGCCTGATGATGTGAACAGGAGTAGAATGATGGGTACGAAAGGAGGGGAATCGCCATGGAAGATATGCTGTTGCTGCTTTCGCTGGAGGATTTCTTCGCCTTGCTCGCCCTTTTTGTGGGCTGCTTTACGTCTGCTTTTTGTCTCAGACGTTGTCATCGCCCGCAAATACAGGCGTTTCGTTGGAGTTCCAGTGACACCTATCGACCTTCCATCAATCCTTGCCTGGTTGAGACTTATCCGATGGCAGCAAGGCAACCGCTGCGCTTCCGCATGCTCCGGCGCGCGCGGCATGCGAATGGCGACAAGGATACATACCGCTCCCTTTTGGATCTGGCTGTTTGAACAAAATCCAAAAGGAGGTAGATCATATGATCGCCAAGTACATCGGAGAAGCTTTGTTGTTTGTGGTAGGTTTGCCGCTTTTCGCTTACCAGACCGGAGAAAGCCTGCACGCTTTGGCAGACGCTTTCGCGCAAATGTCCGATTTCGTTAACTGGAAATAAGCACGCCGTTTTTGGGCGGAAAAAAGTAATAAGCCTGGCTGTCTGTGGTCATAGCCCCGTCAAGTAGACACTAAAAAAAGATGCTATCTTAAGCGGCGATCGATTCCCGGTATTGGACTGGGGAGAGGTCGCCGAGTTTTTTCTGGAACCGCTCTGTATTGTAGAATTCGATGTATTCAGCGATCAGCTTGCGAGCGTGAGCTATATCTCTTGGTTTCTCCAGATACAACTTTTCCGTCTTCAGGTGTGAAAAAAACGATTCAACACAAGCGTTGTCGAAGCAGTTCCCCCGTCTGGAATGGCTTCCGGTTAGCC
>NZ_BAAIYG010000017.1:0-98280 GCF_057543335.1 Brevibacillus sp. YAE8
ACTCTACCAAGCTGAGCTACTTCCCGACTATATAAAGAAAAGCGTGCCCTGAGAGATTCGAACTCCCGACCTTTTGATTCGTAGTCAAACGCTCTATCCGGCTGAGCTAAGGGCACATGATAATGGAACGGGCGACGGGTCTCGCTTCTTTCTGGCGCTGCTGCGTCAAAACGCTGCCTGCAAAGCCAGATCGGAAGTGCCCGTGACACTCTTCCTTGATGTTCTGCGAGGGTAAACCCGGAACGGGTGAGAGACCCGAGAACATTGATGGAGCGGACGACGGGTCTCGAACCCGCGACCTTCGCCTTGGCAAGGCGACGCTCTACCAATTGAGCTACGTCCGCATTTTCATCCAACACAGGATGGGTTGGTGCGGTCGAGAGGACTTGAACCTCCACGGTGTTGCCACCACTAGAACCTGAATCTAGCGCGTCTGCCAATTCCGCCACGACCGCATATCCACTTGTCAAAAATACTGGTGAGCCATGAAGGACTCGAACCTTCGACCCTCTGATTAAAAGTCAGATGCTCTACCAACTGAGCTAATGGCTCGTGCTATTAAAATCGCCAACATAACCGAGATAGGTTATAAATGGCGGAGCTGACGGGACTCGAACCCGCGACCTCCGGTGTGACAGACCGGCGTGAACTCCAACTTCACCACAGCTCCATATTATGTCGCTCCGCCCAATGCGTTCCAAGTGATGATTCAAAACATCAACCGAGGAAACAGGGAGAAAGAAAATTTGGTTGCGGGAGCAGGATTTGAACCTGCGACCTTCGGGTTATGAGCCCGACGAGCTACCGAGCTGCTCCATCCCGCGACGATTTGAACGATCAAGCCTTAGCTTTGTGATCGTACTATTAAGAGTGGTGGAGGCTGACGGGATCGAACCGCCGACCCTCTGCTTGTAAGGCAGATGCTCTCCCAGCTGAGCTAAGCCTCCAAAGTACCCCACAAAGTGAAGAGATTGCGTTGTAGCAACACCGAGTACTTTGCGGGGACCCCAACAACTAGTTGGGTGTATAAGTGACCCGTAGGGGATTCGAACCCCTGTATGACAGCGTGAAAGGCTGCTGTGTTAAACCGCTTCACCAACGGGCCATGAGAATTAATGGCGGATGGAGTGGGATTTGAACCCACGAGACGGGTCAACCCCGCCTACACGATTTCCAATCGTGCTCCTTCGGCCGCTCGGACATCCATCCATGTATATATGAAAGGGATCAAAGCGATCCACCTTGTTTGCCTTTCAGACTTCGTATGTTATCACAAGCTCATCGACTTGGCAAGAACTTTTTTGATTTCATTTAAAAAGTTCACTGTCATATAACTTTTCTGCTAGGCACAATAGCCATTGTAGCGCGTGAGCCACGCGCTGTCAACGAAAAAATAACAAAATCCGTTTTCTTTTTCTCTGATTACGTCACGCCCCCTTTGCGAGCTACGCATTTATAATTGCCCGCGAAACCGAATTTTACTCCATGAACTATCCATCCATCTTTCACAGGCACGCCTGCAATCGCGCCTACACCAAATAGGACAGAGCAAACGAGCTTTTTGGGATGGCTGCCACACCAAACAATGGTATACTTTACCATAGGACAAGATTGGCGGTGGAAGGCCGCGGCGCAGCTTCCTGCAAAGGAGGTGACGCTGATGGTCTCGCTCGGCACGCTCTACCTTTGCCTGAAAGTACTGGCAACGCTGCTCAGCCTCTGGTTTAGTGGCAGAAAGCTGTACCGATGGGCAAGAAAACGGCGTAACAAGCGAAAACCCACCGCCTAAGGTTGACCGCCCGACGGTGGGTTCGCTGGTTTTGTAATCATGCGCGCCGTGGGTGTGCCACAGCTTCTTGTCCCGGGAGTCCAATGCCGCTGCAACGGCGTTGGCTCCTTTTCATTCGTATGCCGAAAAACGCAAAGTCTATACTCTCAGTTTAACACCCTTGCCCTTCTTCATACAAGAAAGGAAACGGCTCAAAAAATGATGGAAGGACGTGAAAGCCATAGTAACGATTCGTCCAGCAACGTCTCACGATATCGACGCTGTCTGTCGAATAGATGCCGCCGTGCTAGGCTCCGCCAGTCGCGAGCAAGAGCTGCAATCCGCTATTGCAGCCGGTCACTGTCATGTCGCTTCCCTGGACATGCATGTCGCAGGCTTCGCCATCATGAACCAATCGTTTTTTCAGCAAAGCTTTATCCACCTCGTCGTCGTCCATCCCACGCATCAGCAAAAAGGGATCGGCAAAGCCCTGATGCTCCACATGGAAAAAATATGCCCTACCGCAAAGCTGTTCACTTCCACTAACCTATCGAACAAAAAAATGCAGCAGCTCTGCGAAAAGCTCGGCTACGAGTACAGCGGAACCATCAGCCACCTGGACCCTGGTGATCCGGAATTGTTTTATTGCAAAATGGTGTAGCAAAATCTCCAATCAAAAACAGCCGCAGCGCTTGCCTGCCACGGCTGTTTTTCACCAATTCACTGATTGCGCTCATAAACCAGGCGCAGCCCTTTTAATGTCAAATAAGGATCGACCACTTGAATGCAGGATGTCTCGTCTGCTACCAGCGAAGCCATCCCTCCTGTCGCTACTACCGTCGGCTCCGTCTGGTACTCCGCTTTGATCCGGCGCACAATCCCCTCGACCTGGCCCACGAAACCGTAGTAAATGCCCGCCTGCATGGCCGCAATCGTATTTCGCCCTACGACGCTTGCCGGCTTTGTGATTTCGATGCGCGGAAGCTTTGCCGCGCGGCTGAACAGCGCCTCCGTGGAAATTCCGATGCCCGGCGCAATCGCTCCGCCCCAATACTGCCCGCGCTCGTCCACATAGCAAAAAGTCGTCGCCGTCCCAAAATCAACAACAATCAAAGGGGCCCCGTATTCGTGGATGGCCGCCACCGCATTGACGATTCGGTCCGAGCCTACTTCGCGCGGATACTCGTATTTGATGTTCAGCCCGGTCTTGACCCCCGGCCCGACGATCAGCGGTTTTTGGCGCAAATATTTGCGGCACATGCGCTCAATCACCGTGTTCAACGGCGGCACGACTGAGGAAAAGATAATTCCCCTGACCTGCTCCATCGTCAGACCGGCACTGCTGAACAAGCTTTTTACCAGCATGCCGTACTCGTCTTCTGTCTTGTTCCGGTCGGCGGCAATCCGCCAATGATGCCGCAGCACCTCGCCCTCGTACAAACCGAGGACGATGTTGGAGTTGCCTATGTCGATCACCAGTAGCATACAGGTCGCTCCTTACCGTTTGCGCGTATTCAAATCCAGGCTGATATCAAACGCCTTGACCGAGTGGGTCAGAGCGCCGACAGAGATGACATCCACGCCCGTCTTGGCAATATTTCCGATCGTCTCCAGGTTGACGCCACCGGAAGCCTCGACAACCGCGCGGCCATCAATAAGCGCCACCGCTTCTCTCATGGTTTCCAAAGACATGTTGTCCAGCATGATAATGTCCGCGCCCGCTTCCAATGCTTCACGCACCTGGTCCAGCGACTCCGCCTCCACCTCTACCGTCATCGTGTGCGGAATCGCTGCCCGCGCCGAAGCGACCGCCTGTGCGATGCCGCCCGCTCCTTTGATGTGATTGTCTTTAATCATCACCGCATCGTACAAGGCAAAACGGTGATTGTGGCCGCCTCCGACGCGAACGGCGTACTTTTCGAGAAAACGCAGTCCCGGAGTCGTTTTGCGCGTATCCACTACCCGCGCTTTCGTTCCCGCTACCGCTGCCACGTATTCGCTCGTCTTCGTCGCGATGCCGGACAGGCGCTGCATTAAATTGAGCGCAAGCCGCTCGCCGCTCAGGATGGAACGCACGGAGCCGCGCACCTCTGCCAGCTCCTGGCCGACTTCCACCCGCTGTCCTTCTTCTACTTTTGCCGTAAACACAAGCGCGGGATCAACCGTCGCGAACACTTGCCGGGCAATCGGCAGCCCGGCTACCACTCCCGCTTCCTTTGCGTACAAAATTCCCGTTCCTTGCTCGGACTCGGGGATCGTGCTCAGCGTCGTCACATCGCCAAAGCCCAGATCCTCCTGCAGCCACTCTTCGATTTTTCGCTCCAGCTCCCGTTTATTCCACATCGTTTTTTCCACACTCCTCTTGGACGCCGTCTTCAAATGTCTGGATCAAATGCTTGCGCCATAACAAATCGTCTTTATTCGGAAAATCATTGCGATAGTGCCCGCCGCGGCTTTCTTCGCGAAGCAATGCGGCTCTCGTCGTCAGCACCGCTGCGTTCAACAGGTTCAAAAACTCGAACGCCTCCCGGTCCTGCGCCGCGTACTGGTAAAACCGCTCCATTCGCTCCAGTTCTGCCAGCGCTTTCAACAAGCCTTTTTCGTCGCGTTTGACGCTGACATGCCGCAGCATCAGCTTTTGCAGCTTCACTCTTTGTTCACGTGTACTAAACGTGCGCGCATCCCGATCTGCAGATACAGCCCGGACCGGACGAATGTCAGGCAGCGCAGGCAACTGTTTGATCCGCTGCGCGATACGATGTCCGAACACGACCGCTTCCGACAACGAATTGCTCGCCAGCCTGTTGGCTCCATGTACCCCTGTGCAGGACGCCTCCCCGCAGGCAAACAGCCGTTTTGTCGTCGTCTCGCCGTTCAGATCGGTCTGGACGCCGCCCATGATGTAGTGGCACGCAGGGGCAACCGGAATCCAGTCCGTCACCATGTCCAGTCCGTATTGCAGGCAAAAGTTGTAGATCGTCGGGAAGCGGCGCTTGATAAGCTCCTCCGGTTCGTGCGTGATGTCCAAATACACAAACGACGATTTGGTCTGCTCCATCTCCGAGACGATGGCGCGGGCTACGATGTCGCGCGGCGCCAGCTCTTTTTGCGGGTGGTACTTGTCCATGAAGCGGTCGCCGTTGCTGTTGCGCAAAATCGCGCCTTCCCCCCGTACGGCCTCGGAGATCAGGAAGCGCGGCGCCCCCGGATAGTACAGCGCCGTAGGGTGAAACTGGATGAACTCCACATCCTTAATGCGCGCCCCGGCCCGGTAGGCGATGCCGATTCCGTCAGCGGTGGCGATTTCCGGATTGGTCGTGTAGCGGTACAGTTGCCCCGCTCCCCCGGTCGCCAGCACGGTTGCTTTTGCCTCCAGGAAAAACATGTCCCCTTCCGGCTTTTGCACGATGACCCCCACGCACTCTCCATCCTGTGTGACCACATCAATGGCAAAATGATGCTCCAGCACCCGAATGTTCCCCTGCTCCATCACCCGCTTGGACAGAGCGCGGACGATTTCTGCTCCGGTTGCATCCCCGTTTGCGTGCAAAATGCGCCGCTTACTGTGCGCCCCTTCCTGCGTCAGTTCGTACTGGCCTTGTTCATCCCGATCGAACTCCGTCCCATATGCAATCAGTTCTTTCAAGCGATCAGGGCCTTCGTGTACGAGCACTTCCACCGCTTCGTACGAGCAAAGTCCAGCTCCGGCGATCAGCGTATCTTGACGATGCAAGGCAGGAGAATCCGACTTGGCAGTAACGGCGGCAATCCCCCCTTGTGCCCAGCGGGTATTGCTGTCATCCAGCCCTTTTTTGCTAATCAGAACTACATCCGCAAACTCACTCGTCTGCAATGCCGTATACAACCCGGCTATCCCTGCTCCTACAACGGCTACGTCTGTTTTCAATCGAGGCAACGACTGCAAATCAAAATCCGCGATATAACGGGGAATCATGGCTGCTGTCCCTTCTCTCCGTAACTGATGATTTCCCACCCATTATAGCAAATACCGACCGGATGAAAACTACATTGAAAGAGTTCCTTTTCAGGCGTAAGAAAACCTGTATCGAAAGACTTCTCAAGGATGAGCGATCGCGTTTTGGCGAAAGGCTGTTCTTGCAAAAAAAAGAGCGCCCGCCCTCAGGCGAACACTCTTTGCAGGCAAACTAGCTTCAGTTGGATTGGGCGACACATTCCTTGCAGGTTCCGTACACTTCAAACTTGTGCCCGGTCACCTGGAAATCTTCCGGGACAGCCGCCATGACGTTCATCGGACAGCCTGGCAGGGAAGAGGTCTTCCCGCATTCCGTACAGATGACGTGGTGATGGTGATGCCCGTCGGCGGAGCAAGCGAGACGAAAACGGCCTTCTCCCTCCAGCTCCGTCTCCTCCAAAATCCCCAGCTCAACAAAAGTGGAGATGTTGCGATAAACCGTATCGAAGCTGAGCGTCGGATACTGCTCCTTGATTCGTTCCATAATATCCTTGGCAGACAAGTAGCGCTTTTCGGCTGCGCAGATGCGGATCATTTCCTCCCGCTTGCCGGTATATTTGTACCCGTGCTCCTTCAAAATTTGCAGGGCTTCTTCCACTTTCATCGACAAACACTCCTTCCTTTTGTCTTAACCTGATGACTCTATCGCATTATCACACGCAGCTTTTTGACTCCCAAGACAACGAGCATAATCAAAACGGCCATCAACACAATTGTACCACCAGATGCCCAATCGAAGAGATAGGCAAAATACAAACCGCTCAACACGGAGATTTCTGCGAACAGAATCGAGAAAAAGATCGTTTGGCGAAAGCTTCGGGCAATTTGCAGGCTCGCCGCAACCGGAAGCGTAATCAGCGCGGAAATCAAAAGCACGCCAACAATCCGCATGGAAGCGGCAATCGTAAGCGCCACGAGCACCATGAACCACAGGTTGATCGATCTACGCGCGACACCGGACACCCGGGCGAACTCTTCGTCAAAGGAGACGGCGAACAGCTCCTTGTAAATCAAAAAGACGGTGCCCAGCACAACGACTGCTACGCCAATCAGCGCATACAAGTCCTCGATGGAGACAGTGACAATTTTCCCGAACAAATACGAGTACAGGTCAGCGTTGAATCCGTCCGCCACACTGATTAACACCGTAAACAGCCCCAGACCTGTGGACAAAATGATCGGGATCGCCAAATCCTGATACGCTTTGTACACTTTGCGCAGCCGTTCAATGAACAAAGAGCCGACTACCGCAAAAAGCATCCCGAAAAACAGCGGGTTTACTGCCGAGAAAAAGGCAATTTTTTTCGAGACCAGCATCCCCGCCGCCACGCCCGAGAGCGTGACGTGAGAAAGACCGTCGGCCATCATCGACAAGCGCCGGACGATGAGAAACGTCCCGAGCAACGGGCAAATCAGGCCAATCAAAATCCCCGAAAACAGGGTGTACCGCAAAAAATCATACTGCCACCAATCAGCCAGCATGTTCATACTCCTTCTTTGTTATCTCGTTTGCAACGGCTTAATGGTGATGAGACAAAAGCCGGACAGAATCACCATACATGCTCTGCAATATTTTTTCCTGATTGTGCTCAAACTCGTGAGCCGTTCCATGAAAATGAATCTTCTTCTGCACGCAAGCTACTTTTGTCACCCATTGCGACATGACGCCGACGTCGTGGCTCACGATCATCATCGTCAGGCCGTTTTCCTCTTTGAGCGAGCGAAGCAGACCGTAAAACTGCTCAATCGACTCCTGGTCGACACCGACAGTAGGCTCATCGAGAATCAACAGCTCCGGCTCCGCCACGAGCGCACGCGCGATGAATACGCGCTGCAATTGCCCGCCAGACAGGCTGCCGATGCGCTGATTCAGCTTTTCCGCCAAGCCGACACGCTCGACGGCAGCCCGCACGCTCGCATGATGTTGGGCGTTCAGTCTGCGGAAAAGGCCGACCTTCCCCACCAGACCGGAAGCCACGACTTCCTGCACCGTCGCGGGAAAGCCGCCAGCTCCGTGAGCTACCTGCTGTGCTACATACCCGATCCGGTTCCATTCGCGGAATTTGGACAGAGGCTGACCGAACAGCTCGACTTTTCCCTTGTTCGGGGTGAGCAGCCCAAGGATCAGCTTCATCAGCGTTGATTTTCCCGAGCCATTCGGGCCGACAATCCCGACAAACTCTCCCCGTTCCAGCGAAAACTCCACCCCGTCCAGAACCAGTTTGTCTTCATATTGAAAGGAGACGTCCGTGAGCTTTACCACAGGCACTCCTTGGGTCATTGGTTCCATGCAATAATCATCCTTTAAATCGGATTTGTTCTGATTTGTTACCTTTCATCCTACTACGATTTTGCCCGAACCACAACCCTCCTATTTGGCAAAAACGCCTGAAGCCCGGCTATCAGGACAAAATCGCGGGCAGGCAAAGAAAAAAATGCCGCTGTAGATAGCGACATTTTTGCTGCAAGCTTATTTCAATGCGACTTTCAAAGTCTCCAGGTTGTCACGCATGATGGACAAGTAGTCACGTCCAGCTTTTACATCCTCCTCAGTCAAACCTTCAAGCGGATTGAGCGTCGCCGTCTTCACGCCGGCTTCCTTCGCGATCACTTCCGCTACTTTTGGCGAGACGAGCGTTTCGAACATGACATAGGAGATGTTGTGCTCCTTCACATGCTCGACCAGACTTTTCAATTCTGCTGGCGACGGCTCGTCAGCCGGATTCAGCCCGGAAATGGCTACTTGCTCCAGTCCGTACCGATTCGCCAAATAGGAGAATGCGCTGTGCGAGGTCATAAATTCTTTTTTGGCAGCTTGCGAGACCATGTTTTTAAACTCCTGGTCCAACTGATCCAAGTCGGCAGCCAATTGCGCGTAGTTTTTCTCATAATCGGCAGCATGCGCCTGGTCTTTTTGCACCAGCGTATTTTTCACTTTTTCCGCCTGCGCCTTCAGCTTCGTAGGGTCCAGCCAGACGTGCGGGTCAAATTCGCCGTGGTCATGGCCGTGCTCCTCGGTCGCGGCTTCTCCCTCATGCTCGTGCCCTTCTTCCGTCGCTGCTTCCCCTTCGTGCTCGTGTTCATGTTCTGTCGCTTTCAGTAAGTCCAGACCTTCCGACGCATTGACGATCACAGTCTTGTTTTTGTCGAGGTTGCCTACCGCTTTATCGACCCACAGCTCCAGGCCGCTGCCGTTGTAGGCAAAAATGTCTGCGTTCGCCAACGCCACCATGTCTTTTGCAGTTGGCTCGTAATCGTGCGGCTCCACTCCGGGCGGAATGATGTTGGTCACTTCCACATGGTCGCCCCCGATACGCTTGGCTACGTATTCGAGCGGATAAATAGTCGTATATACTTTTGGCTTGGCACTCGCATCGCCGCCGGTTTGAGGTGTGCTTGCTGTCTGATCGGCTGCGCCGCATCCGGCAATGCTGACCGCTGCAATCAGGCTAACGATCGCCATCAGGCCCTTTTTCATCTCTGTGCTCCTCCTACCCAATTCAAAATGATTCCGATTTAGTTTCATGATCGTTTTTCATTATAAGGACTGAAGCCCAAAAAGTAAATAGGATTTATTCCGATTTAATTGTCATTTGTTTGCAACGTCGATCATAGCTTCACAATTTCTCCATGCCGTTATGATAAGATAAAAGGCAGGAGGTATGTCCAAAATGAAACGACAATCATGGTTAGCGATCAGTTTCATCACCGCAGCTCTGCTTGCTGGCTGTGGCTCTAACGATCAAGCTGGTCAGGATCACGCGAATCACGCACAGCACGCTCCGAATGGTGACCTGCAGGAAATGACAGCTTCCGTCGATCAGCTTCCGAAGTTTTTAGATAATCAAGACCCCGTCATTATCGAATCGTACAAAATCGCCGGCGCCAACCGCGAGCTGCTCAAATCCATCCCTTGCTACTGCGGCTGCGGAGAGAGCGCTGGACATCTGCACAACGGCAACTGCTTTATCAAAGAGGAAAAGCCGGATGGCTCCATCGTCTGGGATGACCACGGGACACGCTGCGGCGTCTGCATGGAGATTGCCGTTATTTCTTCCAAGCTGAAGCAGGCTGGAAAATCGACAAAAGAAATCCGCGACTACATCGACCACACCTACAAAGAAGGCTACGGAAAACCGACACCGACTCCTATGCCGTCTTGAGCATCGGGCAGTTTTCATCAGGGACTGGCACGCTGTCGCTTCCTCACGAGGGAGCTTTTTGGGGATAGCAGAAAGGATTTCAGCCTCTGGCGGAGTCGTAGACTGCTTCGCACGCGAGACAGCAACAAAGGGAGCAAAGCTTACAACAAGCTCTGCTCCCTTCTCTCTTTTCATAAAAATGATTGCCGATCAACAGGCCATCCGCTTACGCCGGAGCCACTTCCAGCATCCGCTCCAGCGACGCGCGCGCCGCGTCTGCGATTTCTTTTGGCACGTAGATTTCCGGCTTCATGGTCTCTAACGCCTCGACGCATTTTTTCAGGTTGTTCACCTTCATGTTCGGGCAGACGAGGTATTTGGACGCGAAAATAAACGTCTTGTCCGGGCTGTCCTTTTCCAGCATGTAGCGTGTACCGTCCTCGGTCCCGATGATAAATTCCTTGTGGGACGATTCGCGGCAGTATTTGAGGATTCCGGTTGTGGAGCCTACGTAGTCGGCCAAGGAAACCACTTCCGGGCGGCATTCCGGATGCACGACGACCACTGCCTCTGGATGCTGCTGCTTCAACGTCATGATGTCTTCGACGGACAACTGGTCATGCGTATTGCAGTAGCCTTCCCAAATAATCATTTTTTTGTCCGTAAACTGGGAGACGTAGTGGCCCAGGTTTTTGTCCGGAACCCAGATGATCTCCTCGCTGTCCACAGATTCGATCACTCGCTTTGCGTTAGACGACGTACAGCAGATGTGTGTTTCTGCCTTGACGTCAGCAGAAGTGTTGATGTACGCCACTACTTTCGCATTCGGATGCTGTGCCTTTAGCTTGCGCAGCCCCTCTACGTTCACCATGTCCGCCATTGGACAGCCTGCGCGTTCATCAGGAATGATAACCTTCTTTTGGGGATTGAGAATTTTTGCACTTTCTCCCATGAAGTGAACTCCGCAGAACAAGATCACATCTGCATCGGTTTCCTTTGCTTTTTGTGCCAGTCCAAAGGAATCTCCAATGAAGTCGGCTACTTCCTGAATCTCAGGACGTTGGTAAAAATGAGCAAGAATGATGGCATTACGTTCTTTCTTCAACTGCATCAGTCGTTCACGTAACTCAGCGTTGCGCTGGGCTTTTTTTTCTAACGCTAAAGCGTCCATGGAAAAAATCCCCCTACGGTGGTGTCATAATTTACGGTCATTGTAAGCTGATTACTGGGTCTTGTCAATGTAAGCGTTGTTACATGATTTGCCTATCCTTTCCTTTTAAAAAGGATATGAGCCTGTCGCTCTCGTCTACTCTGCCCGGAACAACCATTGCAGCGCCTCCGGGACGTACTGCACCCCCAGATCGAAGGAATGGTGCTCGCTCTCGTAAATCACCTGGCGCACCGTGCTTTCGGTAAAGCCGTTTTGCAGCAAAAGTTCATACACCTTTTTGCTGTTGGGCACCATCCACTGTTGTCCGTTCGTGCGGCCTGCACCTTCTGCATGTCCCAGGTTCATGTAGAGGCGCTGGCCTGTCTGGCGGATGGGCAACTGCTCCAGCCATTCGATGATGCCCGGAAACCAGAAGGAGCCGGAAAAGCTCCCGATTCGCCCAAAAAAATCCGGATACGCGAAAGCCGTGTAGACGGAGATAAGCCCGCCAAACGAAAAGCCCATAATCCCCGTATGCTCTCTGTCCGGCAGCGTCCGCAGCTTGCTGTCGATGTACGGCTTCAGCTCGTTCGCCAGAAAACGGGCGTAGACGGATGCATTGCCGCCAAACATCTTGCCTGGCTCAAACACGTTGGGCGAAACAAACGGCGTGTATTCGTCGTTGCGATCAAACGAAGCCACTCCGACAAAAATCATGCCTGGCAACTCGCCCTTCGCCGTCAGCTCCCGCACTTTCAGCAAGGTGTCGCTATCGTTTGGCTCAATCAAATCTCCGCTGTCCTGCAAATAGACGACAGGGTAACGCTGGTCGCTGTCCGCATAACCGTCAGGCAAGTAAATCAATAACTGTCGTTCGTTAAACGTATCGTGTAGCACGCTAGGCTGACTCATCTGCCCGCTCTCCTCTCCGTCCATGCGATTGATTTTGGAGGCTATTCCGCAAGAACCCGGAGCAGCTCCTTCGTCGTGTACTCAACCGCCAACGGACCTTTTGTACTGATCGAGACATCAAGCGGATACACATGGTTTGCTTTTACAGCCTTCAGCGACTGCCACACTTTGCTTTTGTTCAGCTCGGCAAGCGTCGTATCCATATTGTCCAAATAATCGACGAGGAAAATGTAGTCGGGATCGAGCACTGTTATGCCTTCCAAAGAAACAACGTCGCCCTCCAGCTTGTACTGGCCGGGAGGTTTGAGGCCCAGCCCGGATTTTTCATCGAAAGCATACGAGACGTCATTGTCATCGAGCACGTAA
The DNA here is from genome assembly GCF_057543335.1 of Brevibacillus sp. YAE8. NCBI lineage: Bacteria > Bacillati > Bacillota > Bacilli > Caryophanales > Paenibacillaceae > Brevibacillus > Brevibacillus sp. YAE8. The sequence continues at coordinate 12,333 of NZ_BAAIYG010000017.1, forward strand.
AAAGTGCTGCCGTCACCCGATGCCCGCAGGAACGTCACGGTTTTATCCTTTTTCGTAGCCAATTTTTCTCTGGCTTCCGCCATCAGCGCTTCCAGCTTCGTGATATAGTCCTCGGCCAACTGCTCTTTGCCGATCAGTTTGGCGTATTCGCGGAGCGTCTCTGCCCAGGTTCGCTCCTCTGTATTGTTAATCATCGCAACGATGGAAATATGGCTCAAATCTTCGTAGACGTCATTGTGCGTCCCGGAAAAAGCTACAATCAAATCCGGTTCAAGCTCCGTCATCAGCTCCAGATTCGGTGTAGTCACTTCACCGATATCTTTGACTGTGGCTGTTTTGGCGTAAGGCTTCAACGTTTCAAACGATCCCAGCATGCGCTCTGCCAGTGTAGAGGCGATCGGAGGTGTTTCCAGCGCAAAGAAATACTCCATCATTCCAAAGTGAGTAACGGCAACACGCTGTGGCTGCTTGGCAATCACCACTTCTTTTCCTGTCGCATCCACATAGGTTCGCGGCCATTGCTGCTGCTTCGCTTGCTGGGCATTCGCTGCGGCCGAAGCTTCTGTTGTTTGCTGCGTCGACTGCGGAGGACTGCTGTTGACTGCCCCGCCATTCCCAGGACTGGAGCATGCACTCAAAAGCAACGCGAGCCCCAGCATCAGCTTGTGCATTTTGCCTTTGGTTCCATTTCTGAATAGCTGCACTTTCTCTCCCTCACCTTTTCGATAATGATTTTCATTATTAAACAGATTGTAGTTGTGCGGGGAGATTCGTACAAGGGATGATCTTAGCCTTTTCACAGGATATTCTGAGCCTGCACGCACGCTGGCCGCCTGTTCCTTAAACTGTCCCGGCGTGACACCCGTATGTTTTTTGAACGCGCGGATAAAGTAGGAGAGGTCGCTGTACCCGACGCCTTCGGCAACCTCCTGCAAAGAGGCATCGGTTTGCGCGAGCAATGCCTTTGCCCTGTCCAGCCGCACGCTGATGAGGTAGTCGATCGGGCTGTGCCCCGTCTGCTGCTTGAACAGCCTGGACAAATACGGAATGCTGTAGGTAAGCTTTTGCGCCATCGTCTCCAGCGTAATCGGCTTGCTGTAATGCGTGTGGATGAACTGCTTCGCCTGGGAAACAAGGTCGGCTTTTCCGTAGCCTCGCGCTTCTTCGTCCATTTGCCGCAACAGCTCGGAGACAAAAAGCTGAAACAGCCCTCTCGCCCGCAGTTGCCGCACAGGATCGGCGTCGTTCGCCTGCCAAACTGCGTGCAGCTTTTCCACCTGATCGAACAGGGCGACAGACTGTTGGGGAATAAAGGCATACGGAGCCAAAAACCAGTTGCGCCGCTCCAAAAGCTGCATGATTTCCTGGCGGCATGGCAAAGAAATAACCGCTTTATAAAAAAGAATGTAGTATTCCGCGTCGTTTTCGCAGGCCGTGATTTCGAGCGTCAGTCCCTTGCCGCCGTGAATGACGTGAAAGCTGCGCACAGAATACGCCAGCTCATCCAGCAACACCTCGGCGCGACCGCGAATGAAATACAGAAACACACTCGAAGGGAGCGGATCAAACCTCTGTTTTTCCCCTGGCTGCACAATCTGGTGGCGTACGTCCATGACTTTGACGGAAGCGTGATTCCACAGAAGAAAAAGCTCTTTTTGCATCATAGGGGGTACTCTCTCCTCTCCGAATAGCTACGCTCATTATAATTGATAACCATTCTCAACAACAACAAAAACCGCCCAGGCTAAGGACGGTTTCTCGGCAGAGAGAGTTTTGCTACCGCTTTTAAAGACTTTTGCAGCTATGATTCCACTTTGTCGGCTATATCGTCGGCTCGCCAATCACGCGTTCCAAAATAAATCGGGCTACGCCATCGTCGTTATGATGCGGCGCGATATATTTGGCAATCTCCTTGATCGCAGGCGTTGCGTTTTCCATCGCCACCGAATAGCCAGCCCCGGTCAACGCCTCGCGATCGTTCTCCGCATCGCCGAACGCCATCACCTGTTCGGGCGCTATTCCCCACGTCTTGCAAAAATACAGCAGTCCTTCCCATTTGGAAACGCCGTGGGGAATGACCTCGATATTTTGCTTGCCGGACGAAGTGATCGTCACCTGCTCCTGCCACGGGTTGAACTGCTCAGCAACCCGCTTCAGCCGTTCCGGATTGTTGTCCCAGACGAAAAACTTGACGATTTCCGCTTCTCCGCTTTCGATTTTTTGCAGCATTTCCGCAAGCGGCGCGACGCGGGCGAGCCTGTAAAACGCAAACTGCCGCATGGAGACTCCCTCCACCGATGCATCCTGCTCGATGATCGCCTCCAGACGCTCACGATCCTCCTGCACCATCCAGCGGTTGCTGTTCGTATCATGCAGTTCGTAGTAAATCGGCTCTTGTCGCAGCGCATGGATCGCATCAATCACCATTTCCTTGGACAAGTAAAAGCGGCGAACCAGCGTGCCGTCTTTTTCATAAATCGCTGCCCCGTTGCTGCATACGTATCCGTCAAATGGAAACGAGTCAATCGGGACTTGGGCGGAGCCGAACATTCTGCCTGTCGACAGCACCAGCTTGCAGCCCTTTTCTTGCAGCTTGAACAGTGCCGCTCTCGTCCCTTCTGTCATTTGTGATGCCTCGTTCAACAACGTACCGTCCATATCAAATGCAGCCATTCCCGGTGTAAGCAGCATCATTTCTCCTCCTCCAGATCAATTCGGTTGATTATGATTTTGCAAAAGCAAACCTCTTGTCCTTTTATGAAGAAAAGAGGCACCTGAGGCGCCCCTTATTGTTTCGGTTCTTCGTTTGTTTCGTCTTGCTTCGGTTGAATGTTGACGACCACATCGCCGTTATCCGGATTGTCTGGATCGTTGTCCATTCTGCCCGTCTCGATCAGTTGTTTGATCTGATCTGCATCAAGTGTTTCTACGCGCAGCAGAGTGTTCGCAATCAGATCGAGCTGATCGCGGTGCTTGGTCAGCAACTCTTTACACTTGGCGTAGCATTCGTTGATGATGTTTTGCATTTCCAGATCAATCTCATAGGCGATCTTGTCGGAGTAGTTGCGCTCGTTGCCGTAATCGCGGCCCAGGAATACCTGTCCCTGGCTCTTGCCGAACTGCATCGGACCGAGTCTGCTCATCCCGTATTCGGTAATCATGCTGCGGGCAATCGCGGTCGCGCGCTGGAAGTCATTGTGTGCCCCGGTACTGATATCCCCGAGCACCAGCTCCTCAGCCACTCGTCCACCCAAGAGGCCGACGATTTTGTCGAGCAAATCTGTTTTGGTAGCAAAGAAACGGTCTTCTTTTGGCAGCATCACGGTGTATCCGCCAGCCTGGCCGCGCGGAATGATCGTTACCTTATGTACCATTTCTGCATTTCTCAGGTGATAGCCGATAATGGTGTGACCGGCTTCGTGGAAAGCAACCAGGCGTCTTTCGTCCTCGCTGACAACGCGAGACTTTTTCGCCGGACCAGCAATGACGCGGTCGATCGCTTCGTCCACTTCCTTCATGCTGATTTGCTTTTTGTTTTTGCGGGCAGTAAGGAGAGCAGCTTCGTTCAGCAAGTTCTCCAAATCAGCACCTGTGAAGCCCGAAGTACCACGGGCAATCACATCCAGCTTCACGTCGTCGCCAAGCGGCTTGTTGCGGGCATGAACCTTGAGCACCGCTTCACGGCCTTTGATGTCGGGACGATCCACTGTGATTTGACGGTCAAAACGTCCTGGACGCAGAAGCGCCGGGTCGAGAATGTCAGGTCGGTTGGTCGCAGCCACCATGATGATGCCTTCGTTGCCGCCGAAACCGTCCATCTCTACGAGCAACTGGTTGAGGGTTTGCTCGCGCTCGTCATGACCACCGCCGAGACCAGCTCCACGCTGGCGACCTACGGCGTCGATCTCGTCGATGAAGATAATGCACGGAGCATTTTTCTTCGCGTTTTCAAACAGGTCACGCACGCGGGATGCACCCACCCCGACGAACATTTCCACGAAGTCAGAACCGGAAATGCTGAAGAACGGAACGCCTGCCTCACCAGCAACAGCGCGGGCGAGCAAGGTTTTACCAGTACCTGGAGGACCTACGAGCAGGACCCCTTTTGGAATACGGGCACCAACGGCGTTAAATTTGCGCGGGTCTTTCAGGAACTCAACGACTTCCTCCAGCTCCGCTTTTTCTTCATCTGCACCCGCTACATCGTCAAACGTAACGCGCTTCTTCTCTTCGTTGTACAGCTTCGCGCGGCTTTTTCCGAAGTTCATCACTCGGCTGCCGCCACCCTGGGCATTGTTCAGAAGGAAGAAAAACAGGATGAAAATGATGACAAAAGGAATGATCGAGGTCAGGAACGTGAGCCAAATGCTGTTGCCCTCCGCTGGATTGAACTCTACCTTTTTCAGTTTTTGTTCATCAATTTTCGTCTCGACCAGCTTTACAACATCAGAGTCGTACAAAGGAACGTTGGTAAAAAATTTGTTGCTTTCCTGTCCCGGAATAGCTTTAGCTAGTGTACCCTCTACCCTGTATGTACCATTTTCAGGGCGCATGGATAGCTCTGTAACATTGTCAGCTTTAAGCTGTACCCGGAAATCCTGATATGTAAGTTTCCCAACCTTATCAGTACCGGAGAGGATGAAATTCACGATCCCGACCGTGACAAGAAAAATCAGTAGGTAGAACCCGGTATTACGAAAAAAGCGATTCATTCCTTACCTCCTCTCACGAACAGACACTTTTCACATTTTATCATATTTTGCCGAGTCTCCACAACAAAGCTACTTGGTGTAGACTTCAGGCTTCAATACCCCGATGTACGGCAAATTACGATACCGCTCGGCGTAGTCCAGACCGTATCCGACGACAAACTCGTCCGGAATATCGTAACCGCTGTAGTCTGGCGAAATATCCACCTTGCGACGCTCCGGTTTGTTGAGGAGTGTCACGACTTTCACAGAGGCAGCTTCCCGATGGCGCAACAGCTCTACCAATCGGCTCAGTGTCAATCCGCTATCCATGATGTCTTCTACTACCAGCACATGTCTGTTTTGCACGGAGGTATCAAGGTCCTTCAGAATTTTCACCATGCCGGAGGACTCGGTTCCGCTTCCGTAGCTGGAAACCGCCATGAAATCCATTTCGCACGGAATATCCATGTGGCGGATCAGGTCAGCCATGAAAACAACCGCGCCTTTCAGAACGCAAATCACCAACGGATTTTTGTCCTTGTATTCGGCAGCCAGTGTCTTGCCCAATTCCTTTACCTTTCCTGCAATATCTTCTTCTGATAGCAAAATCTTCTCGATGTCTTGATTCATGAAAAAACCTCCCGCCAATCTTCTCCAAACTCTACCCGCACGTGTAGAAAGCGCCTGGTCTGTCCATTTACCGGCGCCACGGCGGAACGGCGCACGCCTGGTACCCAAATTACCTCATCGCCCGCCGTCAAGAGCGGAAGTTTGTCCCGCCATGCTCGCGGAATTTTGGCATCAATGAGTAGATCTTTCAGCTTCTTTCCATCTGCCGAGCCAAACAGGGTGAGACGGTCTCCTGGTTTCCGGTTACGCAAATACAGCGCTCCTGGAAGCTGATCGGCGTCAAACACCGCTTCATTGCCCGGGAGTCGCCCCCAATCCATGGGACCTTCAAGGTAAGAAATATGTACCGTGGCATTGCTCTCGTCGATCCGGGTCACCCCTGGAACTGCGAGTTCGTAACTATAGGTATGTATGCAGTCTTGCCGCTTCCTACGACTAAAAAGTACTCGTCCGTACATCCGGCTTACCGCCATGTTGTCGGGCAAATGCAGTTCCGCAGAAGGGCGACTCCCCCCTAGCATGTGCAAAACGGTCTCCACATGCTGCGAAGACCATTCGGTATGTTTTGAGAGATAACTTAATATTAGAGTAATCATTCTCCTTTGTAAAGCAACGTCACAAGTTTGAAACTTGTCTTTGTCAATCATAAATGCTTCCTGTTTCTTTTCGATCGTGGCCTCATCCAGACGTTCGCGGGCCAGCCGTGTCAAAAAAGCTTCATCCTGCGAAATCGCCCTGGCGAGATCGAGAATATGCTCGCGGTACCTCTCGTTCACCTCGGCAAGCAAGGGCATCACGTCAAGACGCAGCAAATTGCGCTTGTACTTGCGCGATCGGTTGCTGCTGTCCTCACGCGGGACAAGACGATTTTCCTGGCAATAGGCTTCCAGTTCCTGACGCGTTTTATGCAACAGAGGACGCACCAGTTCCATCTCGCTGTCCTCCAGCATGCGACGCTGCGGCATGCCTGTAAGTCCCTGCAGCCTGCTGCCGCGAACGAGGCGAAACAAAATCGTCTCGACCTGGTCGTCTGCATGATGCGCCAATGCCAGCTTGCTCGCCCCGTGCGCGCTGCCTACCTCGCGATAAAAGCGGTAGCGAAGCTCGCGGCTCGCCTCCTGGCTCCCTTTTCCCGTCTTTTTCATATAGGAGGGGACATCGTACGCAAACAGGTGAAAAACTGCGCCAAGCTCGCTGCACAACGCCTCTGCGTACTGTGCGTCCAGCCTGGCCTCCTCTCCGCGAAAGCCGTGATTCAGGTGTACGGCATGCAGCTTCCAGCCGTATTGATATTGTTTATTGAGAGAAGCCAATATATGCAAAAGAGCTGTAGAATCATTGCCGCCGGAAACCCCTACCACAATCGTTTCCCCGGGAAGCAAAAGCCCGGAAGCCTCAATCTCGTTGTGTACGCTTGCCAGCATAGCGGGCTCCTTTCCAGATCGTCACGACGGAAATACCAAAAATAAGTCCAGATGCGATAGCTCCGGCCACCATCATCGTCTTGGTCGCCAGGGTAATGCCTTCCACGTAGTTGTTGTTCACGAAAGCGAGCATCGACTTGTAAGCCAAAGACCCCGGAACGAGCGGGATGATGCCCGCAACGCTAAAGTTGGTCGAAGGAACGCGAAGCAAGATGGATAAAAATTGACTCAGCAACGAGACGATCGCCGCGGAAGCAAATGTCGAAAGCAACACTTCCGCGCCCAAGACCGGCAACAGCGAGAACACGCAAAAACCGACCATACCTGCCAATCCGCCGGCCAAAATCGTGCGGACCGGGACGTTAAACAGCACACACCACGCCATTGACGAGACGAAGCTCAGCGCCAAACCTTGAAAAAACATACTTCTCACCCCACCCAGAGAATAATCGCTGTGGCTACCGCTACGGAGACGGCCGTCAACATGGCCTCGACTCCCCGTGACACACCTGCAACCAGATCACCCGCCAGCAAATCCCGCAGCGAGTTGGTGATCGCGATCCCTGGGAACAACGGAAGCATGGCACCGATAATAATGATGCTAATGTGCAACTGTGGAAAGACGGTTACGGCCAGCAAGGCGAACAGCCCGCCCAGCAAGGCAGCCGAAAATTCCGTAAAAAACTTCATTCGAACAAACTGTTCCAAATATTCAAGGCTGAGATTGACGATCAGCCCCGCCAATGCGGACGGGATGAGGTCAAACCATGTACCGCCCGCCAGCATGGCGAAGGAGCCGCTGGCGATAGCGGCTGCGATATGCTGCATCCATTTCGGATAAATCGGCTTTTCCTGGTCGATTTGGCGCAGCAGTCGATACGCTTGCTCCAAATTGATTTTTCCGCCGACGAACCTGCGGGACACATCGTTTACGAGTGTAATTTTATTCAAATTGGTAGTCCGCTTAGGGGTCCGCACCATACGGGTATGATCGAGCCCGCTGCACCGGAAAGACAAAATGATGCTCGTTGGCGTAGCGGAGCTGTTGACGTCATCCATGCCCGCCGCCTCCGCGATCAATGTCATCGTCTCTTCCGTCCGGTATGTTTCACCACCATTTTTCAATATAATTGATCCTGCCAACAAGCAAGTATCCATCACCAAATCCGAGGACACAAACCGTCACATCCTTCACATGAACCATGCATAATACAAAGTGCCAGCCAACAGCAAGAGCGAGGCGACGAACAAACCGCTAATGCCTCCGCCTACTTTCCCCGCTTTCCCGGCGGCAGCCGGAGCCTTCTTTTGCGGCTTCGCGACCGTTCGCTCCCGAAGCACCGCCAACAGCTCGGATCTCATTTCCTGGGCTGTGGCAAACTTCCCGTGAAAAGCCTTCAACAAAGGCACTCGATAAGGGTAAAGGCTGTCACTTTTCCGTATTATATCACAGAGCAATCCCGTGTGACGCGGTTCACTGAGGCTGCTTTTCCACGTCTCGTTTCCAACAGTCAGACGCACCATCATGACGGCTGCGGAAAACAGATCATAGCCCGTTTCGGCCCGCCTGTCCCCTGCGTGCCAAAAAGCCCGATCGTACTCCTCCGTAAACTGGCGGACGGCATTTCCATGCTTCGTCACGCCGCCAAAATCAATCAGCCGCACCGTTTTGTCCTTCTGGCTCACCATGATGTTCTCCGGCTTGAGGTCACCGAAAATGTAGCCGTGCTTGTGCAAGACGTCCAGCCTCGCCAAAAGCTGGACGATCATGACGGGCACCCATTCCGCCCCTTCTTTTTTGATGTATCGGTCCAACTGCTCGCCTTCCAGGTACTCCATGGCGTAAAACGTACACGGCTTGCCGTTCACGACGAGGTCGTCCACATCACACAGGAGCGGTCCCACTTTGGAATCCCGCCCCTGTTGTATGCTTTTCAGCACGTTCACTTCCATTAAAATATCCATGCCTTCCACGCCTACCTTGACAGCGCGACGCACGCCGTCCTGGGAAACGAGGTAGACGGTGCCGTTCGCACCACGCCCCAACTCCCGCAGAACGTGGTACGACCTCCGGTTCCATTTGCCCTGAAAATGTGTGGGCAGATCGGGAGTCGCTGCCTTAGAAGACATGGTCGCGCAAACTTCCGTTCATGTCGTCATTTTCTTCTTCGTCGCGATAGCGCTCCTGCAGCGAGCTTGGGAGTTTATCCTGCTCAAACAAGGCAATCGCCTCGACAATCGCAGGCCCAGTCGGGGTAATTCCGCTCATGGCCAAATCGCTGGTCAACTGATGCGCCTGCTCCACCTTGTCTGTCCACGGGATGCGTATATCCAAATACTTTTGTTTCCCAGGAAATGAACCTACAGCCATTCTGCTTTTCCCGCTTCGGGAGTGCAAGCTGATGCTAAAATCGTGAATGGCTTGCTGAACCGCCGACAGCTTTGGCTTCATGCTGCCCGATGTATCGACCAACATCACGACGTTCAGGCTACTTTTTTCCCCCAGCTCGTCCACCATGCCTGCCACCTGCACGCGCTTGTCGGGAGCCAGCTCCTCTATTCCGGAATCGCCCAAAATCTCCTTCAATTCTTTATTGACCACTTGATGGATGGTTCGCGTCATCGCCTTGCGCGTCAGCATCTGCACCGTCTGCGCAAGCTGCTGCGGATAGACGATGTCGCACAGCCCGCCTCCCGCTTCGGCGATTTCGCGGATTTCACGCTCCCCTTTTTCGCCCAGTTCGCTTTTGTCAATGACGCCAATGACGTTTACCGTAATCCCTTGCTCGCGGGCAAGAGCAGCGGCTGCAACCGGGCTCATCCCCGAATTGGAGCAGCCGTCCGTTACTACCAGAATTTGACGAAGTGTCGCTTCTTTCACAAATAATCTCCCCATTCAGCCTGTTTTAGCAACAGTATCGACGCTCTGATGGGAAAACATACCCCTAGCTTACAATCCGCGGCCGCTCCAGCTTCTCCATCCCGTGTACCTGGATGGCGGACCATTGCGGCACAAAGCGGTCAATCCGCGCCACGAGGACGGTCATGTCGTCGACAATTTTGCCGGAGTGCTGGCGAATGACTTTTTCCAGGAGCAGATCGGCGACTTCCTGCGGGTCGTCTGTCTCCAGCTCGCCGATGATCCGCTTCATCCACGCTTGCCTGTTTTCGATATGCCGCGGCGCCTCGTAGATGCCGTCGGACATCATGACCAGCAGATCGCCCGGCTTGAGCATTCTCGACACGACGTCGACCTCGATTTCTTCGAGAATGCCGACGGGCAGGTTGTTGGCTGTAATCGTGATGACATCGCTTTTGCGTTTGACGAAGCTCGGCGTGGAGCCGATTTTGATAAAACGGGTGTGGGCTGTCTGCAAATCGATCAGCGCCAAATCAACCGTCGCGAACATTTCGTCTGTGGAGCGCAGCGCCAGAATGGAATTGACCGTCTTGATCGAAATTTTTTCGTCCATACCGGAGCGCAGCAACTGCTGGAGCATGTCGAGGGCGGACTGGCTCTCCAAAAAGGCCCGCTCGCCATTGCCCATGCCGTCACTGATCGCCAGGGCCATCTTGCCATTGCCGAGATCCATCGTGCGGAAGCTGTCGCCGGACAGCAGCTTGCCGTCCTTGGCAGCGCCAGCCACGCCGATTTCGATTTCATATGTTTTGGCGGAAGCGAGGCACATCGTGCATGAACCGTCTTTTTGCGCTTCGCATTGCCGCTCGCGTACCACAATGTTCTCGCCCAAAATTTCCGTCAGCATCGGCGCGACGATTTTGCCGCACTCGTCATGCCCGTAGCAAGTCGGCTGACTGATTTCGATATCGACCTTGCCTTCTTCCAGGCTGTGAATCTCCACCCGGCGCACGGACAGCCCCAAGCCTTCCAGCGCCTTCGAGACTTGCTTCTCCTGAAAAGACAGCTCCATCCCTTCCCGCTGGATTTCGCGGGCAAAGTCGCTCATGACCCGAGAAACGCCCGAGAGCTGATCGGCCACCAGCTTGCGGCTTTCCTTCACTTGCTTTTTCAACTGGTCAAAAGCTTGCTGGCGGTCGTATTCCTGCTCCATCACGGTCAGCACCTTTTCCGTCTTGACGCATTTTCGCTCCCAGTCGCGCGGCGGGGTTACACCCGCGAGTGTGCCGTTTTCGTACACTTTGTCCATGAGATAACGCATGCCTTCATATGTGGCTTGCGTGTCCTTTTCCCAGCATTGTTCCTTCTTCCAGCATTTTTGGCACGTGAACTCCGAGACGCGGCTGAGGAACGCATCTGCCTGCTCCTCGATTTCCTCCTGCTCTGCCGTTTGCGCAAAGCTGCGGGAGAGCTGGGTAAACAAATCGGAGAACTGCTGAATTTTGCCCGCCGTCACATCGCGGACTCTGCGCATGTATTCCTGATGGGATTGCAAATTTTCGGGCGTGCCTGGAATGAAGCGGGCTACCTTTTTCCAGAGCACGGCAGGCGTGAGGATGAAGGCAACAATAGCCAAGGAGGTTTCAATCAAGGAGTAGTACAGCGTCTCTTCCGCACCGCCGTAGATTGCCAGGATGGCCGTCCCGATCAGCAGACCTGCGGAGACGCCTACTTTTCCGCCTTCCTTGAGCAATCCTGCCAAAAGACCGGAAAACGCCAGCAAATTGATTTGCAGAAGGGCACTTACATTTGCCAAACTGAGGATAAGCCCGGTTACGACGCCAACAGCGGCCCCCACGGTCCCGCCCCCGACGAAGGCGAAGACGAGCAGCAAATAGCGGGAGAGGACATGTTCCATCGAGATGCCTTCTACCATCCAGTCGACCGTGCCTGTCATCAGCGAGGCGAGGAGAATGACGAGCGACACGATTTCCTCATTTTTCAGCGGCTCGTAAGGCTTGGCCAAGTGAATGATCGACAGCGACTGGATGAAGATGAGCGTCAGCACGAAGCCGAGTACAGCTTCGACAGCGACCATGACCAGCTCATACGTGTTCACCTGGTTGGTCAGCGTGGCGTACAGCAGCCGACTGACGAAGATTGTGATGACGACGAGCAGTGGCGTGCGCGAAAAGTCTTTCCTGCGCAGCCGCTCCATCATTTTGCAAGCAAAGAGGGCCAGCACGATACTGAGGATCGTCTGCAGCCCGATCGGAACCGATTGGGTAAAGGCCCCGAGAACAAGCGCCAGTCCCGTGATGAGCAGGCAGTCCCTGCGAAGATAGAACATGACGATAAAATACGGTATAGCAAAAGGCGTCAGCTCTTCCAAGATCAAGGCCCGCCCGAGCAAAAACCCCATCAAAAGTGGAAGCACATTCCATCTCTGTACGGCGTCGGCGACTTTGTCTCCCCATGTTCGTGCGGTAGTATCCATTCGGTCAGACACTTGGCGCGCCCATGCTTGACCAGCCTGGGACACATTCTTGTTTGCGATCATTTTAGCTCCACCCCGTTCTTGTTCAATGTGTTTCTCCATTATACGGAGGTGGGATTGTAAAATTTGTCAAAAAACCAGCGCGTATTCACAGAATCGTGCGACAAATTAACCCGCGAGTTTGGACAAAAAAAACCGACGTTATGGCGGATAACGTCGGCTGACAGGTGATTCGCGCTTTGCGAAACGGGCTTACGATACCTTATTCGTCACTACTTTCAAATGACCTTCCTCTTTTTTCTGTCAAAATGCGCTTTTGGCAAAAAAATAAAAGTCATAATTTTCCGATGATATTCTACCGACTGCGTCCCTTCTTGTCTCCGCTCTTTTTCAGAGAGGACAGGCGGTCTTCGCTTTCTTTGAGGAAGCGGTTCAGCTTATCCTCAAAGCCTTCCGTTCGCTCCCGCGGCTGACGAGGCTGCCGTTCCTTTTCCTGTGCCTTTTTGATCGACAGTCCAATCTTGCCTTCTTTGACACTGAGGACCTTGACCGTTACGATGTCGCCGATTTTCAAAAACTGATGAATATCTTTGACATAGACGTCGGCAATCTCGCTGATGTGCACCAGTCCGGTCACATTCCCCGGCAGCTCTACAAACGCGCCAAACTTCGTGATACCTGTGACTTTTCCTTCCAGTTTGCTCCCGATCTCGACTCCCATGTACGTGGAAAGCCTCCCTCTCCTAGAAGATCACACTGTGAGCTTATTCCGGAATCACGTAAATGCTCTCGCCCTGCTTCGTGTAATAAATCCGTTTGCGCGCCAGTTCCGCCAGGTATTCCTGATCGTTCAGCCGGCTAGCCTCGTAAGTCAGCTCCTCTTGCTTTTGCTGCAGGACAACCGCTTCCTGCTTGAGAGCTTCCAGCTCGCTTTTCTTCTCGGCCAGCACTCCGCTTTGCAAATAAAGCGTATAGCCAGTCCAGACGAAAAAGCAGAGGATAAAAAAGAAAAAGAGCCGCATTCTCCGTCTTTGCCCTTTTCGATTGATTGGAGAGGTTTTTGCTTCTTTCATCATCTCGCCACCTCGGTTTACTCCCGCTTTCTCTTTGAGTGAAACCAATTCTTCCAATTGGTCCAGATTCCTGTTGTTTTTCCGAACATTTTTTTCCCCAAATGTTGACCCCATCTGGCAAAAGGAGCGGTGACAAAACGCGTCACTTTCCACAAAAAGCCGAGGATCATGAGCAACATGGAGTACAAAAATGTCAGTACCATGAGGATCACTCGGTAAAGAAAGAGCACAGGACGCACAACCAGGGTGTCAATGATTTGCAGCACCGTTCGGTATAACCACTGACAGAATTTTATCATGCGGTGTAGGAAAAGGATATACTTCTTACTGCCTAATAAAAAATACAGCCACGCACCGAAAATCATTCCAAAAAAGATGGGGAAGCGAATAATTCCGTCGTTTACCTTCACTAAAATCCAGAAGACCGCCCCCATACTGCCTACCCAAAACAGGATATCAAAGAAGAAGACCAGCCAGAGCGGCAGCCTGCTCTTCCCTTTGAACACATGGTACGTATCAAAACCCATCCCCATAAGCGCTCCGCACGTCGACATGGCCAAAACCGTCTGCAGTTGAAGGATGATATTCACTTGAACAACTTGCCGAAGAATCCTCTCGACCGATCCCCGGCCTGCCCCTGCTCGAGATAGGCCATTTCGTGAACCAGGCCCTCGATCGCTACTTCTCCGGTTTCCAGACTCAGATTTTTCATATGCAGGTTTTGGCCTCGTATGGTTAAAAAGCCGCCGTCCGTTTCCAAGAGGAATTCTTCACTGTCAAAGCTTTCGACGTTTTTTACTCCCGAAATCGCCAAACTGCGTCGATTAATCATCACGATTTCGTGGCGCGGCCGCTTCGTGTGCTCGTTCATGATTACTCCCCCTTACGTACCCTTCTTGTACCATCGTATGGAGGGGGATGTCCTTTTAGAACAAAAAACCCCGCGGGGAAGCGGGGTTCCTTCTGTTCAAGCTTATTTGTACACCGTGTAGTTTCCGTTTACGTAGATGATTTTGTAGCCGGTGCGATCCGCAATCGCTTTGAGCGGCAAGGCCGGGATGTTGTTTTTCAACTGAACCGCTGTCGGCAAGGTGACGTTTTGGCCGTTGACGTTCATGATGTTGGAGCCGACCTTGAACTGCATCACGGTGTTGCCGCTGACGACTTTGGCCGTTGTTTTCGTATAGCTGACCGAGAAGCCGAGCGCGTCGCGGAAGAACGTCGTCGGGATGAGCGTGTGGCCATTGACTGTGTAAGGAGCGGCTGCCAGCGCTGTCGTTTTTCCTGATTTTGTAAACGAAGCGACATTGGCTTTGAAGCTCACGCCGTTCAGCGCGACCACAGTGGCCGGACGTGCAAAGAGCAAGCCTTTTTCCTCGGACGTGTAGACGCCGATGCTGTACACGCCCGGAGTGGCCGGGTTCACAATTCCCGCTGTTTCCGCGATGTTGACTTGCACCGCTGCTCGCGCCGGGATGTCCGTCGAAGGAACGATAATCAGGTTTTGCCCGCGCGCGCCTACGTAGTTTGCGGCTACGCCGTTCACTGTTACCGTATTGGCTGGCACGTAAGCCGGCACGCGGAATCCGACAGGGAACACGATCTCGATGAAGCCCTGGTTGCGCACGATCGGAACGCCGATTCCTTTGATGCCTACCTGCAAGCCTGCCGGTGTCGATGCAGTCGCTCGGGTCAGGCCGATAGTTGCCAGCGTATTGTCGACAGGCACAGGTGCGGTTACGCCGGTAATTTGAAAATCTTTGGATTTGTACGTTTTGTTATCAATTTTTGCCGTAATGTTATAGGTTCCCGACGACTTCGGATTGGTCAGGTAGCCTTCGTAAGCGAATTTGATCGTCAGGCGGTTCGTGCTGGAAAAGCCGCTGGGCGTGCGGAAAAACACCTTGTTCCCGTTCACGCTAAGTCCCGTCACCTGATCGCCGTTGACGGTTACGTTAGAGTTAGTGATTACAGGCGGCACCATCTCCCAGTTCGGGAACTCTACCTGGATTTCTGTATTGCTGTACAGCTTGGAAGCCAGGTCAATGTCAAACGTGTAGCTGGATCTCGCTCCTGCCGAATTGTCGGACAAGGAGACGGAGAACGGCGTGCTGCTTGCACCCGTAATTTCTACATCCTTGGATTTGTACTCCTTGCTGTCATACTCGACGGTGTAGTAGTAGGACTTGCCGGGAGTGGACGGGTTGACGATTCCTGCGGATGAGCTGAATTCCAGCTTGATGTAGTTGTCGCCATCCGCGCCGCTCGGAATTTCGATGCGAATCGAATCGCTGTCGAGAATCGAGACGTACTCGGCTTTGTAGCCGTTCACTTTCACATCCGACTTGCTGATGCTTTTGGGCAGCATGTCTTTGGTTGGGAAATCAACGTAAATGTACTTGCCCTCTTTCAGCTTGCTGCTTTTTGACGCCAGCGTGAATTTGCCCAGCGTCAGAGAAATACTTTCTTCTGCATTTTTGTTGCTGTGCGAAGCCTCGAAGTCTCCCTTGCTGCTGCTGCTGGATGACGACTTTCCGATCGTGACTTTTTTGCTCTTGTACGTGCTTTCACTGCTTGTCTTGACTTCAATCGAATAACTTCCCTTGTCTTCGGGGTTGGTGACGTTGTCGATCGTCACGGTGACTACGGAGCCTTTTTTGATGCGTTCCCCGACCTCGATTTCCACCACGTTTTTGTTGACGGATACGCTGTCGATCGTGACCTTGTCGCCATCGTCCTTCAGCGATACGTCGGATTTTTTCAGCTTTTTGTCAACGGTAAAGTCGGAAGGGAAACGGACGTAGATGAGGTCTCCCGACGCCAGTTCCTTGGCGATTTCAAACTCAATCGTATATTCGGTTTCTTCATCCACGTCTGTATCGTCTGCCGAAACCTCCTCAATGGAAAGAGCATGAGCGGCTTTTGGCTCCATCACAAATGGACTTGTTAGCACCGTAGTCGCCAGCAGGACAGAGATACCTTTCTTCGCGCTTTTGTTCAACGGTAACGCCTCCTTCTCCTGTGAAAAACTTTCCCGGTTCGTTTCGGGGGGCGAACAGCTCGCCGTTTTTCAAATATGGATGTGACCGCAAGCGGCCTGCAGCACATGGTGATGACCGTGTTCTGCAATTCCTTCTATGATAGGAAAAGTTCGGCAAGAAAGGGTTACAGACTGGTAACGAACGACTTTACCCACAGTTTGGAAAAATCAATCCAGCCAAAGGAATCAAGCGTAATTCCTCGCAGTGCCGGGTGATAGCGATCGATTCGTTTGGCGTGGTAAATGAACAAAAGCCACAGCTCGTCCTTCAACTCATCCTCAATTTTGGCCAACGCTTCCATCCGCTCGTCACGCTTGCCCAGGCTGAGCACTGCTGACAGACGTTCATCCATCCTCGCTCTTTTTTCGTCGTCCAAAAAGCGGTGGACCATCGTGCATTTGTTTTTGTACACCTCGATCAAGCCCAGCTCGATATCACGTTGCAGCACTTCTCCCATCATGCACATATCGGCGTGCCGATCGGGAAGCTCGGACAAAAACTCGGCTTTCGTCATGCTTCTCAGCTCCAGCCGAATGCCAATCTGCTGACAACGTTGCTGCAGCCACTTCGCTTCCTCCTCGCACTTCTTGCCTTCGCCGTAAAAAAGCGCAACCGCCTCTCCCTGATAGGCGCTTTTTTGCAGCCACGCAGCCGCTTCTTCCAACGTCGAGGGCGCAAAAGTCATTTGCCGGCTTCTTTCCGGCAAAAAGCTGCCTGCCGGGGAGTAATGCTCTTTTTTCAGCTCCGCAATCATCTGAACCGGGTCGAGCAAATGCTTGATCGCCTGGCGAAAAGCAAAGTCGTGCTGAATGCCCGGCTTGCGAAAATTGAAGTTCATATAATGGCAGCCGATCTCCTGAAACTCGATATTCAGGCTGTCCCCGCACTCGCGAGTGGCGGACGACGATGCCGGCATTTCCGGAAGCTGGTAGCGCATCCCGGTTTGCTCAGCGGCTGTTACGCGCCATATTTCTACCCGGTCCAGAATAGCCCGCTCCCGGTAGTAATCGTCAAATGCGCCCAGGACGAGTCTGTCCTCCGTAAATTCCATCATGCGAAAAGGTCCCGTCCCCACAATCGCCTGCTCGGAAAACGGCACATCGTACGGCAAAACCGACAGGGCGATCGACGCCGCCAAATGCAGAAAAAATCCGTTTGGCTCGCGCAAATGAAAGATAATCGTATAATCGTCGGGATGCTCGATGCTGGCAATATCCTCGACCTGCCAGCGATAGGGCGAATCGAGGTCGATGAGTCGCTGCACCGTGTAAGCTACATCTTTTCCGGTCAGCACGCGCCCATGATGAAAACGGACGCCTTTTCGCAAATAAAACGTCCAGGAGGTCATCTCCCGGTCGCTTTCCCACGCGTGGGCGAGCTGCGGCCGAAAGCTTTGGGTAGCCGGATCAAAAATGATGAGCGTATGGCAAATTTGCTGGATGAAGTGGCTCTCGGCCGATACCGCGACGAATGCCGGATCAACGGTCGAAAAAGCGCGCTCCCGCGGAATGCGCAAAACGTCCTGGCGCCTGGCCTCGCCCTCTTCAGCCACAAAACCGAACTGAGCGTTCCACACCTCCTGCAAGCGCAGCTTGACGTTGACAGGCAAGCTTTTATGCTGCAAAAGCTCCACCGCTTCCCGGATGCTGCCTTCTGCCAGCAACTGCTGAAAAGAATCGCTCAAAAACTGACCGACGTCGCAAAGAATCGTCAGCGTCGAATGATGGCCTCTTCCTACTCCGGGCTGCCACTTCAGCAGCCCTTCCTTCTCCCATTTGCGCAAAATCAGCTTCACGTTGCGCGGCGTGCAGCAAAGCAGCTCGGACAATTCCTTGATCCCGATCCGCTGCGCAAGCCCTGGCTCCCACTCGGGAAGACCGAGCAGCATTTGCAGAAAGTGTTCATGGCTTTTCATGGTCATCCATCCCCAAAAGGTGAAATTATTATTCCGATCTTACCCTTTTTCTTCTCCTTTTGACAGCTACAATTTAGGAAAGAAACGAAAGGGAAAGGTGGTCGCCTATGAACTTTTTACAACTGCATCCCAATATCCGCATCCGCATTGTGACTTCCTTTCTGACACGGCTGGTAGGAATGATGATTTTTCCGTTCATGGCCATTTACTTTTCTGCCAGGCTCGGGCAGGCGCTGACTGGCGTTTTGCTCGGCCTGACCATTTGCGCGCAGATTTTGCTCGGCTTTTACGGAGGCTATCTGGCTGATCGGTGGGGCAGAAAAAAGGTGATGGCTTACGGCCAAGGGGCACAATGCGTCGCTTTCGTCGTCATGACCATCGCCAATTCCCCCTGGCTCGATTCGGCCTGGCTCACGTTTGCCATGATGCTTTTGCAAAGCGCGAGCAACGGGATGATAAGCCCGGCCGCCGATGCGATGCTGATTGATGTGAGCACCAGGGAAAATCGCCCCTTCATGTACAGCATCAACTACTGGACCAGCAATTTGTCGATTGCGATCGGCTCGATTCTTGGCGGACTGCTGTTTGCGACGCACCGCTTTGAGCTGCTCCTCGTCCTGACTTTGGTTAGCCTGTTTACCTTGTACATGATTGTGGTACGCATGCAAGAATCGTTTTTTCCGCAAAACGATGGTGCCGCCCGGGTATCTTTTGCAGGTACACGAGTTATCCTGGACGTGATGCGCAGCTACAGGCACGTTTTGACGGATCGGTTATTTCTGCTGTTTTCGCTCGGAGGACTGTTCCTCTTCTCGCTGGAGTTCCAGACTGCGAATTACGTCGCAGTGAGGCTGGCCCAGGAGTTCCCTGTCCAGCACATCCGGCTTTTCGACTGGTTCGCATTGGAACTGACCGGAGTGAAAATGTTCAGTCTGATTCAAGTGGAAAATACGATCCTCGTCGTTTTGCTCTCGCTGTTCATCACCCGGCTGATCCAGCATGGAAAAGAAGCTTCGTCCATGTACGCTGGCGGGCTTTTGTATATATCCGGCTATGCGGTGATTTTGTACAGCAACTCGCTCGTCATCATCATGGCGGCTGCGTTGATCGCTACACTGGGCGAGCTGATTCACGTTCCGACCCGGCAAACCTACCTGGCACAGATCGTCCGCGACGATGCCCGCAGCTCTTACATGGCGGTAAACGGGCTTGTGCTGCAAGGAGCCAAAATCATGGGAGCCGTAGGCATCACTCTGGGAGCGATTTTGCCGTCTTACTTGATGGCGCTGCTGTTTTTCCTGCTTGGGGTCGCAGGTCTGCTGATCGTTCGCCATGTCGTATCGCAGTTGGAACACACTCGTTTTCCTCTCGCTCACGCAAAAGAAGCTGCCCGATAATGCTGTCGGGCAGCTTCTTGCTTTTCTCGATTTATTGCGGCGACAGGCTTTCCAGCAAAGCATCTCCGTTGGCCCCGACTTTAATCGTGGCAAACCTCGCATTTCGCTCTACCTCCAGGCCGGTTCCTTCCGGGACGAAGTAGCTCTCGATCCCGTACTCGACCTGGCTTGCCCCGACTGTTTTCCCGTTGATGATGACATCTGTCGGTTCAGCCGCATACGGTTTGTTCCATTTTCCTTCTTTTTCGTAGTAGCCGCCGTAGTTGTACACGTTATCGCTTTGCTTTCTCAGCACCACGCGAATTTTTTCTCCGGAAGAAAAATCTTCGTCCGCCAGTGTCGAGATCGTGTAGCCGAGCCTGACGTAATCGCCCTGCAAAAGCGAGCGCGGATCAACCGGAACCAACTCCAGCTTGACAGACGTTCCTTTGGACAGGATCGACTCGCTGCTGTATACCTGGTAGCCAGCCAATATAAATTGCAGCAAAATAATCGGCACAAGGATCATCGGCCGGCGCGTGAATACGGCTGGCGTCGGTGCAGCCCACTCTCCTTGCATCCGGCGTTCCAGCCAGTAGCTGACCAGGAAAAACACGACGCTCAAAAGGAAGAGGCTCAGCGACTTGTGCAGCAAGCTCCACAGCAGGTCGTAGTACTTCATCAGCAGGAAGGCAAACCAGAAGGCGAGGACGATCCCGAAAGCGCTCTTCCCTTTTTTGCGCAAGGTCTGGTACAGCAAGTAGGTGGTGAAGGCGAAAAATCCGATATTGACCAGCAGATTCGTGGCAAACGCGTCAAAATGCATCTTGGTCAGCGCAATCAGCGCGAGCAATGCGTAGACGAGAGAGCTGTTCTGCAAGACAGCAGGCAAGCGTTTGACGTAGTACATCGCCATTTGAAACACAAATACGATCAGCAAGACCGTCGTTTCCGGCACATGCAAGTTCGTCAGCTTGAAAAACAGCACCAGCAAAAAGGCGAACTGAGTCAAAAGCCGCGCGGGAATGCTTGATACTGCCTTCCATACGTAAAGCAAAACGGCGAGGAACAATATCCAGAAAAACTGTTCCAAATAAAGCGAGGAAGCGACTCCAAGCATGTAGCCCATCGTGAGCAACGTGTAGCGCACCGTCGAA
This sequence comes from Brevibacillus sp. YAE8, assembly GCF_057543335.1. Classification (NCBI taxonomy): domain Bacteria; kingdom Bacillati; phylum Bacillota; class Bacilli; order Caryophanales; family Paenibacillaceae; genus Brevibacillus; species Brevibacillus sp. YAE8. The sequence goes on from NZ_BAAIYG010000017.1 coordinate 32,997, forward strand.
TTCATCTTTTCCATGAAGAGGACAGGACCAACAAATCCGATCAGAGACAGGAAGAAGAGAAAGTAGACGACCGATTCATCTTCGAAAATAAGCATGAGCAGTCCGGTCAACGAGATCGCTCCGATTGATGCCGCGACTGTCGTCACGAGTACCGTAAAAGCCTCTTGAAAAAACTGCACCCATTTGCTTGTTTGGTGGGCGGATTCCTTGCGCAGCCAGTTGATGCCGACGACCGCTCCCCAGACGATGCCCGCAGCGGCCAAAAGCGCGATGAGGAAAAAGCCTTCGGAGTAATACTCCAGCATAAACCAGAAAAACTTCCCGAGTACAAACAGCGCCAGCAAGGAAGCCGTGACAATCAGCATGCCGCGATTGGGCCGCCATTTCAGAAAGACGAAAAACAGGAGTGCCCCCATCAACAGGTACAGCGTTTCCGGCAGCGCTCCGTACACGTCGACAAACGCCGACCAGAACAGGCTGACGGAAAAGACGAGGAAGGACAAATAGTAGATCGGCCGGGACTGCAGCTTCCGTGTAGCGGTCAAGTAAAACAACACGATGTTGCCCAGCGCGATCAGCCAATAAATCATGTACCACCACTCTTCTTCATGGCTCACATGCACGATGGAAGGATCGAGGAAAAAGCCGAGCGCGAGGTGCGCAAGAACGTAGCTGATAACATAAAACGGCTGGTAGCGCGTGAAAATGGCGAAAAGCAAATTGGGGATGAGCCAAACGACAAACAGCATGTAGCTATCCGCGTGAGAATTGTAGATTTGCCCCAATAAAGCGACACACAAGCCAAATGCCAGACCTCCGGCAACCAGCAGCCAGTTGCTGAGAAACGAATGACGTTTCCATACAAGTGATGCCACATACGAAGACAGATAAAAAAGAGCCAATACGGCGGCACTGACGCCAATTTTCTCCCATCGGTCCATCACAGGCCAGTTGGAGGCAAAAAAGTAGAACAAAGCTGAAAGCAAAAGTGAAATGGCCAAGAAGTATCCCGTCTGAACAGTCTTTTGTTCCATCTGCACCACATCCCTTCTCATTTGCTTTCATGTACTCCCATTATATCCTTCTTTTGGGCAAAAGCGTCCTAGGGTTTTTTATGCCTGCCATCATGTCGAAAAAAAGACTGCCCCTAACGGCAGTCTGCACAACAACGCTTGCACTTTATTGTCCTTTGAGATAAGCGTCTTCTTCCTTCTCGTCACGCGGGACAGGCACTTCGCCGATGACGGTGTAGAGCGAAGCCGCTTCTTCTTTGCGCGGGTTTTCCTTGATGTCCTCCACTTTGACGGAGACGATCTTCTGACCGAAGCGGATCGCCAGCTTGTCGCCGATTTTGACGTTGCTGGACGCTTTGGCCGGACGGTCGTTGATTTCTACCCGGGCTTTGTCGCACACTTCTTTGGCGAGCGTGCGGCGCTTAATCAGGCGGGATACTTTCAAATATTTATCCAGTCTCATCCTTACCCTCTCCCTTTTGTCTGGTGTTTGGCTTCCTCCCACCATTTGTCCATTTCCTGCAGGTCTGTCTGCTCAAACGTGCGACCCGCCTCTTGCAGCTTGCTTTCGATATAGGCAAAGCGTTTTTTGAACTTGTTGTTCGTCAAGGCCAGCGCTTCCTCCGGATCAAGCTTGAGGAAACGGGCGAGATTGACGACAGCGAAGAGCAGATCGCCCAGTTCTCCCGCGCGTTCTTCTTCGGAAGCTTCCCGCAGCTCGCGGTATTCCTCTTCTACCTTTTTGTAGACGTCCGCAATATCGTCCCAGTCGAAGCCGACCTCTGCCGCTTTTTTCTGGAGCTTGTAGGCGTACATCAGGGCAGGGAGATCGCGCGGAATGCCGGACAGCTTGGACACGGCGGCCACGTCAATGCCTTTTGCCGCTTTTTCCTGGGCTTTGATCTCCTGCCAGTTCGCGAGCGCTTCGTCCGAGTCGTTCGCGCTTTTTTCCCCGAAAACGTGCGGATGGCGGCGAACCAGCTTTTCGTTCAAGGTCGCAACCACATCGTCGACAGTAAAATACCCTTCCTCCGCTGCCATTTGCGAGTGCAGCATAATCTGCATCAACAAATCGCCCAGCTCCTCGCACATCGCGTCCGGGTCTTCGTCGTCGATTGTCTCCAGCACTTCGTACGTTTCTTCGATCAAGTTTTTGCGAATGCTCTGATGCGTCTGCTCGCGATCCCACGGGCAACCGTCCGGGCTGCGCAAAATCGCGACGATTTCTTTTAAATAGGAAAACTGGCGGTACGATACCGTCTCGTCCGTAGTCGGCGGAACGTACACCAAAGACAAGTTGCCAAAATGATCGACTCGATCCAGCTCGTACAGCGGCACGCTCTCGATGCGCTCTTGTCCGGCTACCCCTACTGCTGTCGCAACTGTCACCACATAATCATCCGGCAGCACTTCCATCAAGGTCAGCTTCACGTCAGAGGCGACAAAAGCGTCGTACACCTGGGCGATAATCGTGTGCAGGCCCGGCGATACTTGATGGGCAGCCAGCGCCGTTCCGTCCAGCAGGGCGAAGCCTTCGATCGGGTCGATGTGCAGACGGGCAAAGAGCGGGTCAATAAAGCTCTGCCCTCCGCCAATCTCAATCTGCACCCCGCGCCCCGGCCCTTCGGCAAGCAAAAGCTGAACGGTGCGCTCCGCCACCAGAGGATGTCCCGGAACAGCGTAAACGATGCTGCCCGCTTCCTCTGCTTTGGCAAAAAGCCGCTGCACGATCTCGGCGTACACCTCGGCAAAGCCGTCGTGCTGCTCGTACACCTCGTCAAACGACGTCAGCGCGATGCCCTCGCTGGCCAGTTGAGCCACCACCGGATGTTCTTTTGTCCGCAAATAAAGCTGGTTGGCTTGCTTGAGCGTCCGATAAATGCCGTATGGCAACTGGTCGAGATCGCCTGCGCCCAGCCCGACTACGGTAATCGTTTTCTTGTTCGTATCCAATCGTTTCGCCTCCGACATGCCTTTTATTTAGGAAGAAGCTGGAACCGTGTCAACAGCGCTGCAATTCGCTTTCCTTTTGGCAAAAAATGAATATCGTTGCGCGTCAGGCCGCCTGTCTTTAACAGGGCCAGCAAGTAAACGACCGCTCCGGCGCCAACGGAAATCAGCCCGACCAACGTTTGATACAAGCGCTCGGACATTCCTGTCTTGCCGAGCAGGGCGCTTGCTCCCCATTCTACAAGCAGAACGACCACCGACATGACAATGACAGACAAAAACGGCTTATGAACCGTTTGGCGCAATCCAATTTGCGCTCCCGTATATTTTTTAACTGCGAGCACATTCAGCCCCATCGCCACGAGATAGGCAAACACCGTAGACAAGGCCGCACCGGCAATCCCCCATAGCGGGACGAGCGCGAGGTTTAAAATGAGCTTGACCATGACGCCGATAAACAGGTTGCGCGCTGGCCGCATGACGCGCCCCAGCCCTTGCAGGATGCCTGCGCTGGCGATGCTCAACGTGGCAAACATAATCGTGAACGATTGTACGGCGAGCGCTTCGGTTCCGTTTTTGTCGCCGTACAGCATGACGTTGATCGGCTCCGCGAGCAAAGCGAGGCCGAACGAGGCCGGGAGTCCCAGCAAAAAGGTCAGGCGAATGGCGATTTCGGAACGGTTCGCGATCATGTGATGCTGCCTCTGCGCCACAGCCTCGCTGATCGCAGGCACAAGCGCCAAAGACAGCGACGTCGCAAAGAACGTACCGAACTGGATGAGCGGCTGGCCGCGGTCAAATGCCCCTTTTAACAGCTTGGCCAAATCTTCCGGTGTGCCGCTTACTTGCAGCATGTTGACGACGGTAATGGAGTCGACCAGCGGAACGAGCGGCAAAACCAGCGCTCCCATGCAGATCGGAACAGCGTACATCAACAGGCTGCGCAGCACCTGACGGTTGGTCCAGGCCCCCACTCCTGCTCGCTGTGTTTGCTCGGGGATCAGTTGAGCGCCCTGCTTGTCTTTTCTCCAATACCACAGCAAGACGAGAATAGCGGCCACGCCCCCAGGAAAAGCGGCAAATACCGCTCCGGTCCCTGCGAGATAGGCGTCCTGGTAAACGTTCATCGCCCAGAAAGCCGCGAGCAAGATGAAAATAACCCGAACCAACTGCTCGATGACTTGCGATACTCCTGTCGGCATCATGTTTTGGTGCCCCTGAAAATATCCGCGCAAAATCGCTGCCATCGGCACGAGCGGCAAAGACCAGGCTACAGCCCGCAGCGGAGTCGTCAAATGCTCGTCCCCCATGAACCGGGCAATGAGCGGAGCGCCTCCGTACAACAGCAAAAAGAAAAACAAGCCAAGCACGACCAGCGAAAAGCTGGCAACGCGGAACGCTCTTCGCGCCCCCAGCGCATCGCCGATTGCGATGCGCTCCGAGACGATTTTGGAGATGGCGATAGGAAAGCCAGCCGTCGCCAGAATCAATAACGTGGTGTATAGCGGGTATACTTGCATATATACGTACAAGCCGATATCTCCGGCAATGTTTTGGTATGGAATGCGGTATACTGCGCCAAGCAGCTTGGAGACAAGACCGGCAACCCCGAGTATCGCGGCGCCTTTCACAAATTGAACAGATGCCTTTTCTTGAGCCATGTGCGTGAAATTTCTCCTCTCCAACCTGAAACTTCGTCCATTATACCACAAGGAAATCGGCGAGAAAAAATTTGGGAAGGCTCGTTCGCAACAGACGAGGCAAGCTTGTCAGCAGCAAAAAAACAGCCCCGGCAAAATCGAGGCTGTTCTCATGCATGCTTGCTATTGCTCCATTTGCTTCGCCAGAAAACCGGCTGCGGTCTCCGCCATTTTCATCTCCAGATCACTCATCTTGGTCGATTCGTTTTTGTTCAGGAGAATCACGGAACCGATCGGGTCACCCCCGGCCACGATGGGAGCGACGACGAACGAGCCGTATGTCTCGTTCATATCGCGGCAAATCTCATAAGTACCGGCGTTTTTCTCCAGTCGGGTTTTGCGTTCCTCCAAACATTTTTCCACAATGCTGCCAATGGCTTTTTCCAGGTACTCTTTTTTCGATGCCCCAGCTACGGCGATGACGGTATCCCGATCTGAGATCAATACGGTATGATTCAAGCTTTCATACAAGGAGTCAGCGTATTCTTTTGCAAAATCACCCAGTTCTCCTATCGGTGAATACTTTTTGAGAATGACTTCTCCGTCACGATCCACAAAAATCTCAAGCGGGTCGCCTTCACGAATGCGCAGTGTACGACGAATCTCCTTAGGAATCACGACCCGACCGAGGTCGTCAATTCGACGAACGATACCAGTTGCTTTCATGTCATGTTGCCTCGCTTTCCCTGAGAAGTGGGTAGTGAATAAATGGTGGTTGGTTACTTGTATTTTTTCCTCAAATTCTAATTTTAACTATGGGTGCTTGCATCAATTTTTACCAGTTGCTTCAGTTACTCTCCCCCGGGTGGTAGCGAGTGATTATAGTATTTGCCCTTGTTTCAAGAATATGCGAGAAAACGAAAAAACAGGGAAATGAATTCCCTGTTTTCGCTCCAAACGGTTTTTACTTTTTCGCTGCCTCGTTTTTGGACTGCGGCAGGTTGTACTTCACGATCAGCTTGTCCAGCTCGTTTTTGCCAAAAGCATCGTAGCCAGCCTCCAGCGCGTTTGCACGGAGCTCTTCCTTCATTTCATCGAAGGTTTTTTCCTTGCGGTTTTCAACCTTGATGATGTGGTAGCCAAAGCTTGTTTTTACCGGAGGACCCACTTCCCCGACTTTTTGTGTCAGAGCCGCATCCTTGAACTCAGGCACCCATTGGCTTACGTCGGCATTTTCGTACAGGCCGCCGGTTTCCTTGCTGCCCGGATCATCGGTAAACTCCTTCGCCAGCTTCGCGAAGTCCTCGCCCTTTTTCAGACGAGCTTCGAGGTCGTTGGCGATCTTCAGCGCTTCTTCAGGCTTGCGCTGCTCGGTGGAAATCAGGATGTGGCGCACCGACGCGATTGTGCGGGACGCTTTGTCCATTTGGTCATACTTCTGCTTCAATGTATCGTCACTGATGTTCTTTTTCAGCACCGTAATGGATTCGTTGATGAGCGCCATCTGGTTGGTCACCATTTCTTTGGTTACGCCCTGGCCTTCCATCAGCTTGTTGAACTTGGCCTCGTCCTTGCCCAAGAAGCCCATGTACTGGCCTTTGATTTTCTCAAAGGTTTTATCCGCCAAGTCTTTGGCTTCCTTCTTCATGGCATCGTCGGAGCGGCTCGCCAAAATTTTGGTCGCCGTGTACTCGCGCGCAAAAGCTTTCAGCGCTTCGTTGTCGGCTGCCTCGATCATGGTGCCTTGCTGCGGATTCATGAAGTTGATGACGCGCAGGAACTCTTCGAACTCCTGGCCTGTCACCGTGCCGCCCTGATACTCGACAAAAGCAGCCTTCGCATCTCCTGTATATGGCAGGGTCAGCTTGGGGAACTGTGTGAGTGGATCGTTGGCATCGGCAGCTTCGTTTCCTTGTTTATTTCCGTCTGTCTGACTGGCTGCGTTTTGATTCGGCTGCGCATTATCTTCTGCCTTTCCGCAGCCGGTCATGAGCGCCACGACCAGAACAGCAGAAGATAAAATCGCTACAGAACGTTTCATAGTAGGAATCTCCCTTCCCGGCAAGCCCCCCTGTCCCTTAGGACACAGGGCTTTCCGTACCGGTGTCTTTACGCACCTGATGAAATTGGCGCAGCAGTTTTTCAACAAGCTGTACGCCCTCGTCTTCTCTTAACCCCTTTACTTTAACAGTAATGGTGATCTGTTGTCCACCCGAGAGCCCCAGCCTGCGACTCCAACTACTGGCAAGCGCGAACAGAGCGCCGCCGTCAATGTTGTTGTTTTGGCTAGGATGCAAAACGAGCTTGATTTCGTCCGGATTTTTTTGGCTGATCTCGGTGATGTGGTGCTGCAGGGCGTAGACCCGCAAACGGGAAATGGTCAGCAGGTTGTCGACCGGCTTCGGAACAGGGCCGAAACGGTCAAGCAATTCCTCAGCCAGATCGTCGACATCTTCCAGCGTGGATACGGCGACGAACTTTTTGTACATCTCGATTTTTTGCCGGCTGTCGGTAATGTACATGGAAGGAATGTATGCATCGAGCTGCAGATTGATCTCCACAGGCGTCACCGCTTCCTGCTTGACCTCGCCCTTCAGCTCGTCAATCGCTTCCTTGAGCATCTGGCTGTACAGGTCAAAACCGACCGTGTTGATAAACCCGTGCTGCTCCGCGCCCAACAGGTTCCCCGCACCGCGAATGGACAAGTCGCGCATCGCGATCTTGAAGCCGGAGCCAAGCTCCGTAAACTCCTTGATAGCTTGCAGACGTTTTTCCGCGACCTCTGTCAGCACCTTGTCCCGTTGATACGTGAAATAGGCATAGGCAATCCGGTTCGAACGGCCAACCCGTCCGCGAAGCTGATACAACTGGGACAAGCCCATTTTGTCAGCATTGTAGATGATGAGCGTATTGACATTCGGGATGTCGACCCCTGTCTCGATGATCGTCGTGCTGACGAGCACGTCAAAATTGCCTTCGAGGAAGTCGAGAATGACGCCCTCCAGCTCGCTTTCGTTCATCTGCCCGTGCGCAACCGCAATGCGCGCATCAGGGACGAGCATGGAAATTTGCTCCGCCATCTGCTCAATGCCCTGTACCTGGTTGTAGAGGAAAAAGACTTGGCCGTCGCGCGCCAGCTCGCGTTCGATCGCTTCGCGCACCAGCGCAGGGCTGTATTCCATGACGTAGGTCTGTACCGGGAAGCGGTTTTCCGGCGGCGTTTCGATGACGGACAGATCGCGCACGCCGAGCATCGACATGTGCAACGTACGCGGAATTGGCGTCGCTGTCAGCGTAATGACGTCGACGTTTGTCTTGATTTGCTTCAGCTTTTCCTTGTGGCTCACACCGAAGCGCTGCTCCTCGTCGACGATGAGCAGTCCCAGTTCGCGGAACATCAAGTCTTTGGAGAGCAGGCGGTGCGTCCCGATGACGACATCGACCGTGCCTTCCTTCAATCCTTTTAGCGTCGCGTTCTGTTCCTTGCGCGAACGGAAACGGCTGAGCACCTCGACGCGAATCGGATACTCGGCAAAACGCTCGCGGAACGTCTCGTAATGCTGCTGGGCCAAAATCGTCGTCGGCACCAGCACCGCCACCTGCTTGCCGTCCATGACAGCCTTGAACGCTGCGCGAATCGCGACCTCGGTCTTTCCGTAGCCTACGTCCCCACATACTAGACGATCCATCGGCCGTCTGCGTTCCATATCCGCTTTGACCTCTGCAATTGCCCGAAGCTGGTCCGGCGTCTCCTGATACGGGAACATCGCTTCAAATTCCCGCTGCTCGGTCGTATCGGGAGAAAAAGCGTGGCCAACGGCTGCTTCGCGCGCGGCGTACAGCTTGATTAAGTCTTCGGCAATGTCCTTGACGGAAGACTGGACTTTGTTTTTGACCCGTTTCCATTCGGTACCGCCCAGGCTGTAGATTTTCGGCTGCGCTTCCTCGCTCGCCACGTATTTTTGCACGTGGTCGATCTGGTCGATCGGGACAAACAGGCTGTCGCCTGCCGCATATTGAATGTGAAGGTAATCTTTATGAATTCCGAGTATTTCCTTGGTTTCAATTCCGAGGTATTTTCCAATTCCGTGATTCACGTGCACCACGAAATCGCCGGGCTTGAGCTCCAAATAATTTTTGATCCGCTCGGCGTTGTTCATCGTCTGCTGCACTTTGCGCGCCTTGCGCTGCTTCGCAGTAAATACTTCGCCTTCCGTAATAACGACCAGCTTGTTTAACGGCAGCTCGAAGCCTGTCTGGAGGTTCCCCAGAATGATCGTAGGCCGCCCTGGCGGCACTACCTCGACCGCTTCCGTCAACACGTCCGCCTCCATCTCATAATCGTGCAGGACGCGTTCCAGACGCTTTGCGCGCTCCAGATCGGCGGCGACGAACACAATCTGATCCTGGGACTTTTTCCAGCGGGCCAGCTCTGTCTTCAGCACGTTCATCTGTCCGTGGAAGTTTTGCATGGTGCGACAGGTCAGGTTGACGATGTTTTGCGGCTGGGTTTTCGGCGACTGCCGGAGGAACAGAGACAGGTGGACAATCTGCCGTTTTTTGTGGGAGACAATCTCTTCATACGTGCGGGACAAGCTGAGGTTAGCCATGTACTCGCCCTGGATGATTCGTCCCGTCAGCCACTCCGCCTCTTCTTTTTGCAACTGGGCAGCCGTATCCAGGACGCGGGAAGGCTCATCCATAATCAGCAGAGTCTCGGACGGCATGTAGGACAAAAGCGTGTCCTGCGACGGATAGATCACCGAGATGTACGAGTACAACTGGGAAAAGCGTTGCCCTTCCTTCATCCGTTCAATATCGGTACCGATGCGCTCCACTACTTTTTCCTTGGCTGCGCTATCTTTCAGCTTGGCAACGGTTTCACCGAGCTTCTGCTCTAAGCGGACAGCCGATTCCATCAGCAGTTGCGTAGACGCGATCATTTCTTTTGCCGGGCCCAAAATATAGGTCTGGACGGATTCCAGCGAGCGCTGGGAAAGCATGTCAAACGTGCGGATCGAGTCAATTTCTACATCGAACAGCTCGATGCGCACAGGCCACTCCGAATCGATCGGATACAAGTCGATAATGCCGCCGCGGACACTCAGCTCGCCTTTTCGCTCGACCATATCGACGCGCTCGTAGCCAAGCTCGATACAACGGGACAAAAACGATTCAACATCCAGCTCGTCACCGACTGACAGCGTAATCTGCGCTTCTTTCCACACCTCCGGCGGGACGACCAGACGGCGCAACCCTGCAAACGGCGCAACCAAAAAACCCGTAAAGCCTTGGGCCAGACGGTTGAATACATGAATGCGCTGCGCCAGCATCTCCGGACTGGCGATGGCAAGCTCGGAGCCGATCAGCTCGTTTCCGGGATAGAGCAGCACTTGATCGGAGGGAACCAGCTCAATCAGGTCCTCGTAAACTTTTTGCGCTTGGTACATGTTATGCGTGACGACACAGACCGGGCGTCCGGTTATTTGCTTCAGTGCCGCCATCAGTGCCTGCCGGGCCGAACCTGCCAGACCGGAGACGAGCTGCTCGTGCAGACCTTTCTCCAAACCAGCCACAATTGTCCCGACGTTCGAGTCTTGTTTCATCGGGTTAATGATGACTTGCATTCACTAATCCCCTCTCTAATTCTTCTGTCATCTGCAGCCAGAGCCTGACTGGACGTGCGATTTTTGCCGCAGGTCGACCATGCGAAAAGAAGCCTTAGCTCCCCAAGCTAAGGCCTTGTCAGTGCAAGCCTTCCTAACGAGTATCCACTCCTGTTTATTGAAGTGGATTTCCGACTAGCGAAAGCTCTGGATGCTGAATCAGCGCTTCACGGCAGTAGTCGCACGTGATGCTGACGACCGTATCTCCACTTTGTTCTCTCGATATTATAAGAGCACGTTCCTCCGGGGTCAAGAAATCAAACCCGAGCCGCGCTTCTGTCACCTGCGATTCGTCAAATTCCGCGATCTTCATGCCGCAGCAACGACACGTGTAGCGTATGCTCATGTATATGCCACCCCCATACCTTTCATATCGCTTAGTATGGTCGGTTGGGTGGAAAATCATACTAGCGCAATACATCCGCGCCATCCTGGCTGCTGCAACGCCCCGCTTATTTTTGCAAGCTGTTGAAATGGTTCATGACCTTGATAAAAGGCTCTCTTGTCCACATGGCCGCCGCATCGGCAGCATGCCCCACCGCTTCCTGAATCTGCGGTCTTTCCGCCGCTGGGAACGACTGGAGCACGTAATCACTCACGCTTCGCCCCGGCTCCGGACGCCCGATCCCGACTTTGATGCGCTTAAATTCCTGTGTTCCCAAATGCTGAATCATCGACTTGATGCCGTTGTGGCCGCCTGCGCTGCCTTTTTCCCGCAAGCGCAACTGCCCCGTTGGCAGGTCGAGGTCATCGAAAATGACGACCAGCTCATCTGGAGTCAGCTTGTAAAACTTCAGGACTTCAGCGACTGATTCCCCGGAAAGATTCATGTACGTCTGCGGTTTGACGAGCAGCACCTTTTCGCCTTCCACCCTGCCTTCTCCGACAAGCGCGCGAAACTTGTTTTGCGCAACGGGAATGCCCCATTTGTCGCTAATCTTATCTATGGCCATAAAGCCCGCATTATGTCTTGTGTCTTCATATTTTTTGCCTGGATTGCCCAATCCGATGATTACTTTCACGTTCATTCCCTCCTACTCTCTCCCCCATTGTACTAGAATGGTATCGCGAACAAAAGAAAAAGGACCCGGCAGTAAAATACCCGGACCCTTTCGCCGTGATTCGACTTTTGCCTTATTCGGTAGCTGCCGCTTTTTCTGCTACAGCCTCAGCCTCTTGCTCGGCTTCGATGGACTCTTCGGACTTGGCTTTCACTGGCAGGACGCTAATCAGCACTTCCGTAGGCTCAACCAAAAGCTCTACGCCCGCCGGAACTTCCAGATCCGCTGCCAGTACGACGTCTCCAATGTTGAAGCCGTCGACATTCACCAAAAAAGACTCCGGGATGTTGCCAGGCAAGCAGTGGACGTCGACGTTGTGGCGCACGAGCGTCGCTACGCCAAGCTCCGGGTCGCCTGTCATGAGCACAGGCACAGAGGTGTGTATTTTTTCATTCATATTGATCTTCTTGAAATCAGCGTGCAAAATATTGCCCATGACTGGATGACGCTGCAATTCGTTCACCATCACATCATGAGTGGTCCCATCCACAACCAGTCGGAACGGCTTGTTTGTCGTCTGCTGACGCAGGGCGGCATCCAGCTCACGGCCATTGATTTGAATCGACTGACTGGTCACGTCACTTCCGTACACAACACCTGGCACCCAGCCTTCTCGACGCAGCATCCTCACAGAATTGCCTGTCGTCTGATTTCGTACTTGAGCCTGAATCGCTTCCACAAAAAAACCTCCTTGGGCCGCTAGTAAAAGTTTCCTTTCTAGCTTGTCCAAAGGAGGTTTATTTCAATCCCCCAAAAAGGGGATGCTTGCCTTAATCGAACAGCTTGCTGACAGACAGCTCTTCGTGTACGCGAATGATCGCTTCGCCAATGATCGGCGCCACGGACAGAACGGTGATTTTGTCAATCAGTTGCTCTTTGGTGAGCGGAATCGAGTTGGTGACGATCAGCTCTTTGATCTTCGAGTTGGCAATCCGCTCAATCGCAGGACCAGACAGCACCGGATGCGTGCAACATGCGTAAACTTCACGCGCACCTGCTTCCACGAGCGCATTGGCTGCCAGCGTGATCGTTCCCGCTGTATCAATGATATCGTCAATAATGATCGCTGTCTTGCCTTCGATGTTACCGACAATGTTCATGACTTCCGCTACGTTTGGTTCAGGACGGCGCTTGTCGATAATGGCAATCGGCGCTTCCAGACGTTCGGCCAGCTTGCGGGCACGCGTAACCCCGCCGTGGTCAGGCGACACTACGACGATATCCTTCAAGCCTTTTTCGGAGAAGTGTTTGCCCAAAATCGGCACACCCAGCAGATGATCGACAGGGATGTCGAAGAATCCCTGAATTTGCGTCGCATGCAGATCCATGGTAATCACGCGCTGCGCTCCTGCGGTTTCGATCAGGTTGGCAACCAGTTTCGCCGTGATCGGGTCGCGTGCGCGCGCCTTGCGATCTTGTCGGGCATAGCCGTAGTAAGGGATGACAACGTTGATGCTTTTTGCGGAAGCGCGTTTCAATGCGTCGACCATTACCAAAAGCTCCATCAAATGCTCATTAACGGGAGCAGACGTTGGCTGAATAACAAATACGTCACAACCGCGAACGCTTTCGTTCAATTTAATTTGGCACTCGCCATCACTAAAACGCACAGCTTGCGCGTTACCGAGCGGCACGCCGATGTGTTCAGCGATTTCTTTTGCCAATTCAGGGTTTGCGTTGCACGTAAATACCTTCAGTTTGGGGTCGCGGTAATTAGCCATGATCTTCTCTTAGAACCTCCCGTTATGATTGCTTTTTGCCCTTGCGAGGCATTCTGCTAGCGTAATCTGGTTTATTCACTTGACGCTCGCGTGCGATCGCAAGCGCATTGTCTGGCACATCCTGATTAATGGTCGAGCCTGCTGCTACATACGCATTTTGTCCAACGGTAACCGGAGCTACCAGATTGGTGTTGCAGCCGATGAACGCCCCGTCCTGGACGGTCGTTTTATGCTTGACGGCCCCGTCGTAGTTGACGGTAATCGTTCCACAGCCGATGTTCACACCATCGCCAATCTCCGCGTCACCAATATAGCTGAGGTGAGGTACTTTTGAGCCTTCGCCGATTTTGGCGTTTTTCAACTCGACGAAGTCTCCGATCTTGGCTTTGCGGCCGATCTGTGTTCCCGGACGAATATAGGCAAATGGCCCAACGGTTGATTCCGCTTCCACACTTGCCTCTACCATGACCGCATAAGAAATGGTAACGCCAGAGCCAACCTGCACATCCGTCAAGTCAGCCTGCGGCCCAATCACGCAATCGGCACCAATGGTTGTCCGCCCGCGCAGAATCGTTCCCGGTTGGATTACCGTATCTGCCTCGATGACAACATCGGCTTCAATATACGTAGAGGCCGGGTCAATAATGGTGACTCCATTGCGCATATGTCTGGTGGCAATCCGCTTCCGCATGTACGCTTCCGCTTCCGATAGCTGCACACGATCATTGACGCCCATCGTCTCGTCAGGGTCAACGGCTTCGTACGCCACTACCTTTTCGCCTGCCTCTCGCAAAATGCCGACAACGTCTGTGACATAGTATTCGCCTTGCGCGTTGTCATTTTTCACTTCCGCCAAGGCTTTCCATAATTTGCGATTGTCATAACAGTATATGCCTGTGTTAATTTCGCGGACCGCCCGTTCCGCTTCGGTCGCATCCTTATGTTCCACGATTCGCAATACTTCGCCCGCCTCGTTGCGCACGATGCGCCCGTAGCCTGTCGGATCGGGGAGCACGGCGGTCAATACAGTCGCAGCCGCTTGCTGCTCTTCGTGATAGGTCAGCAAGGCGGACAACGTCTGTGCAGACAAGAGAGGGACGTCTCCGTACAAAAGAAACGTAGTGCCTTCTTTATCTTGTAAAAACGGCGCTGCCTGCGAAACGGCATGTGCCGTTCCCAACTGTTCTTCTTGCAGTGCGTAAGTGACGCCCTCGCCTAGTTTGGCGCGGACCGCGTCAGCACCATGACCTACGACGACAACGATGTCCTCAACCTGCATGGAGCCAAGCGTATCCACAACATGCTGGACCATTGGCTTCCCGCAAACAGGGTGCAGGACCTTGTACAGCTTCGATTTCATCCGCGTACCCTGACCAGCGGCCAGAACCACGGCATGGATCTTAGACATGTCAACCCTCCATCGTAGAAGTTCCACAATGACTATATCTTAATCATATGTGGATTTCAAGACAATCGATGCAGGATTATCGCCGTTTCCCTGACATTGCCCGAAAGTTGTTCATCTAACAGACAACATTTAATAATCTGATAAAAAATGATATATTGATGGGCGAAAGAGGTTTTGAAAAGGAGGCAGGAAGGAATGCCAGCAGATGTCTACTTGCTGACCGGATATTTGGGCAGCGGAAAAACGACCCTTTTGCAAAAATGGCTGACTCATCTACGCGTCCAGAACGAAAACGTAGTCGTCCTGATGAATGAGATGGGCGAGGAAGATATCGACGGCGAACAGTTGCAAGGCTTTGGTTTCCCTGTCAAAAAGCTGCTCGACGGCTGCATATGCTGCTCGATCAAAGGGGAGCTGACAGAAGGCTTGCGCGAAATTTTGAACTCGTTGCAGCCGGATCGCATCCTGATCGAAACGACGGGAGTCGCAGACCCGATCGACGTGATCGACACGCTGACCCATCCGGAGCTGTACGATCGCATCGAGCTGAAGGGCACGATCAGCGTCGTGGACGCGTCCCGCTTTTTGGACCTCAACTCGCGCTTTTCCTCCACAGGCTCGCTGGTCAAAACGGTACGCAACCAGGTGAAGTACGCCGACCTCATTCTCCTGAACAAAACGGATATGGTCAGCGATGAACAGCTCCAGCGCGTCAAACAGAAGCTCATCGAGCTGAACCCGCAGGCGCCGATCCACACAGCCGTTCAGGCGAATATCGACCTCAACCGGCTGCAATCGCTCAAGCGATTCGAGCATGTGCGCGATGCCGAAGCAGTACCCACTGTTCCTGTGCAAAAAACAATCGGCCGCATGTCGACCATGGACAGGCTCAAACAATCGCTCGGCCTGAAAACAAGCACGCCTTCCCTGTACAATAGTATTGAAACTTTTTCCTACACCTTCACAGGTCCAGTAGACGAGAAAAAATTCGAGGACTTCCTCTACGATCTGCCCAAAAACGTGTATCGGGCAAAGGGGTACGTGCTCTTCCACGGAAAAAAAGAACTGATCTCCTTCCAGCACACGGACAATCAGGTACTGTTCTTTCCATTTGAGAACTTCGGGCCGAAAATGGTCGCCGTGTTTATTGGGGAAGGAATGGATCAGGAGGAAATAAAAAACAATTTATCCAAATGTTACGCCTAACCAGACGCCGAAGCACCCTGCCAGTAATGACAGGGTGCTTTTGTATGGGGGTACTATTTACGCACCCGCTTCGATCGTGCTCTCTTCTTCTTGACCCACGCGTTCATACTCGGTCAAGACAGCAGCTTGGATCTTTTCACGGGTAGTCGAAGAAATCGGATGGGCGATATCGCGGAATTCTCCGTCAGGTGTACGTTTGCTCGGCATTGCAACAAACATACCGTTGTTTCCGTCAATGACACGGATATCATGAACCACGAACTCATGGTCAATTGTAATGGATGCAATCGCTTTCATCCTACCATCCGTATTCACTCGGCGCAGTCTTACGTCTGTAACTTCCATCTAGTTCACTCCCTTTATCTATGAAACGCGTTTAGGAGTATTTCCACCCTCTGGGTAAATATTCCTGCTGATGTTATGCAATTTTTAAAAAAATATATAAATATGTTCATAACATCACCGCTTTACACATGCTTCTTCGTATTACTAATGGTATATCCAACGCAAAAACAGCCTGACGCAACTGCATCAGGCCGTTTCATGCTTCATTGATTGGACCGGGTTATGTTTACGCCTCGATATAAGCGACGATTTCGATCTCGACCTTTACGTCGCGCGGCAGGCGTGCCACTTCTACGGTGGAGCGAGCTGGCTTGTGGTCGCCAAAATATTGGCCGTACACTTCGTTCAACTGCGCAAAGTCGTTCATGTCCTTGATGAAAACAGTCGCCTTCACCACGTTGGAGAGGGTTCCTCCTGCTTCCGCCAGGACGGCTTGGATATTGGAAAATACTTGGTGGGTTTGTTCCACGATGTCGCCTTCTACCAGAGTGCCGTCTGCACGCAGCGGAATTTGACCGGATGCAAACAGAAACGGACCAACTTTTGCAGCCTGGCTGTACGGGCCGATTGCTGCCGGAGCTTTGTCAGTTGAAACAAAAGAGATTGCCATTCTTATCTACTCCCCTCTATTTTCAAAAAAACTGCCTAGCTCAATTTCAATCTGCTTGCCCTTGAAGTCGACATCCTGCAGCTTGGCAAGAGACACGTATTCATCAATCAAACGCTCGGAAACATCTGCGGTCGTCTCTACCAGCACTCCGCAGCCTACGACAGTCGCCCGGAACTCCTGGAGCAGATCAATCATGCCGCGCAGCGTGCCGCCCGCCTTCATGAAGTCGTCCACGATCAGGACGCGGGACTGCTCGGCCAATCCGCGGCGAGCAAGAGACATCGTCTGAATCCGCTTGCTCGAACCTGATACGTAATTGATGCTAACCACAGAACCTTCCGTTACTTTGTTGTCACGACGCACGATGACAACGGGCACGTTCAAAAACATGGCGGTCGCATAAGCGAGCGGAATCCCCTTCGTCTCCACCGTCATGACGACATCGACGTTTTTGTCCGCATAAGCGGTGGCAAACAGCTTGCCGATCTTCGCCATAGTCGCTGGATTGCCGAGAATGTCGGACATGTACAAATATCCGCCTGGCAAAAGTCTTTCCGGATTGGCCAATTGCTCGATCAGTTCGCGCATGAAGTGAAGAGCCTCTTCCGTTTTTACCTGGGGAATATACTTCACTCCGCCTGCCGCTCCCGCCACCGTTTTCAACAAGCCGACACCCTGAACCTCAAACGCTTCCTTGATGATCGACAGGTCTTCACTGATGGATGATTTCGCCGCGCCGTACTGTTCCGCAAACAGAGTGAGAGGAGTCAGCGTATGGGGATGGGCGAGCAAGTGCTGCGTCATGTCTACCAGACGTGCACTTCTGCGCAATTTCTTCATGGCTCTTCCTCCAAAACCGAATATTATGCTGCTAATGTATCATTTTTATACGTGTTCATGCAAGTATTTCCCCTTCTTGGGAGCCTAACATTCGGACAACAAACACATCTTTGACAAATCCTCTGAGCGCATTGTAGATCCGATGCACTTTCGCTTCCTTTTGCACAAGGGCAAATACTGTCGGTCCGCTGCCGGACATCAATACTCCGTCGGCTCCGGAAGCGATCATCAGCTCCTTGATTTGCCGCACTTGCGGATAGAGCGAGAGCGTTACGTTTTCCAGCACGTTTCCGAGCGACTGGCACATCAGGGAAAAATCTTGCTCGGAAACAGCCCGGAGCATTTGTTTTGTATCGGGATGATTGTCGATTTTGTCGACACGCAAGTTTCCATATACATCAGGAGTGGACACGCCGATTGGCGGCTTCGCCAGGATGACCCAGCAAGGAGCGGGCGTTTCCAGATGCGTGATTTGCTCGCCGCGCCCTTTTGCCAGCGCGGTTCCTCCATAGACGCAAAAAGGGACGTCAGAACCGATTTCTGCGCCGATTTCCGCAAGCTCGTCCACGGTCAAGCCGAGATTCCACAACTGGTTCAAACCGCGCAGCGTCGCTGCCGCATCACTGCTGCCGCCCGCCAGTCCGGCTGCGACCGGGATCTGTTTGTCGATATACAATCGTACGCCTTGGCGCACTTGATAGCGTTCTTTTAAAAGCACTGCCGCTTTATAAGCATGATTGCGGATATCATCCGGTACGAAGCTGGCAGAGCAGTCCAGCGTAATCTCACCATCTTCGCGCAGAGTCAGGTCTACACGATCTGCCAAGTCGACGGTAGTCATCACCATTTCTACTTCGTGATAACCGTCCGGCCGTTTGGCAAGCACATCGAGGGTCAGGTTGATTTTGGCCGGAGCTTTGACCGAGATACGCACGTTGTTCACCTCTGCCTACTTTACTAAATTTCCTAGTCTCTTATTGTAGCATAGCCAATCTCTCTCCTGCCACTTGAACCCCCCAAAAAGAACAGGATCGAGATCATTATGGTTATTTCGAAAATTCAGCAGTGTTTTCGGCAGCAAAAAAGCCGGGAAGCCCCGGCCCTGTCAACGAGTCTGTATGGTATTCTCCGTGAGATTGGATGTGTCCGCCTGCGTCCAACACCGGGCTATGACCGTCTTGCGGCCAGCGCCTCTTCAGCAAGCTGTACAGCCCGCTTCACCATGTTTCCCGCGTCACGCGTCGTGATGCCTCCCCAACCTTCTGCTTGTACCTTGTCGTAAAAGCCAAGCTCCTTGGCGAGTTCCATCTTGAACTGCTCCGACATCATTCCTCGTCTGCGACCCATAGCATCCTCCCTTCCCGTTGACAGGTATAGTGTGCTCCAAGTCCAGACTTTTCATCTTGTCACCCAAATATTTACAACCTTTTGATAGCAAAAATAAAACAGTAGAACCCAAAAGGGCTCTACTGTTGTACAAATGTGATGCGGATGTGCTCGTTTTCGCGGCACACCGTCAACTCTACTGTTTCCGTCAAGATGTCAGCGTAGCTGTAAGAGACCCGCTCAAAGAGTTGATCGTCATCAAGCTTTACCACAAACACAGATGGGTATGTTTCTTCGAGGATGCCACTTCGTTCGACGGTTTTTCGGCGACCTCCATTGGCTTTCAGAAGGATGCGCTCACCAATGTGCCCGTCTAAACTGCGTTTAATGTCAAGTAACGCGTTTCTTGCCATTGTTCCATCCACCTCGCTTACATCTATTATAACAGCTCACATATATTTTGTCAAAGAAATAAAAAATTATAGCAACCCTGTAGATATTTTGTCAACGGGGTTTTTTTCATAAAAAAAGTAGATATTTGTCACCACTTCTGCATAGTATGTGCAGGCTTTTGCAAAACCTTGCTCCCGCAACGCTTTCCGGTGATAGCTTGCCCGCTGCGAAGCTTTTTTTTACGCCAAAATCGACAAAAAAACCTCCGTTTTTGGCTTTTTCAGTACAAAAACGGAGGCCAAGTTTGTCTTATTGCCCAATCAGGCCGCGCCGCAAGCCTTCGTTGGCTAGGCGGGCGAACTCTTCGATGCTGAGGGTTTCGCCGCGTCTGGTCGGTTCGATGCCGATGTCGGCGAGCATCTGTATTACTTCATCCTTTTGTGTTTTGAGAAACAGACCGTTCATCAGGTTGTTCAACAACGTTTTCCGGCGCTGGGCGAACGAGCTGCGCACCACGCGGAAAAACACGTCCTGGTCGTCCACATCGACAGGCGGACGATCTCTGACCTTGAGCCGGATCACCGCAGAATCGACGTTCGGACGAGGAATAAACACACTGGCCGGGACGATCATCGCGACTTCTGTTTCCGCATAAAACTGCGCCGCTACCGAGAGAGAGCCGTAGTCTTTCGTTCCGGGCTTGGCCGCGATTCTCTCAGCCACTTCCTTTTGGATCATCACGACGATGTTCTCAAGCGGCAGCCTTTCTTCCAGGAGCTTCATCAAAATCGGCGTCGTCACATAATAGGGCAGATTGGCTACGACGCTCAGCTTCTCTACCCCGGAGAGCTTCTCGGCAATCAGCGCTTTCAGATCAAGCTCCAGCACGTCTCCATGCACGACTTCGATATTTTCATAGGGCGACAGCGTATCCTGCAAAATAGGCAGAAGCCGCTGGTCAATCTCAATCGCCATGACCTTGCCTGCTGCTCGTCCCAATTGCTCGGTCAAAGCGCCGATGCCTGGCCCGATTTCGATTGCGCCTTTGTCCTTCGTCAGATCGGCTTCGGCGACAATGTTATGCAAAATGTTGGTGTCCACCAAGAAGTTTTGTCCCAGGCTCTTTTTAAAGGAGAAGCCGTACTTCTCCAAAATTTCCTTCGTTCGCGTAGGTGTGGCAATATCCTTGCCTGTTGCTTGCGTCATCGCTTACTCCCTCTCTTTGTTGATGGCTTCTATCGCCGCCTCAAATTCCGCGCGACTGATCTGAAAGGCATTGAGCCGTTGCAGCATTTGCTTGGCGTTGGCGTATCCGATGCCCAATGCTTCGCCCAGCTTGATTCTCCGCTCCTTGGCGTCGCCGCCTGACGTCAATCCGTTTTTCAGAAGATCGTCAGCCGTAATCTCCCCGACCGTTTCCGCCATCTCTGTGCGGACTTCCGAGAGCGCGCGAACAATCACGTCAGGAGAAGCGTTCTCTACCCCGATATCGCCCTTTTTCGTGCCGTCCTCTTGCGTGATAAAGGCGTGCTTGCAGCCCGGCACCGATCGGCTGATAATTTTGCGGATGCGCTCCCCCTGGTAATCCGGGTCGGTAAAAATAATGACGCCGCGCTTTTGCTGTGCCAGCCGGATTTTTTCGATCGTTCTGGCGTGGATGGCAGAGCCGCCTGTCTCAATCGTGTCCGCGTTAACTGCCCGCTTGATCGCAGCGGTATCGTCTCTCCCCTCCACCACAATCACTTCTTTTATCTTCATCATGTACTCCCACTTTCGTACGATGTCGCTTTTGGTCATAGTGTTCCAAAAAAATCAGGCAAAAAGCCCTTGTTTCGCGAAACGTTTCTGCGCTTTGAACCGTCTAACTATCAAACAGCTTATCACGACTATTCCCAAAACGCCAAAGACAAAAGACAGGAGCTGTTCGCCCCTGTCTTACGGTTTCTGCGGCCCGATTATATAGACGGTTTTGTTGCGCTTGCGGCCAAATTGAACAGCCTCTGCCTCCGTGCTTACAAACACGTCAATTTTGCCGCCACGCATCGCTCCGCCCGTGTCTTCTGCCCGGCGATACCCAACGCCCTCGATGTAAACCCACCAGCCATACGGAATCACTTTTGGATCTACAGCGATGGTATGACCTGCCTTGGCCTTCACGCCCGTCGCCGTGCGGCCGTAGCCTGGCGAGCTAGGGTGTTTGCCTCCCCCCGCAGGAGAATAGGCGGTCAAGGTAACCCCGTTCAGTACTTTTTTCGGCCTAAATACTTTTCCACCACGCGAGACCATACCCGTTGCTGAAGCGACCAAGACCCGTTGCGACGGATCGTTGTTTTGCAGCGCAGGAACTGCCGTTCCCACCGCCACGATCTGGTCTTTCTTCGGCACAAGCACGTCTCTTGTCACCAGTTCACGGGAGACCTCCTTCCCGTCTTCCATAACCAGCTTGTAGTGTGCAATAGCCTTACCCTCTTGCCCGTTTTGCAATACACGGGACTTGCCTTTCTCTAACGCTGGATCGTTTTTGCGTATTTCCTGGAAAGTAACTCGCTCCTCGACTTTTACCATCTGCTCGACGACGCGCTTGATCGTGATTGTCGAGTCTTTGGTCAGCGAGGCGCTCAAGGCCGGCTCCACCCGGTCCTTTTCACCTAGCGCAATGCCGCTGTCCTTCAACGCGCCAGCAACATCGCGGCTAAGTGTCTGTATCGTTTTTGTCTGCCCGTCAACCTGGACCGGAATGGACCAGGCTGTATGTAAAGTAATCATTGCTCCGTCTGATAGCTTCGTCTCAGGTGTTGGTTGAAGGGAATCCTTTTCCGTTACCGTAATGTTTCGCTCGGTCAAGAACTGCTCAACGGTACTCGCTTTGGTAGCTACCGTCTGGCTTTCTCCGTCCAACGAAAAAGTGACCTGTTTTGGCTGGGTAGCCTGGGCAGAGAAATAGCCAATCATGGGAATGAGAACAAGAGAGAGGACGCCAAAAAGAACAAGTCCCCGATTCTTATACCTTTCCCATATCGCGCGTAACTCCATTTCCCACACTCCTTTTCCTAGAAAAGCACGAGGCTTCTCCTGTCTAGCCAGGTAAGGGTCGATGTAATTGCACTAATATTCTGGAAGTGGCCAGTACTTAGCAAGGTCGGCTTTGATTGTATGTCACTTTCCCGGCTTTGTCAAATTTACCCTCCCTTGGCCGAAGCGATAATGCTAACAGACTAGCAAAAAACAGATGGCGAATGGTAGCAGATTCCTGTCGAGGAGCCGTGTCGGATGGACAATAATCGTTCGACACATTGTTCAAGGTATGCGCCACCAAAAACGAGTAGAACAACAAGATCGAGGAACAAAAAAACGGGAAATCACGTGATATGTCGTGATTTCCCGTTTTTGCTTGCCGTTTTTTACGGCTGAAGGCGGAACAAACGCCTTGCGTTTTCCGTAGTGATTTGGGCCATTTCTTCGTAAGACAGACCGCGAATGTTCGCCATTTCCTCGCAAACGTAGCGCACGTAGCCACTCTCATTTCGCTTGCCGCGGAACGGGTGCGGGGTGAGGTACGGGCAGTCTGTTTCTATCAACAGCTTGTCGAGCGGTACTTTTGCCGCTACTTCTTTTGGCTGCTTCGCGTTTTTGAAAGTCAGCGGGCCGCCGAACGAGATGTAAAAATTCATGTCCAGCGCCTGCTTCGCTGTCTCCCAGCTACCCGAGAAGCAGTGCATGATTCCCCCGACTTCTGCTGCCTTCTCTTCTTTGAGGATCGTCAAAACATCCTGGTGAGCGTCCCGGTTGTGGATGATGATCGGCATGTCGAGTTTTCGCGCCAGACGAATCTGCTTGCGGAACACTTCGGCCTGCACGTCTTTTGGCGACGTATCCCAGTAGTAGTCGAGGCCCATTTCGCCCAGCCCCACTACTTTCGGATCACGACTCAGCTCCTCGATCCATTCCAGATGCTCGTCTGTCATATCTTTTGCGTCCTGAGGGTGCCATCCTACGACTGCGTAAATAAAATCATAGGTTTTCGCCAGCTCCATGCAGGTCGGGATGGTTTCCGCGTTAAACCCGATGTTCACGATCGTGCTGACGCCGTTTTCCCGCGCGCGGGCAATGACCTCCTCGCGATCCTCGTCGAATTCCTTCGCGTTCAGATGCGCGTGCGTTTCGAATAGCAAAATAGGTCCTTCCTTTCCTAGCCCTCGTTACTTCACAATCGCTCCGTTTGGCATGCTCGGATCGACTGTCGCCAGCGTCAGTTGGTCGCCTGCGGATGCTGCCAGGATCATGCCCTGCGACAGCTCGCCACGCAGCTTGACTGGCTTCAGATTGGCGACGAGGATTACTTTTTTGCCGACCATTTCTTCCGGAGTGTAGTATTTGGCGATACCGGAGACAACCTGGCGCTTCTCATAGCCGAGATCGAGCTGCAAAATCAGCAGCTTGTCGGCATTCGGATGCTTCGCGCACTCCACTACTTGCGCGACGCGCAGCTCTACTTTGCCAAAGTCGTCAATGCCGATCTCTTCTTTGGCATCCGCTGGTTTTTCTGTCACTTCAGCTTGGTTGGCAGTCGTTTCGTTCACAGGTGCTTCCCCTTTCAATGCGTCTTGCTTTTTCTTGTTTTCCTCTGCTTGGCGGCGCGCTTCTGCTGTCGATTCGTCGATGAAGGCCAGCTCAGCCTGCACGTCCAGGCGCGGGAACAGCAGCTCTTTGCGGCTGACAGTGCTTCCGGCAGGCAATCCGCCCCAGACGCCGGCAGATTCCCAGCTTGTTGCCTGCTCGTTGCCCAGGATTCCGAGTTGGTCCCAGATTTTCGCCGGAGCTTTGGTCATGAACGGCTGAATCAAAATGGAGGTGATGCGGATGCTCTCCGCAAGATTGTACATGACCGTTGCCAGACGTCCCTTGGTTTCTTCCGATTTTGCCAGATTCCACGGCATCGTTTCGTCGATGTATTTGTTGGTGCGTCCTACCAGCTCCCAGATGTGGGCAAGCGCGTTGGAGAAACGCATTTCTTCCATATGCTCCTCGACCAGCGCCTTTGTTTTCATCGCCAGGCCGATCAGGCTGTCATCCGGCTCTCCGGCATCTTGTGCGGCTGGCACGATGCCATCGAAATATTTTTCGATCATCGTAGTGGTACGGCTCAGCAGGTTGCCGATGTCGTTTGCCAGATCGTAGTTCAGACGCTGGATAAACGATTCCGGTGTGAAAATGCCATCCTGGCCGAAGTTGATCTCGCGCAGCAGGAAGTAGCGCACGCCATCGGAGCCATAGCGATCAATCAGCAGCTTCGGATCAATGACGTTGCCTTTGGATTTGGACATTTTTCCGTCCGGCATCAGCAGCCAGCCATGACCGAAAACTTGTTTTGGCAGCGGCACATCGAGCGCCATCAGCAAAATCGGCCAGTAGATCGTATGGAAGCGCAAAATGTCTTTTCCCACCATATGCACATTCGCAGGCCAGAAACGGCGGTATTTGCTGTCGTCGTCAGACAAGTAGCCGAGCGCGGAAATGTAGTTGGTCAACGCGTCGATCCAGACGTAAATGACGTGCTCAGGATCGCTCGGCACTTTGATCCCCCAGTCAAACGTGCTGCGGGATACGGACAAATCCTGGAGGCCCGGCTTGAGGAAGTTGTTAATCATCTCGTTGCGGCGGCTCTCCGGTTGGATGAAGTCAGGGTTCGCCTCGATGTGCGCGAGCAATCTGTCCTGGTATTTGGACAAGCGGAAGAAGTAGTTTTTCTCCTTCACTTTTTTCACTTCGCGGCCGCAATCCGGGCAAATGTAGCCTTTGTCGGTCTTACATTGTGTCTCGGTCCAGAAAGCCTCGTCCGGCACACAGTAGTATCCCTCATACTCGCCCAAGTAAATGTCGCCCTGATCGAGCAGACGCTGGAACACTTTTTGCACGACTTCCTTATGACGCGGCTGCGTGGTGCGGATGAAATCGTCGTAGGAGATGTCCAGTTTTTGCCACAGGTCGCGAATCCAGTCAACAACCGGATCGATGAACTCCAGCGGCTGTTTGCCGTCTTCGGCTGCGCGCTCCTGAAGCTTTTGTCCATGCTCGTCCGTACCTGTCAGGTAGTAGACGTCATAGCCGCGCAAACGTTTGTAGCGCGCCAGAGCATCACAAGCAATTGTCGTGTAGGCATTGCCGATGTGCAGCTTGTTGCTTGGATAGTAAATCGGTGTGGTGATGTAATATGTTGGTTTCATGCAACCTAGCCCCTCCTGATAACGTTTAGAAAAATAGAAAAGCCCACCCCAAAAATTGGGGCGAGCTCTAACTCGCGGTACCACCCAAATGCTCCGTTCCCCTCGCGGACAACGGACTTGGTGAGTCTGAAACAGACTCTGCCCGTAACGTGGGCCGACGTCACAAACTACTGGGCACGGTCATTTCCGTGGCTGTTCATCTGCAAGACTCTGGGGCCATGTTCAGCCTGCTCGCTTATGCCGGTTTTCAGCTACCCCGGCTCTCTGGGATAAGGAGGATCGGCTTACTCTTCCCATCATAGTCGTTTTGCTATCAATTCCCTCATTTACCCTCTATTGTACACGACCGACTTGTTTTGTAAACATCCAGGAGGGCCGAACGGCTACGATTTATTTTATACATGACAGGAAAAGGCAAAAAAGAGAAGACAAGGCTTTTTTGTCGAATGGGCGCGGCTTTATTCGACATAAAGTGACCGATTCGACACGCATTTCTCCCAGTTAATTTTATCCATAAAATTTTCCATACCGTTTCCACTTTTCTACGAAACGCTGATATATCAGCTTTCCTGTTTTCAAAAAAAACTTTGCTTTTCAAAGATTTGTCAAAATGATGTTGACACCTTTGGGAATCGCTGGTATGATAATCCCAACAGATAATGTCGAATATTGACGATTAATGATGAGCGTTTACCAATACATCGACATATGAAGACTTGAGAGGAGAATTTACTATGATGAAATCAACAGGGATTGTTCGTAAAGTAGATGAACTGGGTCGTGTCGTTATTCCGATCGAATTGCGCCGCACACTGGGCATCGCGGAAAAAGACGCTTTGGAAATTTACGTAGATGGCGAGCGCATCATCCTGAAAAAATACGAGCCTGCTTGCATCTTCTGTGGAAACGCTGATAAAGTATCTCATTTTAAAGGTAAAATCGTGTGCCAGGATTGCCTGACCGAGATGCCTGTTGTTAAACGCTAAACACTCATTTCCATACGTACTTGATTTACATACGATATGCCTTCGCAAAGGGACAAGCTTCGCGGAGGCTATTTGTACTGCCTGCGTCGCTGCTGCGCTGGTTGATCGGACGAAAAGAAAAAGCCGACCCGTTCGGTCAGCTTCCTGCTCATCTTACTCGTCTTCCTGGTCGCGGTGGTATTCGTTGTAGACGTCGCGCTTGGGCAAACCGCGATCGTCTGCCGCCTGTTTGATCGCCTCTTTTTTGCTCAAGCCTTGCTCGCAGTAATGCTCGACATGCTGGACAATGCTCAACTGCTGCCACCAGATGTTTTCCTCGTCTGCTTCAGCAGCGGTTGTGCCTGTAAAGCCTTCGACAATCACGCAAAACTCGCCGCGCACTTCGCCATTGCCCAGCCATTCCAGCAGCTCATCAAAAGTGCCGCGCACGAACTCTTCGTAGCGCTTGGTCAGCTCGCGCGCCAGCACGGCCCGCCGATTCCCCCACGCTTCCCGCATGGCCGCAATCGTCTTCTCGATGCGGTGCGGCGCTTCATAAAAAATCAGCGTCTCCGGGTAGCGCTTGAGTCGTTCCAGCTCTTCGCGCCGCTCCTTGTTTTCCCGGCCGATAAAGCCGCAAAAGACAAAGCGGTCTGTCGGCAGCCCCGAAGCGATCAACGCCGTCAGCCCTGCGTTGGCTCCTGGCACCGGAACGACAGGGTATCCGGCAGCGACCGCATCGCGCACGAGATCAGCGCCCGGATCGGATATCGCCGGAAGTCCGGCGTCGCTCACCAGCGCGATCTGTTTTCCTTCGGCCAGCCATTGCAGCAGCCCCTGACCGCTCGCTTCCTTATTATGTTCGTGATAGCTCACGGTGCGCTTTTCGATTTGAAAATGGTTCAACAGCTTCCTTGTTTGACGCGTATCCTCGCAGGCAATCACATCAACCGCCCGCAGCGTTTCCAGGCAACGGACCGTCATATCATCGAGATTGCCGATTGGCGTAGCGACCAGATACAGGACACCTGTTTCTTCCTGCGCAAAGCTGCGCTGTATATTCATCGCGGCGTCCCTCCAATCAACTGTTCTTTTTGCTTGCGATTCAGCCGTTTGATTCCTTCCTCGCGCTTCAAGCCCCACGAACGGTCAGGCCCTTCTTCCCAAAAGACAAGCGCAAGCGGCCCGCGCCCTCTGGTGTATTTCGCCCCTTTGCCTTCATTGTGCATCGCCAGGCGGCGCAGCAACTCCGTCGTATAGCCGGTGTACAAGGAGCCGTCCGCGCAGGCGAGAATGTAGACAAAATGGCTTTTATGCGAGGGAATCTCGTCTGCCGAAGTAAATTTCTTGCAGTTCTTCACAGTATTCCTCACCATTCTCATAGACAATCAGCGGCGGCTGAATCCTCAGCTCCGGCTTGCCACCCCTGATTCCTTCGATCAGCACCATATTCGGCTCGGCTTCCTTGCGCGGGTAAACCAGACGCATCCGCTTCGGCTCGATTCCGTACTGGCGCATCAAGGAAATAATGTCGATCAACCGCGTCGAGCGGTGAACGAGAGCAAGCTTGCCGCCGTTTTTCAACAACTGGCTGCCCACGCGAATGACGTCTTCCAGCGAGAGCAAAATCTCATGACGGGCGATTGCAAAATGCTCGCTTACATTTTTCTCCCCGCTCGTCGCAGGCATATAAGGCGGATTGCACGTAATCAGATCGAATTTCCCGTGCCCGAAAAGCGATACCGCGTCCTTGACATCTCCGTGGTGCATCTCGATCCGCTCCGTCAGTCCGTTGAGCGTCACGTTGCGGCTCGCCATGTCGAACAGCCGCTGCTGAATTTCGATGCCATCAAAACGCGCTTCCGGTGTGCGCGTGGTCATGATAAGCGGGATCGCTCCGTTGCCCGTGCACATGTCGAGCACTCTCCCGCGCTTGGGAACGGACGCAAACCGCGCCAGCAGCACGGCGTCCATCGAAAAACAGAACACCTCGTGGCTCTGGATAATTTTCATTTCGTGAGTCAATAAATCGTCAATGCGCTCCGCATCATAGAGCGGCACGTTAATGACTGGTTCCATCCTTTGTTCCCTACTCCTTTTTTCCTTGTCTTGGAAAAAGCGACCTGACACGTGGCACAGGTCGCTTTCTCCATGTGGTGATCGCTCGTCACCTTTTATTTTTGAGGTCCTCCGCTCAAAAACGAGAGACAGAACAGACAATCCCCTTCTTTGCGCAGACTGCCGAAATGCACGTTGCAGATGTGAAACCCTTCTGCATACAGGCGGGCAAGGTTGTCGTACCCTTCCCCGACCACGGCTTTTTTCGCTTTCTCCTTGGCGACAGGGTTTGCTCCCTTTTGTTTTGCCGGAGAGCCAGTCTTTTTCTTTTCCAGTCGGTTGCGAAGATGCTGGTTTTCAACGAGTAATTGGGCGTTTTCCTCCATCAAAACGACGATGACGTCTTTCAACTCACCGATCTCTTTGTACAGGTCCCCAATTCGTTCTTCAATGCTCGCCATCTTGACGAAGATTTCCCGTTTGTCCACTAGCTCACCTCTCCCCTACCCCCACACTTTATTCATAGGTGGGGAGCCCTATCGCAATCTCATCTAAACCAAACTCTGTGATGCGTTTGTCGATCGAAAGCTCCACCTGAACGGACTGATCCAGTACGTTAACGGAAACGACTCGTCCATTTCCCATCGGGGTAGTGACCATTTTGCCGACATCCGGCATTTCATCACGCGTGCTTTCGTAGTTGTCATTCTCGTATTTTAAACAGCACATCAACCGACCGCACAGACCGGAGATTTTTGCTGGATTCAACGAAAGGTTTTGATCCTTGGCCATTTTAATCGAAACAGGCTCGAAATCGCCGAGGAAAGTCGAACAGCAAAGCAGCCTGCCACAGGGGCCAATGCCGCCCAGCATCTTCGCTTCGTCACGCACGCCAATCTGACGCAGCTCAATGCGAGTGCGGAACACGGAAGCGAGGTCTTTTACCAGCTCGCGGAAATCAACCCTGCCGTCCGCGGTAAAATAAAAAATGATCTTGTTGCGGTCAAATGTGTACTCCACATCGACCAGCTTCATATCGAGCTTGTGCTCCTTGATCTTCGTCTGGCACACGGCAAAGGCATTCTTGGCAGCTTGCTTGTTTTCATCAACCTGCTTTGCGTCTTTTTCGTCAGCCATACGAATGACCTTTTTGAGCGGTAACACCACATCGGACTCAGCGACTTCTTTTTTGCCGATGACGACCTTGCCATATTCGACCCCTCTCGCCGTTTCGACGATTACGGTGCAATCTTTCTCTATCGGCAGTCGGTCAGGGTCGAAGTAATATATTTTGCCCGCTTTTTTAAAACGGACCCCAACAACCTCATACAAGGGTTATCCCTCCTGGAATTGAAGAACCAACCGCTCAAGAGCCAACTGTGCGTTGGCGTTTCGCTCTATCCGATTTTTCGTATCCATGACCAAATCTATCCCATGCAAGAGCTCAGCTTTTGTCCATACCAGTGCTTGTCCTTGCAGCACATCCTGTTGGTCGCTGTTAATGAGATGGGCATGCCTGCCTACTTGCACATACAGGATATCGCGCAGCCAAAGGATGAGCAAATCTAAAAAGAGGGGTAGTTCCTCTTTGATTTTGTCGCTCTTTTGCAACATATCATGGATGGTGAAGAGCGCAGACGAATTACGCTGTTTGCACTCATGGCTCAATTGTATCACTAGATTTCTTAGCTGTGCAAACGATTCTGATTGGCTGAGTGCCTTGGCCTCTTCCACATTTGTCGTAATGTGGGAGGCAACCTGCGCCATCCCGGCTGTAATGCCGTCTGCCCGGAGTTGTTCGGCGATCGCTTCGGCAGAAAGTGGCGAGAATTGAACGATTTGGCATCGGGATAAAATCGTCGGGAGGATCGAGTGGCTGTGTTCCGTCAACAGCAAGGCAAGCACGCCAGCGGGCGGCTCCTCCAAAAACTTCAGCAGGCTGTTGGAGGCCTGGGTCGTCATTTTGTCGACGTGTTCAACGATGTACACCTTGTGCCCGGACTCTACCGCACGCATCGCCATTTCTTTTTGCAGCGCGCGAATCTGGTCGATTTTTATTGAGGCCCCGTCCGGTGTAATAAACAGCACATCGGGGTGGTTTCCCCCTTCAATCCGCCTGCATGTAACACAGGCCCCGCAGGCGTCCGCTTCCCTTTCCGGACAAAAAAGGGACTTCGCCAGATGCAGGGCCATCTGCTTTTTGCCTGCTCCCTTCGGACCGGCGAGCAAATAAGCGTGCGCCAGTCTGTTGTTGAGCAGGCTATGGTACAGCAGCTCCGAAGCGCGTGGCTGCTGGGAAAAACGGGTCCATGTCATAATGGTTTCACACCCACTAAAAATACAAATTAATCAGCATGCCGCGGATTTCACCAATCCGGGCCAACAAATCAATCGTCGGTGCCTGATCGCTAAGCAACTCGTCTGTCAGACGCAACAGCTCGGCATCGACCTGTTTGACGATTTTGTAAAGCCTGCTACGGCCTCGCCGATTCATTCCTCGCCGGTCATCCAGGGCGACGCCGTACTTGACGGCTTCCTCCATGAACTGTTTGACGAGGTTTTTATAGGAATAGAAGTCGCGAACCGAGCGGGATCTGGCGAGAATTTGCCCCATCCTGTCAATGTCGCCGAGCAGCCGGTTGAGCAGCTCCTGGGACATGCGCTCGTCTTCTCCTTGCATCATCGTGCCAAAATTCAGCTTTTCGAGCTGAGGATTTCTCCGCGAATCCGCGGTTTTTATCATGTCCAGCTTAGGTCTTGGCCCGTCGCCGATTTTCATCACGCCACCCCACAGAACCGATCAGTAGAGGATTTTTTCCCCGTTAGATCAAGTATAAACGAAAGCGGCGAAAAAAGAGAGCAGGAACCTGTAGATTGGAAGAAGGATTCATTGCAGATTGCAGTTGCGCCGGGTCGCATTGCGTCAAAACGAGTGGAACTCTCCGACGTCGAGCACAAACACAGCGGCTCCGCCCACTTGCACTTCCAACGGGTACGGCATGAACGAATCTACCGCATTGCTGAGAGGGGAAACGGGAGTGACCATTTGCTTGCGGGATTTGCAGTGGTGCGCAATGATGTCGATTACTTCCGGCACGCTTTCGTCAGACGTACCGATCAAAAACGTTGTGTTGCCAGCTCGCAAAAAGCTTCCGGTACTGGCGAGCTTCGTCGCGCGAAACCCTTTCTTCACCAGTTGTTGAGACAGACGACCACTATCTTTGTCCTGGACGACCGCAACTACCATTTTCATCGGCTATCACCCTTTCCGCAAGAATCAATCCCGCATGGTTTGCTTCATTGTATGAAAAACACGTAGGCTTGGTACGATATTTCGCCTAAACATATTATACAGTATGTACCTGTACATGCGGTACTGCGAACCTTACAATCTGGCAAGCAATGCGCGCAGTGCCGACTCGTACACCTGCTCCATCGGTTGCTCGGCATCAATGACGACAAAGCGCTCCGGCTCTCTTTCCATCACCAGTCGGTACCCTTCCCTGACCAGATGGTGAAAGCGGATGTCTTCCAGATCGAGGCGATTGACCTCCCGGCCGCGCGCTTTGTTGATCCGCGCAAGCCCCGTCTCGGGCTTCACGTCAAAAAACAGCGTCAGCTCCGGCATGCAATCCCCGACGGCAAAGCGGTTGATCTCGTACACTGCATCAATGCCAAGTCCCCGCGCATGGCCTTGGTAAGCAAGGCTGCTGTCGATGAAACGGTCGCACAGCACGAGCTTGCCAGCCGCCAGAGCCGGCAGCACTTTTTCCGCCAAATGTTGGCGTCTCGCCGCAGCGTACAGCAGCGCTTCCGTCCGCTCGTCCATCTGTGTATGCGCCGGATTGAGGATGATTTCCCTGATTTTCTCCGCAATATCAATACCGCCCGGCTCGCGCGTCAACAGCACGTCCACTCCGCGCGCGCTCAGCTCCTCGTACAGCTTGGCGATCACGGTCGATTTCCCCGCTCCTTCGCCGCCTTCGATTGTAAAAAATCGGCCTTTTTGTCCTGTTGTCACTTCCATACTCCTTCCGTACCTGCTGTCACAGGCCGCATGCTTGCCAGCTATAAATTAACGCAATACTTGAATCGTTTGCAGCCGATCATCCTGTACCCCGTGAAAACGGGTATGTCCCCTCCGCAGCTCGGCAAGCATCGCCAAGCCTTCCTCGTCCATGCGCTCTCCCGGCACCAACACCGGAATGCCTGGCGGATAAGGGATGACCATCTCCGCAACTACCCGTCCCAACGCCCGCTCCAGCGGAATCGTCTCCCGCGGACGGTCGACAGCCTCGTGCATCGGCACAGCCTGCTTGCGCAAGTAATGCGAGGAGACTACGCCATGCAGCAAAATCCGCTCCTCTTCCAGCTCTACCTCCGGCGAGATGGATTCCAGCAAGCGAAGGAGCGCCTCCAGATCCCGCAGAGAGGTTCCCGCTGACGCGGCCAACAGCACGTGCGACTCGTCGGCCAGCTCGGGAAAAAGTCCGTGCCTTTCCATCAATTCCTGCAGGGCAAGCCCGCTCATCTGTCCGGTTCGCAAATGCAAAAACAGCTTCAACGGATCAAATGTCGTGTACACCCGGCTTGCGCACGGCTGCGGCCACTCCAGCCACTCCATCTGGGCTGTTCGCTCCTGCAGCTTGTCCAAAAGCGGCAGCAGCCGCTCCCATTCCTCGTGAGCCTCCAACGCCAGATGGCGTCTGGCCAGGTCGAGCGAAGCCATCAAAACATACGACGGGCTGGAAGACTGTAGCATGGCAAGCTGCCGATACAGCCGTTCCCGGTCTATTCGTTCGCCCTGCAAATGCAGCATGGAGGACATCGTCATGGCCGAAGCCATTTTATGCGTGGACTGCACGGCCGCATCCGCCCCCGACTGCATCGCCGAGAGAGGAAAAGCCGGATGGAAGCCAAAGTGCGCTCCATGCGCTTCGTCGATCAACAGCGGAATGTCGTACCGATGCACGATTGCCGCCATTTTTGCCAAGTCGATCCCCATCCCGTAGTAGGTTGGATTCGTCAAAAAAACAGCCTTGGCATCCGGGTGTGCTTGCAGGGCACGCTCCACATCCTCGCGTCTGACTCCCGCAGCCACGCCTGTTGCCAAATCTACGGCCGGCACCAAAAATACAGGCGTCGCCCGCGCCAGGATGATTCCGTGAAAAACAGATTTATGGCAGTTGCGTTGTACCAAAATTTTATCTCCAGGCCGGCATACCGTCATGATGAGGGCGATGTTTCCGACTGTACTGCCGCCAATCAAAAATCTCGTCTCTTCGGCTGAAAAAGCCTCCGCAGCCAACGCCTGGGCTTCTGCAATCACGCCCTGGGGCTGGTGCAGGTCATCGGTTCCGGTGATTTCTGTCAAATCCAGCTCCAGTATGGATTGAAACCGCTGCTTGGCGTGGCTGTCAAAGCTGTGGCCCATCTTGTGTCCTGGCACATGAAACGGATGCGGGCGATGCCTCGCGTGCCGTTCCAGATGTTCATACAGGGGCGCACGCTTTTGCCGCTCCCGAAATTCAGCATCTCTCGTAAGCACGCGCGACTCACGTCCTTTGTCATGAATGAATTACCCATTATTTTAGCATGATTTGACAAGGGAATAACGGAATTTTGCCAAGCTTTTTGGCAAACGAAAAAAGACACCGGGAATGCCGATGCCTTTTTCCGTCACGCATCTTTTCGCAGCCAAATACGTCTCATCTGGTGGATAAAAAACGGATACTTTTCGTCCTGGACGTCGGTATTTACCATTTCCTGTTCGCATTTCTGGCAAATAAACTGCTCGCAAATGGCGATTCCGTCATTTTGCTCCTGTTCACAGACGATACATCGCTGAGCAACTTTTTCCATAGTAAAACGCCTGCCCTTTTCCTCAATCTACCAACCATTATACCCCATTATAATCGGCATCATTCCCAAACGTTCGTCTTTTCGCCGACAGCTCGGTAACCTTTGCAAAAGAGCTGGGCTTCTTGGGCAGGAAAACAGGAGGCTGCATCAACGACCAGCGATTGTCGCATCGTGTGGGCCAGCTCTTGCAAGGACAGCTCGGCGGCCACCTCCAGCCCGTCACCGATCACAAGCAAATCGGCTTCCTGCACAGCGGCCTTCCAGGAATCGCAACGGACCCACCCCGGACGTGCCTCGTTCGGAAATGGCTCGTCCGTCCCCGTGTACACAGCGACCGCCTTATCGGCAAGCCAGCCTTGGGGCATTTTGTTCCACAAGTCTGCCGGGCCAATCAGCGCGATTCGCTCGATTTTCGTTTTTTGCAGGACATGTTGGCATTCCCGCACGAGCCACGCGCAGACAAGCGAATGATCCTGGTGCACGGGGTCTAACCAGCCTTGCCCGACTCGCGTGTCCAGCCCCAACGCCCGGGACACCTGCTTGAGCGATACGCCGTTGTCGTCACACGCCTCGCCCATCTCCCAATAAAATCGTTCCTTCCACGCCAAATAGCGGGGGAGCTGGCGAATCGCTTCATCTACCTCCCGCCGTCCGCATACCATGGACAATTTGCCGTGGTCAGCGAGCAGCCGACAGAGGCGGCGCATCTGTTGTCCGACCGGACCGCCCCCGAGCAGCACCCGTTCCTTTCCTGACCACAGGCTCATCCGCACCACTTCATACGGCTTTTGGCTGGCCTCGCACGCTGCCGCCAGC
This sequence comes from Brevibacillus sp. YAE8, assembly GCF_057543335.1. Classification (NCBI taxonomy): domain Bacteria; kingdom Bacillati; phylum Bacillota; class Bacilli; order Caryophanales; family Paenibacillaceae; genus Brevibacillus; species Brevibacillus sp. YAE8. Next base: position 68,101 of record NZ_BAAIYG010000017.1, read on the forward strand.
TCATCAGCCCAGCCATACGGCGCTTCGTCTCCAAATACAAGCAGCAAAACGGGGCTGTTTTCCTGGCGCAAGCTGTTTCCGCCAAGTTCCTGCAGGCGGCTGTAATCGCCCAGCCTCGTCAGCAAAAGCCCGTCCACCTCTTCGGCGGGTTCCTTTTTTTGCGCGACGAGCAGATCAATTCCACATTCTTTTAGCGACTCGCCCCACTTGTGTAAGGTTTGCTCAGCAGCGACCCATAACTTCATACGCTGATGGCGCAAATGTCCTCCTCCTCTCCTCTGGCTTGGCGGCATGTTTCGCCGCATCTTTCGTGCCCAATCACGGCCAATCCCAATTCATTCCTTTTTAGCGTACCCATAAACCGCTTGCCCATCACATCAGCGGCTTCGTTTGCCTGCCGGAAGCGTACTGTTTTCCAGGCCGCAAACGGTTAGAAAACTTGGCTGCGCCAATGGCTTGGCGCAGCCTTAGTTGCACTTATCTGTACAAAAAAGCCGCCAGTCCGGCAAAGGACCAACGGCTTGTCAGCATCAGGTACTGGCTTTCTCAAGATTTGCGACTGTGCGATAATGGGGAAAAGAACAGCAACAGCGTGATCGCTGTCGTACATACATGCCAGTCTCGACAACCAGACCGCAAAGGAAGTGACTTTTTATGAAGGGACATGCCCACCAACATACGATTTACAGCTACAAGCTGCTCTACCGTTTTCGCTGGGGGCTGATCGGGTATTTGCTTCAGCTCGTGCTGATCGGCCTGTCCCTGATCGGCAGCTCCATGCTGTTGCAGGTGCCTGTCGCCTCGCTCGTCGTCACGCTGGCGATCCTGCCCGTTGTGCCGATCTGCCACCTGTTCATTTTTCGGCTCTACGCCCGCCTGCGCTCGCAAAAGCCACGGACAACCGCCGACATGCTCGTCTCTCCATGGTGGGGGGCCGGGTACCTGCTTCCCGTGCCGCTGTCCGTTTATCGGGCCAGCGAGTGCACGGTGCTGTTCGGCAGCGTCTTCATTGCGGCCGGAGCGTACGTCTGGCTTTCGGCCGACTACGGGCTTACTTTGCTCGGCGGTGTCGTGATCGTGGCGTTGCCTCGCTTGATTGCCCTGCTCGCTTCTTTTCGCCAACCCAGCGAAAGCCGGGTCAAATACGAGAACCGCGGCATTGCCTTTTTGAAAACAGATGGTTAAAAATCGTCAGGACATGATCCACAGCTTGATGACGATCAGGGCGGCGAGTCCTGGCAGGCGGAGAAATCCGGCGACCAGCGCGGTGACCGGGTTGATCGGAATGTGGAAGCTGGCCAACTCGCCAACCAGATTGGTGAAAAACAACAAAATGGCGCCAATGACAACCTGCATGACTCCAAAGCCGATCCACCTGATCGGCGTAGTCACAGACTTGCTTGCCGCTGTCAAAAGCAAAATCCCGACAATAATCAGAGCGATGATCCACCCCGTAGCCATGATTGCCCCCTCCTACGCGTGCTTGCGATGCCGCTCGCGTTTTGCCTGTGCCAGCAAGTACATATACCGCTTTTCCGTTACGTGCAAATAGTAGATGACATCCTCCAAACCGCCATCCGGCTCGCTGACCTCGACGAGATGGCGGGCATGCTGCCAATCCTCACGGGCCTGATTCACGGCTACATCCAGACTTTCGGCATCCCAGTCAATGACAACCCGCTCTTTTTTGCCCCACCTGCTCAACCTGCAGACCCTCCTTTAGTTAAAGTAATACAAAACCCCCGTCATGTTGTTCACCGCGTGCAGCAGCACAGCTCCCCAGATCGACTGGTAGCGGTGCCGGACAAAGCCCAGCAAAAGCCCGATGACAAACAGCGGCGCAAACAACGCCACGTCAATGTGCAAAAGAGCAAACCAGAAGCTACTGAGCACAATGCCTGCCACTGCTCCTACGCGCCGAACCAGATAAGTCTGAATCACACCGCGAAACAAAATTTCCTCTGCGATCGGCACCATGATCCCTATGACCGCAAGCGATGCCAGCGCCGCCAGCAAATCGGTATCCTTCGCCGAAACAATCTCCTTTTCAATCTGCTGCTCTCGCTCCGAAGACAGCGACAGCCCAAGCCAGTCGGCTATCGGATTGGTCACCAGCACGTCCAGCAAAAGCACAATCAGCAGGAACAGCACCAGCAGCAAGACGAGCATTTGCTTGATCCGAACGGGTCGGCACACCCCGATTTCCCCTAGCCGTCCGCGAAACCACAGCGGAATCAGGATGAGCAGAAACAATTGAAAGACAGCCGACTCCAATGTGCCCGCAACCGTTCCGACAGCAAATAGCGAGTCTTCCAGCACGAAACCGTACAAGATCAGCACCGCCGTCTGAAACACGTGCATCCACGCCACGATGTGCACCACGTCGTTGCCTGTCAGCTCGCGATTTCCCCATAGCCACAAGGTCTGCCTGCTTTCACGCGCGAGGCCGTAAATGAAGCCGACGGCTGCGATGACGCTAAGCACCGCGACCCCAAAAACAAGCAGCCCTACCCATGCCTGTGGTTGGTCTGCCGTAGAAGCAATCCACTTGCCGTCCTCTCCGAGACGAAAGCGAATCATGGAAAACTCGGCCGCAAACATCAGCCAATACCCGATAAACAGCATGATCGCCCACGGCGTGGACTTTTGTCGCCCAGCCCAACTCGCAAGCGACGGTCCTGGTCCTGTCAGCATTTCCTCACGCTCCTACTTCAACTCTATGTCTCGTCCACGAAAAAAAGTCCGCCGTCTTCTCACGATTTCTTGCTTTCCTGCTGCAAAGCCCGGGCCTTTGCTTCGGCTGCCTGCTTGATGTACTCGTTTCGCGTGCGCAAAAAACGGGTCATGTACGCCTCAAGCACCAGCCAGTCAAACAGCTTTCCCAAGATGCCAAAAGGAGAGGAATAGTCAAAAGTGTCCAGCATTTTCGTTTCGTTCTCGCCCAGCGGCACGAACTCATGCGTGTGGTGGAAACGCTTGAACGCGCCGGAGACCATTTCATCGACAAAATAACGGGGCGCTTCCATTTCCGTAATCTTGGCAGTCAAATGCTGCTTGATTCCAAAATGGACCGCTTCCCACGTAACCGTCTCGCCCAGGTTGATTAATCCGCTGGTGACCCCGCCGATCGCCTTTTCCCGCGTACTGGCGGTAGACTCCATGTGCAAGTCAATGCTGCGCGCCGCATCAAAGCAAATCTGCTGCGGCGCCTGAATCGTAAACTCCATGCGAATAACAGGCATCGTGCCCCTCCTTGTCGCCTAAACGAAAAAAAGACAGGCAGTTCCCCCGTCTTCTTTTTCACTCTTATAGATCGCGCCTGCCTTCCAACGCTTTGCTCAAGGTAACCTCGTCCGCGTATTCCAGGTCTCCACCCACTGGCAATCCGTGCGCGATTCGCGTCACGCGGATTCCGAACGGCTTGATGAGCCGCGATATGTACATCGCCGTGGCTTCGCCTTCGATGTTCGGATTGGTGGCGAGGATCACTTCCTTCACCTGTTCGTCGCCGAGTCGCTTCAGCAGATCAGGAATGCGGATGTCCTCCGGCCCGATGCCGTCCATCGGAGAAATCGCGCCGTGCAGCACGTGATAGTAGCCCTCGAACTCTTTCGTCTTTTCCATCGCCACGACATCGCGCGGTTCCTGGACGACGCAAATGATCGAGCCATCTCTGCGTTTGTCCCGGCAAATGTGGCACGGATCAAGATCAGTAATGTTGTTGCAGACCGAGCAATAGTGAAGCTGGCGCTTGGCGTTGACCAACGCCTTTGCCAGATCAAGCACGTCGTCTTCTTTCATGTTCAGCACAAAAAAAGCAAGCCGCCCAGCGGTTTTGGGACCGATGCCGGGCAGTTTCATAAAGCCTTCGATCAGCTTGGAGACCGGCTCTGGATAGAACATCGCGAATAACCTCTTTTCCTGCCCGATTTTAGAACAGGCCCGGGATGTTCATGCCTCCGGTGAATTTGCCCATTTCTTTGCCCATCATTTCATCCGCTTTGCGCAGCGCGTCATTCACGGCTGTCAGCACCAGGTCTTGCAGCATTTCCACATCTTCCGGATCAACGACTTCCGGCTTGATGACGATGTCTCTGACTTGCTTGTGTCCATCGGCTTTGACGATTACCGCGCCGCCGCCCGCAGAGCCTTCGACGATTTTGTCTTTCAGCGCTTCCTGCGTTTTTTGCATTTCTTCCTGCATTTTCTTCACTTGCTTCATCATCTGTTGCATTTGCTGCATGTTTTTCATTCAGGTATCCTCCCTATGATTGTCGATTGTTTGGACTGGCTAGTCTTTTACTTCTATGAGTCCTTCCCCTACAAGCTTGATCGCTTCTGCCAGAAACGGATCTTCCTGCTCTGTGGCCGGGCCGTCTTTTTGCGCTGCCGCCTGCTGGTCGATGCCTTGCCATTCTTCCTCCATGACGGACAACAGTTGCAACGGCCTTCCCAGCACAGTAGACATGACTCGCTCCACGACGCCCTTCAGTTCAGGCTCCATGGTTTTATCACAATGGATCGCGCTGGAAAAAGTGACGATCACCGCATCGTTCCCGGCGGCTACAGGCTGACCGTTGACCAGCCACGCCTGATACTGGATTTTGATCTTTTTCAGCTCGGTTAAAATCTGGCTCCACTGCCCCCGAACCTGTCTGGTCAAATTCTCATCCAGCGCCTTGGCTACTTCCCTGACGCGATTGAGCGGTGTTCGCGAACCGCCGCCTGCGGCTGCTACCACGCGTCTCGGCTCGCTTTTGCGCGGCTCCTCGGACTTTTGCTGGCCGGGCAAGCTGACTTGGCCTTGCAGCACCTGATTCAGCCGCTGCTCCAAAGTACTGAGCCGTGTCGCCATAACGGTCAGTTCCTCGTTGCCGACCGCTGGCGCCGTTCCGCTTGTCGCCGCCGCTACCTGGGCGTTTGGCTGGCACAGCTTCACCAGTGTCAGCTCCACCAGCACCCGCGCATACGTCGACCATTTCAACTGGGACAGCGCCTGGTTGCACGTCTCGATCGTCGCATACAGGGCTGGCAAAGAATACAGCTTGGCAACCTCCTGGAACTGGTCGTCGATCATGGTTCGCTCCACAATCTCCTCCAGTTGCGGCGCTGTTTTCAGCAACAGCATGTCGCGGTAATAGTAGAGAAAATCGTGCAAGAACTGCTCCGGGTCTTTTCCTTGCACCATTACCCGATCGAATTGTTCCATCACCTGCGCGACATCGTTTTGGGCAATATATCTCGCGAGGACGGAAAAATACGATTGGGCCACCGTACCCGTGATCTGCATGATATCGCTGGCGCGCACCTGATCCTTGCTGTAGCTGATCGCCTGGTCCAGCAAGCTCAGCGCGTCACGCGCCCCGCCCTCCGCCATCTTCGCCACGAGCTGCAAGGCCTGTTCTTCGACCTGCACTCCTTGCGACTGACAAATCCGCTGCAGCAGATTGACCATCACCTTTAACGGAATCCGGTGAAAATCGAAGCGCTGGCAACGGGAGATAATCGTTGCCGGCAGCTTGTGCGGCTCTGTCGTGGCCAAAATAAAGATGACGTGGGAAGGCGGCTCCTCCAGCGTTTTCAACAGGGCGTTGAATGCCTCTGTCGTCAGCATATGCACCTCGTCAATGATGTACACCTTGTACTTGACGTCGCTCGGAGCAAACTTCACCTTATCGCGAATGTCCCGGATTTCCTCGACCCCGCGGTTGGAGGCGGCGTCGATCTCCAGCACATCAGTTACCGAACCATTGGAAATCGCTTTGCATGTCTCACATTGATTGCACGGCTCGCCATCAATCGGCTGCTCGCAGTTCACTGCCTTGGCCATAATTTTGGCCGCACTTGTCTTTCCCGTACCTCGGGGACCGTTGAACAAATAAGCATGAGAAAGCCTATTTTCGCGTAAAGCATTACGCAAGGTTATCGTCACATGTTCTTGTCCGACTACATCCTGAAACGTCTGCGGCCGGTATACGCGGTATAGCGCGGTATAAGCCATGTTCGTGTGACACTCCCCATCTGCACAGTCCTCTTCCATATCCTATTCATTATACACGATTGGTACCGTTCATACAAAGAAAACGCCCCGTTCACAAGTGTGCGGGACGCTTTTGTCGAGACTGGACCTTTACAGATACGGCAGCATGATGTGGAAGGTCGTCCCGTACCCTTTGGACGACACGCGAATCTGGCCGCCGATGTCGTGGATGATTTTTTGACAGACAGACAAGCCAAGCCCTGTCCCTTCTTCTTTTGTCGTAAAAAACGGATCGAAAATCTTGTCGATAATGTAGAGCGGAATACCCGGCCCTGTATCGTGGATGTCGATGCTCATCTTGTCTCCGTCCTGGTCGAGATGATGGGAAATTTGCAAAGTTCCCTGCTCGCCCATCGCTTCGATTCCGTTTTTGCATATGTTGATGAATACTTGCTTCAGCAGCTCGGTATCGCCCACTACCATCGGAAGCTTGCCGCGAGAGGTGAACCGAACTTCGATTCCGTACAGGAGTGCCTGCGATTCGACAATCGGCATGATTTCATCAAAAACCGTATTAAGGTCGACCATGGCATATTGAATATCACGCGGCTTGCTCAGGAGCAAAAACTCGCTGACCAGCGAATTGATCCGATTGATTTCCGTCAGCATGATTTCCGTATAAGTCTTTTCCCGATCCATGCCGCTGTCGGTAAAAGACTTGAGAAACATCTGCAAAAACCCTTTGATGGAGGTCAGCGGATTGCGAATTTCATGGGCCGTGCCAGCGGCAATCTGCCCGATCATCGCCAACCGCTCGTTCCGCTCGATTTTTTGCTCAAAAGAACGCAGGTTGGTAATGTCTTTAAACAGGATAAAAGCTCCGACCGTTTTGCCCGACTCGTCCTGCAGCGTATTGGCGTCGACGATCAGCTCATAGCGCTGATTGTCATTCGTCCAGGACGTCGCGACGTTTTGCAGCTTCACGCCTTCCAGAAGCTCTTTTTTAATCAGCCGATGCGGCTCCGGAATCCCGCTGAATACTTCATCCACGTGCTTGTTGATGACATTGAGCCGCTCCATGCCCAAAAGCTTGCAGGCTGTCTGACTGGCCTCGACAATGCGCGAACGCTCATCGAGAATAAACAGCCCTATGCTCGTATCGTAGGTCAGCTTGGTCATGAGCCGCTGAGACAAGACCTGATCGGTTTCTTTAGCCAATTGGTAAAAATGAACCAAGTACAAGGGATTCTCTGCTTGCTGAACCAGTATCATCACAGGCGTTTTCCTGCTTTTCCCCTGTTTGTCACGCCATTCTACTTCCACATTCGCTCCCCTCTCCTCTTCTCTTTGCAAAAGCTCCTCGTACATCTGCTCCATGGAGCCCTGATAAGGGAGGATGGTCGCTACGGGTTGCTTGATAAGCTGATCGCGTGAATATCCGGTAACACGAAGCAGTTGTTCGTTTACTTCCACGATACTACCCGATTGATTCACCAATAAAACGGCAGTAGGCAGTTGATGCATGAACCGCTGCAATCGTCCGGACGAGCCAACGAGATGTAACGAAAAAGGTGCACTCACAGCTTGTCCCTCCTGGCCTATGACGTACTTCATGAGCAAAGAAACCCACGTCATTTCTCAACTATTATGAAACTTCGTGAAAAAAAGCTCAACACCTGCCCTCCAAGGCAAACCTCTCCAGAGAAATGTTTCGCTAGTTATCGTCAAATTCCAACAAAAAATATATGGATCGGCAAATAAAAATAGCATGCTTCCCGCAGGAAACATGCTATTGAACGTTCGTATAGGTACCGTGCACCTATCTTCGATAATTCTTATCCAAGCGTTACTCATGGTAGCAGCTCAGAGCAGGCTACCCTGCGGCACACGCGATGATCCACTTATGGCTGCTTCCTTCCGGACCTGACCAGGTTCATGGGTTCGCGTTGCACAGGACCCGCTCCTCAACACCGCCGCCATAAGGCAGCCTCACATAAGAAAACCTAGGATAGGAATTCAACCCTGCTATTGCGGATTGCAGGTTACAGGGCACCGCAACCTCCCCGTCTAGCACGGTACGATTAGAATACCAAAGATACGAGCCGATAGCAAGGTGAAAAGCCATCCAATACTAGGTAGCGGCTTTTTCCTTGACAATACTGTCACTGTTTTCGGTCGGCTGTGGCACCTGAATGGCGCCGCTCAAATACGCCCTTTGAAAAATGGCGACGATCTCCGGATCAAACTGGGTTCCTTTGCAGCGCATGATTTCCTCGTACGCCTCTTTTCCCGACATGGCATTGCGGTAGGAACGGGTGGAGGTCATGGCATCAAACGTATCGGCGACTGCCAGTATTCGGCCGATCAGGGGAATATTTTCTCCCTTCAACTGGTACGGATAGCCTTTTCCGTCCCAGCGCTCATGATGGTGCCTGATGCCCGGACTGACATGAGCCAGGCTCTCTATCTGCTCCACGATATCGGCCCCAATCGACGGATGCCGCTTCATAAATTCGTATTCCTCGTAGGTGAGCTTGCCCGTTTTCAGCAGCACGTGATCGGGAATCGCCACTTTGCCAATATCGTGCATCAGACCGGCATAGCGCAAATCATCACGGGTAAATCCAAGCTGCTCCTTGTCCAGCATTTGATCGTAAATAATGAGTGCGTACTGGGTCACCCTCTCTGTGTGCCCGGCTGTATAAGGGTCCTTCATCTCCACCGCCAAGTAAAAGCTGCGGACAATCTGATCGAGCCCTTTTTGGGAGTATTCCCGCTCCCGTTCGATCAGCGACTGTATCTGGGCCGCCATCATGTTGAACTTCTTTTCCAAAAACGTGATCTCGCGCATGCCTTCAATCGGTACGCGTATGGAAAAGTCGCCCTTTAACAAAGCATCGGTTGCGTCAACCAGCGTGTAGATCGGCTTGCTAATCCAGCGGGAAATGCGGTGGGCCACATAACCGGAGAAGATGACCACGAGACAGATCGTGAACCACAAAATGAATTTCATCCGTTCCAGCCGATTGGCGATATCCTGGTCGGGCAGCCATTCCACATAGGTGATCCCGCTCGTTGGCGACGTCTGATGGTACGCGTACACACTCTCGTTGCGAAGGTGGACAGCAAACACTTTTTTCTCCTCGGATTCGAGCAAGTGCTTGCTCAGGCTTCCGTACTCGGGCGCTACGGAAACGTTTTTCCCGATCAGCTCCATATCCGGGTGAACCAATATTTTCCCGGAAGGCATCAGCACCATCAGGTTGTTGTACTTGGCGATCGGGCTGTTGTTCACCCAACTGGCCAGCTCGTCTAGCTTGATCTCAACGAACAAGAGTCCTGACACCTCTTCGCTGTGGCCTTCCACGCGCTGCGAAACAAACAGCGATTTCGGGTTCCCTTGTTCATCTGTGCGGCTGAGCAGCCAAATCTGGCTCTCTCCGGTCCCCCACGCCTCTTTTTTCAACTCCGACGGCTGTCGCTTCTCCTCCCAGCCATCCTCCGGCTGCAAGGAAATGACTTGCTTATCATCGCGCACAAAATGTACGTTGCGGATCAGATTGCGAAAGTATGTAAAATTTTCGAAGGCATCCCGTACCTTGCTTCGTTGAGCTTCCCGATCGCTTGCGGCGAGAGGGTCCTCCAGTCGATTCTCCTGAGACTTGGGTATTGACATTCGCAAGACCGGATCGTTTGCCAACTGATTCGTGTCGTGTTGGATCGTCTGAAAAATCGTGTTCAGCCGCCTGTCAACAGAATCGAGATGCCCCCCGATGCTCGTTTCGTATTGCTCAAAAACTGCCTTCTGGGCTTCCTTGTAGAAGAGAAAACAGATGAGCAGGATGGGGAACAGGCTCAGCAATAAAAAGGTTGCAAATAATCGGTCTTTCAACTTCAATAACACAAGCCTCCCCCTTTTTCTTCTGGTTGATCGCGCTCACAAAGCTATACCTTCTGCTGTTGGGTATGCTTATTTTGTGTCCTTATCCCTATTACCGCGTTAGCACGAAACGTAAACCTTTAATTTACCAGATTTGGCTTCTTTTCTTCACACAAATAGACAAAGCTGTCTCATGCATATTATCCTAGCTAAGAATTACTGTCTAATAGTAAGGAGATCCATCCCATGCGATATATTTTTCTTGTTTTTCTGGGGGCATGCAGCTACGGCATTTTGTCGACAATCGTCAAGCTTGCCTACGGTCAAGGGTATTCCCCGGCAGAAGTCATCGGCGGCCAGATGTTCTTCGGCTTCGTCCTCACCTGGATACCCGCTCTCTTTTTCCTGCGGACAAAACCGGGAAAAAAACAACTGCTGCTTCTGGTCGGCGTCGGCTTGGCTGTCGGCTCCACGGGCATTTTGTACTACAATGCCTTGCGCTTCATTCCGGCCTCGATTGCGATCGTCCTGCTGTTTCAGTTCACCTGGATGGGAGTGCTGGCCGAGGCGATTTTGACCAAGCGGATTCCGGATAAGCCCACGCTGTTTTCGCTTGTCCTGCTGCTGTTCGGAACATTGCTTGCCGGCGGAGTATGGGAAACAGGCGGAATCGCCCAATTTCACATCATGGGTGTGGTGCTCGGACTGCTGTCTGGCGTCTCCTACACGCTGTTTTTGCTGTTCAGCGGCAAAGCTGCGGTCAGCGTCAATCCGTGGGTGCGCAGCGCGAGCATGTCTACCGGGTCGTTTTTGCTGGCGGCGCTCGTCTACACGCCTGTGTTTCTCTGGAACGGCTCGCTTTTGGACGGATTGTTTCCGTACGTATTTTTACTGGCCCTTTTCGGCATCTTCATTCCGACAGTCTGCTTCAACTTCGGCATTCCGCATACCGGACCGGGGATGGCTGCGATCCTCGGTGCGGCCGAGCTGCCTATGGCAGTATTTTCTTCGTACATCATCCTGCATGAGTCCGTATCGGCGCTGCAGGTGGCAGGCGTCGCCGTCATCCTGCTCGGAATCGTGCTCCCGGAGTGGCTGCGCCAGCGCCAAAGGCAAAAACAGCGCAGTTCCTCCCTCCGCTGAATACGCAAAAAACCCATCCTGTGCAGAAAAATCTGCGCGGGATGGGTTTCTTTATTCGGTTCCTTCGCGTTTTACCGTCAGCGAGGCCGCACCTGGAGCCTGGCTCCTTTGTCTTTTCCATAGCGTATATCCGTAATAGCTGATGGCAGCCAAAATAAACAGACCTGCCGCTGCCACGATCATCGTTTGATTGAACATGCCCACAAATGCGTTGAGATGCCCGACGTTGTTGCCCATCAGGTTGCCGGCGAAAAACAAAACCAGCGTCCAGACAAGTCCCGTCGTGTAGGAAAACAGGGCGTAACGGCGGAACGTCATTTTTCCGATGCCCACCAAATACGGCACCACATGCCGGACGACAGGCAAAAAGTAGCTGATGCACAAGGCGTAGCTGCCGTAACGGTCCAGCAGCACCTGCGCCCGGTCCACGTACTTGTGCATCCCTTTTTTCTTGCCGATCCAGTTCAGCGCCGGAGCGCCGAGCCATCTCCCCAGCACGTATCCGAGCGACAGACCGGAGACAACCCCCAGATAGGTCGCTACAAAAGCCGGAAACACATTCAAGATTCCGAGCGAGGTCAATACGCCCGCCGACAGCACAATCACTTCATCCGGAATCGGCATTCCGACAATCCCTAGCCATAACATGAAAAAAAGGGCAAAATAGCCAAACTGACCAACCGATTCGGTCAGCATCTCCACAATCATCGCTTTGTCCTCCTATCGGGCTGCTACTCGTGCCCTTTGCGGCAGACGTAGACAAATGCCGGCGGCAGATTGAGCGGAACGAGCTTCACGGTCATGTTTTCAAACACGGTGGACAGTTGCTTTTTCATCTGGAGCGAATATTGAAAGGTGACAAATACCCCGCCCGGCTTCAACGCAGCATATACTTCATCCATAATTTGATCGCGCAACTCCTGCGGGAAGTTGGCAAACGGTAGCCCCGACACAATACAGTCGGCCTTGTCCAAACCCGCTTCACCCAGCACGCGGGTCAAATCGACTGCATCTTCATGAAAAAGCACGTTGGGGAATTGCTGCTCTAGCTTTTCGCGCATTTTGTTTTCTTTTTCAAAGGAAACCAGTGTCGCCTCCGGCCGCTTCATCTGCTCGATCCAGGTAGTAAAAATCCCTGTACCCGCGCCCAGCTCTACAATCGTATGGGCCTGGCTCCAGTCAATCGGCTGCATCATCTGCTTTGCCAACGCTCGGGAGCTAGGTGTAATGCTACCTACTTGCCCGGGTGACTGTAAAAAATTATAGAAAAACATCAGCCGGTCCTTGATGCTAACCGGATGATGACAATCGATCATCATGTAAGACGCTCCCTTCGTCGTTTCCTTACCTCTCATCATATCCAGAAAACATTTAGAATTATCTTTCCAAAAACGAAAGATTTTCTTAATACTATAACAGTAAACGTTTGGAAATCAAAACGCCTCCGTCTGGGGTCGGAGTTACAGATCACGCTTTTGATGGTTACGATGGGATCGACATGTGCGTTACAATAAGGTCAACAAGATCATTCGTCACACAAGACGAGGAGGACTATTCCATGGATTATAGAGGGGTAAAAGCAATCACTCACGCCAGCGCATTTTTCGCACCGTTTCTGGTGCCCATCGTCGTCTGGCTGCTCATGCAAGAACGCGACGCGAAAAATATGGCTCTCCAAGCCTTGCTGTTCCATCTGTTCATGAGTATTCTCATCAGCATTTCCTGGGTTCTCTCCTTCGTGCTGATCGGGATTCCGTTTTTGATCGTGTTTGGCTTGATGGCGATTTACTACCCGATCAAAGGGATCATCTATTCGTTGCAAGGCCGACCGTTCCGTTACCCGGTCATCGGTTCGATCGTGGGGTAAGCCTAGTCCGTGTCAAACGCAAAAATGCCAGCGCCCGTTTTAGGGTCGCTGGTCTTTTTGCTGTGCTGCCTGCTTGTCTTTTATTATTTGGAACCGACTGTGAAACGTTGGTTCAGATGCTGCGGATTTTCGATTTCATCGAGTACCGCAATCGCGTAGTCCGCGTAGCTCACATAGCTTTGTCCGCTGCTGTTGACCAGCAGGTGGTCTTTTCCGAGCTGGTACGTGCCTGTTCGCTCGCCCTCAGGATCGAAGAAGGCGGAAGGACTGATGAAGGTCCATTGAATCCCTTCCGTTGCTTGCAGGATGCGAAGGTTCTCTCCCTGATTTTGCGCAGTCGCCAGGTACGCCTCTGGAAAATCAGGCGCTTCCATCACGCGCGTCGTTTTCGCTTCGTCGACGAACAAGCTGCCTGCGCCGCCAACTACGAGCAAGCGAGTCGCCGGAGCGCCCTTCATCGCTTCGATCAAAACGTTGCCAGCCTCGACATGCAGATGTTCTTTGCCAGCAGGAGCGCCGAACGCGTTCACCACTGCGTCAAAGTCCTTCAAGTCTGCTGCTGTCAGCGCGAAAATATCTTTTTCCACAACGGCTGCTTTTGGCTCGTCGATTTTGGACGCGTCACGGACGATCGCCGTTACTTCATGCCCGCGATCCAATGCTTCCTTCATAATCAGCTTACCAGCTTTACCGCTTGCGCCTACAATTGCAATTTTCATCGTGTTGTTCCCTCCATCGAAATAGAATGAGTGGTCATGCGTGCGAATATAAGCGATTGGCCGCTTTTTGTTGTAACTAAAACAGTTACAGCATGCACAAAAAAATTTGCGGCCTGGACTTGCTCGTCTTGTTGTAATCATTTTAGTTACAACAAAATCATCTGTCAATACTGTTTTTTCCCGCCTGTATGCAAAAGCATCTGCTTTACCCGGAAATGCGGCTGCTGAATGTTGCTTACAGCCTCACTTTTTGCCCGGATGCGGCAGATGCCCTGATTCGTAGCGTCACTTTTGTTTTGTCGGCCCCTGCCAGGTAATCAGCCCGCCCTGGAGGTGCGCCATTTGCGTAAAGCCGTGTTTCTTCAAAATTTTTGCCGCCTGCTTGCTGCGCAGCCCGCTGCGGCAGTAGAGGAGAATGTCGTTTTTCGGAGAAATCTCCTTCACTCTGTTGTTCAACTGGGAGAGGGGAATATTAACAGCCGTAGGGATGTGCCCGTTTTTAAATTCATGCGGCTCGCGCACATCAATCAGCATTACTCTGCTTTTTTGGTTTACCCGTTCCTTGAATTGCTCTGCCCGCAAATTTTCCAGCCCCTTGACGGGCATGAAGCGGGAGATCAAATACCAGGTTGTCAAAGCATACGCGATAATAAGCAAAATCGTCGTGAAGTCCATGTGAACATCCTTCCTAATGAATTAGCGACTTTTCACCAAAAGCTCAACCGCTTCTTTTACCATCTTGCTCGTGTCGCCGCCGTTCGCCTGCTCCTCCAGCAGACAGCGCTGCAAATTCTCTGCTACGATCTGCGCGATGGCCTTGTCAGACGCGTTGCGGACTGCAGACAACTGAGCGACTACTTCCTTGCAGCTTTTCTGCTCGTCCATCATTTTCAACACGCCGCGGATTTGTCCTTCAATTTTGCGCAAACGTCTTTTGATATCGTCACCGTAGTTGTAATCCATGTGAAGTCCTCCTCCTGTTTTTAGGATCGCGGATACATATACAGGTATCTTATGCGAAAAGCAGGCTTTGTCAAGCGAGCGCGCATGCTTTGTCCCTTCGAATTGTCCGTTCAAATAAACAGATTGACTTTTGCCTGTGTCGCATCGCCCAGGTAGGCTGCCACGCCCGCGTACTCCATCCCGTCGATCAGCTCCTCCTGCTTCAACCCCAACAGGTCCATCGTCATCGTGCAGGCGACCAGCTTGACTCCTTGCTCCTGTGCAAGCTCAATGAGCTGGGGCAGCGTCAGGGCGTTGTGCTTTTTCATGACATGCTTAATCATTTCCGGGCCCATCCCGAGCATATTCATTTTGGACAGCCCCAGCTTCTTCGCCCCTCTCGGCATCATCCAGCCAAACATTTTCTCCAAAAAGCCCTTTTTGACCTTGACGATCTCGTTCTTGCGCATCGTGTTCAAGCCCCAGAAGGTAAAGAAAATCGTCACGTCGTGGTCGTAGGCGGCTGCCCCGTTTGCGATGATAAACGCTGCGATCGCTTTGTCCAAATCGCCGCTGAACAGAACAATCGTCGTTTTTTCTTTCTGGTTTTGGTTTTCCATCATTGCAGAACCCTCCCTTATACTATTACTCCTATAGGTATTCAAGCGGACAAAAAGAAGCTTCCTTAAAAAGAAAGACCTCTTCTTCGCGTTACAAAATATCGCTCCAAACCTTGATGGCCGTCGCAGCAATCAGCACGATCAAGCCATAGCGCAAATATTTGACGTCCATATTGGCGCTGACCATACTGCCAAGCGGCGCTCCGAGGATGCTGCCAATGACCGTGAACAACACCGGAAGCAACGGGATGTGCCCCGCGTACAGCTTGCCTGCGACACCACCGATGGCAGAAATGAATACGATAGCCAGTGACGAAGCGATGGTGACGCGTGTAGGAATCTTGAGAACCGTCAGCATGATCGGAATGAGGATGAAGGCGCCGCCCGCTCCCACAATTCCGGAGACAATTCCCACGACGAAGGCTGCCGGAATCGCTACGGCGCGATTGTATTCGATCTCATCCGCTTGTTCCTGCGTCCCCTTGTTCTTTTTCAGCATCAAAATGACGGCGACGACAGCCAAAATCCCGTACACCAGGTTGATACTGTCGCCTGACATGTACTTGGAAGTCAGGCCGCCCAGGAGGCTTCCGACCAAAATGCTGATTCCCATGTCTCTGACAAGTCCTTTGTGCACCAGAGGCGAGCCTTTGCCGTTGCGCTTGCGAAAAGCAATAACCCCGGACAGGGACGCGAAAAACACCTGGAACATCGAGATGGACGATACCTCCTGCGCGGAGAAATGAGCGAGTCCAAGCCCTGCCGGAACGAACAGAAGCAATGGATAGTTGATGATCGCTCCGCCAATCCCCAGCATCCCGGAGAAAAAGGAACCGACAAAGCCAAGAGTAATCATGAGTAAAAACAGCAAGATGTCCATAAGTCCTCCCCGCATTCCACGCAAAAATGACACGGGAATGCCCTAGCCACTTTTCAAATGCTCACTCGTCAGGTAAAATAAAACCAAGTAAATAACTGTGATTAAGGTGATATAAATGGTCCGTTATTTAAAAACCATTTTTCAGCATCGCTGCCCCACTTGCAAAGAACCGCTGCGCTCCCAGCGCAACAACCTGCTTTGCGAAAAAATTTGCCCCAACGGCCATTTTCGCGAGGAAGTCTACCCTCACCTCGGCGTTCGCATTGTCTATGAAAATAAGGACTAAGCGAACACTTCTTGCGCGTGCCCGCTTAGTCTTTTCGCTTACAGCTTTTTCACCAAAAACTTGTACACCCCGTTCTCTACTTCATGAGCCACCAGCTCGTTATTGGTCTGCTTCACCCATGCGGTAAAGTCCTGGAGAGATCCTTTGTCCGTCGAAAGCACTTCCATGGTTTGCCCCGGCTTCAGCGTATCGAGCGCCTTTTTCGCTCTCACAATCGGCATTGGGCAAGCGAGACCTTTTGTATCTACAACGATATCTGCCATGTCTGTTTTCCCCCTTATTTATCGTGAACGGCGCAACGATTCGGCCCCGTTTCCATCTCGCGCTGCTCTTCTTCGTCCGGCTGCAATCTGCCCATGTTGACTTGACGGATTTCCTGATAGGCGTTAGGCTGCGGCGGCAACTGCTCGGTAACGACGCGCCGGAACTCGGCTTCATTCGCAATGTTCAAGCCTGGATTGTCTCGGTACAAATCGCCCAAGCGCGCTGATACGACTCCATCCGGCCCCAGCTCGACATAGCTGCCAAAATGAGCGGGCAAAACCAGCAGCTCTTTGGACAGCTCTTGATAACGATTATACAAGGTGTCGCGCAGGTCTCCTACCCAATCTTGCGCTTTGCCAGCCAAATCGGGCCGCCCGATGGATGCCACGAACAAAATGTCGCCTGTGAGAAAGTACGTGTCGTCTACAAGCAAGGACGTGCTGCCGATTGTATGTCCCGGGGAATAGATCGGCAAAATCGAAATGCTGGTCGTGCCGACCTGAATGATTTTTCCTTCCTCCAGCTTTTCATAGGAAAAGGTGACTTCTTCCGCGTCTTTTTCCGGGAGCCAGTAGGTTGCGCCTGTGCTTGTAGCGAGCTTCCTGCCGCCTGATATATGGTCGGCGTGCAAATGCGTGTCAATCGTATGGGTGATGGTCAGGTTGCGCTCTTTGGCAAACGCTTTATAGACGTCTGTCATGCGCACCGAATCGACAATGGCTGCTTCCTGGCCGGAGACGATCATATAGGACAGGCACCCTTTTCCGATGCGGACAAATTGATAAATCTCCCCGCCATCGCGCAAGTCGCCCACTTTGACAGGCTCCAGATGCTCGCTCCACTCCTTCATCCCGCCTTGCAGGTAGTACACGTCGTCCAGTCCCGCTTCCGCCAGTTGCTCCGCCACGAAAACGGACGAGCCTTCCTTGGCGCAGACCACGAGTATTTTTTGATTCACCGGGAGCTTGCCGACGATCTCTTCCACTCCGTCCATCAGCTCGAAATACGGGGCATTGATGCTCTCGACCCGGTGGCCTTCGATGCGCCAGTTTTCATAATCCTCTCTGTTGCGCACGTCGAGAATGAATAGCTCCTCCTGCGCAAAAAGCAGCCGGGTCAATTCGTGCGCGGTCATTTTTTTCCCTTTGGTTTGTTGGTGTTGCAGGTTGCTCATGCCAATCTTCCCCTCACTGGTTTTCTACCGGGCCACCCCAACCGTCCATGCCCGGAACGACGTTTTTGACACGGGAAAAGCCTTTGCCCGCAAGCAACTGGCACGCCAGATCGCTGCGGTTGCCAGAACGGCAGATGACAAACATGTCGCGGTCCGTCGGCAGCTCATCGAGATGCTGCTCCAATACCCCTAGGGGTATTGATTTGGCCGCAGGAATCCGTTGGAACGCGTATTCGGCAGGTTCACGCACGTCTATCAGCAGAAACGGTTCCGGGGATTGCAGCCTGGCTTGCAGCTCTTCGTTCGTGATCGTGTGCGGGTATTTCGTCTCTGCCTTCGTCTCCTGGGGACTGGCTTTTCTGAGAAAATGCCTCATAACATCACCCTCCTGGATCGAGCCTAAATAGTGGTGCCCGGTATTGTTTGCCCAGCCCTTCATGTCAGCGAGCGAACCTTTGTCAGTAGCTTGCACCTCAATGACCTGGCCTGGAGCGATTTGTTCCATCGCTTTTTTGGTGCGGACGACAGGCATCGGGCAAGCCAGCCCTTTGCAGTCCAAAACCTTATCGACAGAAAAATTCGGTCGTGCTTGTGCAGACATGCTGTGTTTCCTCCTTGCGTTTTGAATGGGGTTTTTGGTTGAAAGACAGGTTTCGGTTTACAGCGTCTGTTTTATACATATACCCCTATGGGTATTATAATATGTGCAGAGGTTTTCTTTGTCAACAGGGATTCGCTTTGTTTTTGGCAAGGGGGTGTTGTCCGGTGCAAGGGTGACAGGTGACGGCTGGCGGGCTGTTGCTGGCGGCTGTCACGAATCCGTCCATTCCGGC
Organism: Brevibacillus sp. YAE8; assembly: GCF_057543335.1. Taxonomy (NCBI): domain Bacteria; kingdom Bacillati; phylum Bacillota; class Bacilli; order Caryophanales; family Paenibacillaceae; genus Brevibacillus; species Brevibacillus sp. YAE8. The sequence goes on from NZ_BAAIYG010000017.1 coordinate 86,689, forward strand.
ATTTTGTTGATTTGTCTGCGGAGGAAACGGATGTGTACGTGGTAGACAAACAGTTTGCGTGAACGTATGTGCGGACGCATGAGGCGGGATGGTGTGGGCCTTATTTTTGCAGGAGGTGAGGAAACAAAAAAGACAGCTTTCGTTCACTGTCCTTTTGACATTCATTTGATGCTGGATTTGTTCGGCAATAAGTAAAACAAAAATATGCCCTCGACAATGGAGAACAAGTCATTGTAATAATAATTAGGGAATCGGGTTTGATGCTGTTTATTAAGCTTTTCCGTTACATATAATCTGGAGTTGTCGGAAAAGACAATGGTTGCTCGTTGGGCGAATATCGAGCTTCGCATGCCTGTGCCGTCCGTGTCATGTATAAATTGTATCGCATGTCCAAAAGTCTTTTTCAAAACCTCCAAATTTGTGGCAGGGTTGCCGATCATAAATCACCAATCTCTTTAAGAAGGGATTTCCATTCCTTTCCTTCCCTCGCCCAAATCCAATCCTCGGAGTCATCCGGATTTCCTTTTTCGCTTACGACCTCTTGATATGGCTTCGCATAGCGTTTTTCAAAGTAATTTATCGTCTCTACTATGAAGCGGATACGACTTAAATTCCCGCCATGAGAAGGAGAAGACAATTCCCCCATTTTCTCTTTTTGTTCATAGATTTCAACTATTTCACGAACCGGGATTCTTTCTTCTGTCGGTGAGATCCACAACGTATTTTCACATATTCGCGCTTGCTTGTTTCTCCGGGAGCGCTCTACTCCAATAAAGCGGCCAGCGTAAATCCAGTTATTAATCGTCGTAATGCTCACTCCGAAAAATTTCGCTAGCTGCCCTGTTGAATATGTTCTTCCAAACTCTTCTTCTTGTGCAACATGCATCAAAATCGAACCAAGCTTTTGCAGTTCTTTCTGTAATTCGGCATGCATTTCTTGATTAGGATATTGCTCGAGAATTTTCTTCACTTCACTCTGAAGCTCGCTTGACAGGGAAGTTGTTTTTCTAATGACATTGAATAACACCTTAAAAGTCGCTTCGGCCTTTTCCGGATCACTCCCTACCTCAGCAATGACCCGCTCAAATGTTTTACGCTCGGCCTCACTTATGGCCATATACCTCACCTCACTCACCTCCTATTCTATCCAAACTGCAAGTCAACTACAAGATAAACTGCAACATAACTGCAACCTTCTATTTTCAATATAGTCAGGTGTTCACGCAAATATCCCAGCATTTCCTTCGGCTTTTTTGCAACAAAAAATGACCCAACGGATTTATCCGTTGAGCCACTTTGTAAGCGGAGAGAGTGGGATTCGAACCCACGCACGCCTCACGACGCCTAACGCATTTCGAGTGCGTCCCCTTATGACCACTTGGGTATCTCTCCATATTTGTTTGTCAGAAACATCACTAACTATAGCAAATCCGAGAAAAAAGTGCAAGAGCTAACTTCTGTGCTTCCCCTTGATTTGCTCGCCGCATTAGGCCAAACTAATAACAACACCTAGTATGGGGATTTTTGACCAGAAGAAAAGCGAGGAACATACATGAAACGAGAACGTTTGGACAAGGTGCTGGCAAATATGGCGTTCGGCACACGCAAGGAAGTGAAGGCGCTGGTGAAGCAAGGACTGGTCGTCGTGGACGGCGTGGTCGCGACCGATCCGGGCATGCACGTCATTGCCGAAGAGCAGGATATCACCGTAGACGGGGAGCCGCTCAACTTCAAGCGCTGGGTTTACGTCCTGTTAAACAAACCCCCTGGGGTAGTTTCCGCGACCGAAGACAATGTGCATCAAACCGTAGTCGACCTGCTTCCTTATGAATGGGCGGTCAAGGTGCACCCGGTAGGCAGGCTGGACATCGACACAGAAGGGCTGCTGCTTTTGACCAACGACGGCCAGCTTTCACACAGCCTGCTGTCCCCGAAAAAGAAAGTGGACAAGGAGTATTTTGCCCGCATCGACGGCCCGGTCACAGAGCGGCATGTACAAGAGTTCGCCAAAGGGGTGGAACTGGAGGATTTCACCACGCTGCCTGCAAAGCTGGAGATTTTGTCTTCGGGAGAAACTTCCGAGGTACGCGTGACGATTATGGAAGGAAAGTTCCACCAGGTAAAACGGATGTTTGCCGCCTTCGGTCTGCATGTCACCTACCTCCAACGCATCCGCATGGGCCCGCTCCACCTCGACCCGGCACTCGCTCCCGGTGAATACCGCGAGCTGACCGAGGAAGAGCTGCACCTGCTGCAAAACGTAAACAAATAATTAGGCGCCAGATGCCCGGCATGCTGCCTGCAAGCGAGCCGGACGGCGCCCGCGACAGTCGGATCAGCACTTTTCCGACTGTCTTTTTTTGCGCAAACCGCGGAAAAAGTCTTTGAGCATCTGGGCACATTCCTCCGCCAAAACGCCCGCCAAAACAGGCACCTGGTGATTGAAGCGCGGCTCGGCCAGCAGATTCATCAATGTCCCGGCACACCCTGCCTTTGGATCGCCCGCTCCGTACACTACCTGCTCGATGCGGCTTTGCACGATCGCCCCGGCGCACATCGGACAAGGCTCTAGTGTGACGTACAGCGTGCAGCCGATCAGCCGCCAGCCGCCCAGCCGTTCGCTGGCCTCGCGGATCGCGATCATTTCCGCGTGCAGCGTAGGGTCTTTTTGCGTTTCCCGCAAATTGTAGCCGCGCCCGACAATTACCCCGTCGCGGACGATGACAGCGCCAATCGGCACCTCGCCGAGCGCCGCCGCCTTTTGCGCCTCTTCCATGGCGGCTCGCATGTATGCTTCGTGTTTGTTTGCTTCCATCACGATGGTTAAAACTCCTTTATAGACATTTTCAAATTACGGTCAGAGAACAGCCTGCCTTTTCCCGGTCGATTGTGCGCTTGTATGCGCTTGCCGGCAGCATGGCATTCGATCACTTGAAGCGCTAAGAACGCTTCACATGACCAGCCAATCCCCGCATAAATCAGCAGCAATCCGGGCAAATTGTGGCATCGCGAAGTTTTTGTCCATACCTGCTCACATACTCTCTGCGAGATTACATACATTAATGATGTACGGAAGATGTTTGTAATTCACAGATAGCCTCTATCTGGAGGGATGCGAGTGGGCTTAACCTCTGCAAGCACTTTGTTTGATCGTTTTCACAGTCCGACGAGAGGGCAACTGGCCAAAGAAGACGTGTTTTCCCACATTGAACAAACTCTCTCTTCAATGAATGGACCGTTTGAGATTATTGTGGGAGCCGATTCCCAGTTGAAAAGTCGCGGAACGTTTTTCGCCTTGGTCATTACGGTGATTCGCCCCGGACATGGTGGGACCTTCTTTTATCACAAGTTTCAGGAACGGCGCTATTCATCCTTGCAGCAGCGGATTTTTCAAGAGGCCATGTACGCGGTAGGTCTGGCTACGGAGGTTCGGCAATATTTGCGCGATCATCAGCTCGATGCCCCCATCCGCTTGCACTTTGACATCGGCAGGAATGGCCCTACCCGTAAGTTTATCCAGTCGCTTCTGAGCCTAGCAGAAACCAACCACTTCCGGGCGGAAATCAAACCAAACTCCTTCTGTGCGTCTACGATTGCTGACAAGTTCACGAAGTAATGAAGAGCATCCATTCTTCCTTGAACAAAGCGTGCAGGCGGATTGCTGTTGGACGCATCCGCCCGCTTTGTTTGGATTCTTCGCTCATCGGGTCACGTACTTCTGGACAAGCAGGCGAAAATCCTTCTGCCAGGTCCATAATCGGATACATAGACTGTTTTTTGGTACACATCCTGTATAAAACAGGGTGATTGACAACGCTCGGGCATGTAAGCTATTATAAGCATTAATTGAAGCGTTTTCACAAGGCGTGTTACTGGTAATGCAGGCATGAGCCGAGAAGATCTTTTTCTTGAAAAAGGTTTTTTCGGCTCTTTTTTGTCTAAAGGTGGTGGAATTACGTGTCCCGTGAACAGGAAAAAACATATGCGATTACGCGTGTGTTGAACCATAACGTCGTACTGGTGGAAGAACCCGGCACCAAGCTGGAAATTGTGCTGTTCGGAAAAGGAATCGGTTTTGGCGCAAAGCCTGGGAACACGATCCCCGCCCATGACCCTCGTGTGGAGAAGCGCTTCAGGCTGGAAAATGAAAGCCACCAAAAACAGTACCAAACCATACTCAGTCAGGTCGATCCTGCTGTGGTAGGGATCGCGGAAGAAATTATCGCGCTCATCGCCAGTGAAATTACACCGCAGCTCAACGAACACGTCCACGTCGCTCTGCCCGACCATATCCAGTTCGCGATTTACCGCTTGCGCAACGGCATGGAGATCGTGAATCCGTTCCTGTTTGAAATCCAGACGCTCTACACAAAAGAGTACACGCTGGCAAAACGGGCAGCGGACATGATTAAAAAGGCATTCGATCTGGATATTCCAGATAGCGAAATCGGTTTTCTCGCCTTGCACATTCACTCGGCGATCAGTTACTTGCCTGTCAAAAAGGCGGTACAGTTTACGAACGTCATCAGCGAATTGGTCAGCATGATCGAGCAGCGGACAGACAGAACCATCGAACGAAGCACCGTCGACTACGTCCGGCTCATTACCCATCTGCGTTTTGCTGTGGAGCGCATCCGCCAGCAAAAGACCATTCACAACCCGCTTCTCGACCGGGTCAAAACGACGATTCCGGAAGCCTACGAGCTGGCGTCCGAGCTGGCTGCCTATATTTCCAACCGGCTGGAGGTCACTGTCCCGGAAGACGAGGTCGGCTACATGGCCTTGCATGTTTATCGCTTGTTGCAGCAACAACCGTAATCCCACAAATTCAAATTGATGATAATCCTGCGTGTTACTAGTTCGACTAGGCATGAGCGGTGAGATCATACGGACATAGTAAGTATGTCGTCGTATGGATCAGACCGTCTCATGCCTATTTTCGTTCAGACGCAAAAGGAGGAACTTATGCTACGCAGTCTGTTTTCCCGTAAAAAACAACAACAAGAAATCACTTTCCTCGCTCCTTTGACCGGGAGCGTTGTTCCTTTGTCGGAAGTGCCCGATCCCGTCTTTGCCGGGAAGGTCGTAGGCGACGGCGCTGCGATCCTGCCTGCGGAGGGCGTCCTGTACGCTCCTGTCGACGCAAAGGTCACTCATCTGTTCCCTACCCATCACGCCATTGGCTTGTCGACAGACAGCGGCGTGGAGCTGCTCATGCATATCGGGATTGATACCGTGAAATTGCAGGGCAAAGGCTTTACCCCGTTCGTCTCGGTAGGTGACAAGGTGAAAGCAGGCGACAAGCTGATTCAGTTCGATATCGCCGTCTTGCAGGAGGCAGGATGCCCGATCGTCACCCCGATCGTCATTACCAACGGCGATGTCGTCGCGGAAAAAAACGTGGTAGCACAAGGCAATGTCGCGGCAGGCCAGGAGCCGCTGATGACTGTCGTCCTGAAATAGAAGAAGCACCTGTTGGGGGAGGTACACCATGATTCAATTCGAAGTAACGGTCACGGTTGAAGGCGGGCTGCACGCTCGCCCGGCCGCTCTTTTGGTAAATCGCTCGGCGCAATCCCAAGCGAAAATCACCTTGAGCAAAGGTGACAAGCAAGCGGACGGCCGCAGCATTTTGGGGATCATGACCTTGGGCGTGACCCAAGGCGACAAGCTGATCGTCTCGGTGGAGGGAGAAGATGAGGAAAAAGTAGCTTCCTCGCTCCAGCAATTTTTTGAACAGTCTTTTGAGAGCGAATGAGCGGTGAAAGAAGGTGAAACAGGCATGTTGAAAGGAATCCCGGTTTCTTCTGGCATCGCGATCGCCCCTGTCGTCATTTTGGCACACGATGCTCCGGCTGCTCCGGCTGTGACCGCGCAAGGCGCGCCGGCAGACACAAGCAAAGAGCTGGAGCTGCTCGCCAGAAGCGTGGAGCAGTCGCGCGAACAGTTGGAAAAGTTGAGAGAGCAAACAGAGGAGCAATTAGGCGCAGAAAAAGCAGCGATTCTCTCCGCGCATATCGCTTTTCTGGAGGACCCTGCTTTTGTCGGGGAAATGACCTCTCTGATCGAAAACAGGCAGGTGGCCGCTGCTGCTGCCGTACATCAAGTGTCCGACCAGTTTGTCGTCCTGTTTGAAAGCATGGACGACGCCTATATGAAAGAACGGGCGGACGATATTCGCGATGTGAGCCGCCGCCTGATTCGCAACCTCTCCGGCACAGGACAGGAGGCAGTCTTCCCGGAAGAACCGTTTATTTTGGCCGCGTGGGATGTCACTCCTTCGGAAACGCTGCAGCTTCCGCTCGCATTTGTGCGGGGCATTGTCACGGCAAAAGGCGGCGCGACCTCGCACGCAGCGATTTTGGCCCGTTCTCTGGGGATTCCGGCTGTCATGGGCGCCGGGGAACAACTGCTGGAAAAAGTAGCTGCTGGCAGCTTGCTGATTCTCGATGGCGCTACAGGCGAGCTGATCGCAGCGCCAGACGCGAAAACATTGGCACGCTACGAGGAAAAAGCCGCCAAGGAAGCCGCTGAGCGTGCAGCCTACGCGGTATTGAAGGAATTGCCCGCCGAAACGATCGACGGCCATCGCGTTCATTTAATGGCCAACATGGCGGTTCCCGAAGAGGCAGCAGCGCTAGTCGCTTCCGGCGTAGAAGGAATCGGTTTGTTCCGCTCCGAGTTTTTGTTCATGGACCGCAGCACGCTGCCAGACGAGGAAGAACAGTTTGCGGCCTACAAGCAGGTCGCTACAGCCTTTGGCGAAAAACCTGTCATCATTCGCACGCTCGACGTCGGCGGCGACAAGCATTTGCCGGCTCTCGAACTGCCGCAGGAAGATAATCCGTTCCTCGGCTTTCGGGCGATGCGCATTTCCCTGGCCCGGCCAGAGCTGTTCCTCGTTCAGTTACGGGCGCTATTGCGCGCCAGTGCCTTTGGACGCCTGCTCATCATGTTCCCGATGATTTCCCACCTGGAGCAGTTGCGGCAAGCCAAGCAATTGTTCGAACAGGCAAAAGCGGAGCTGCGGGAAAAAGGGATCGCTTTTGACGAACAGATCGCAGTCGGCATGATGATGGAGATTCCGGGCGCTTGCCTGCAAGCGGACGCCTTTGCCAAAGAGGTAGACTTCTTCAGCATCGGGACCAACGATCTCGTGCAATACACGCTCGCCGTAGACCGAATGAACGCGAAGGTAGCCAGCCTCTACAGCTACTACCACCCTGCGGTGCTGCGCCTCATCTCGCACGTCATCGAAGCCTCTCACCGCGCGGGAATATGGACCGGGCTATGCGGAGAGATGGCGGGCGATTCGCTCGCGACCGAGCTTTTGCTTGGCCTGGGCCTCGACGAGTTCAGCGGTGCGGCCTCGGTAATGCCAAAGGTCAAGGAGCGCATTCGTGCCACAAGCATGGAAAAAGCGAAGCGACTCGCAGAGTACGCTCTGACGCTTTCGACCGTGGAAGAGGTCGTGCAGTTTTTGCGAGACAAAACCGAATAAATGGTTTTGTCCCTCATTGTTTGTAAGCGATTTCACCGTTCTTTTTCCGATCAAAACAGTTTCTCTCCGGCCTGTTTGTTATGTCCTCATCTCTTGTACTCATCCGGAGAGCAGCTTTTTTGATAGACATCTCATTCCAAGGAGGTTTTACTTATGCTTGCCTTTTTGCAACGGATTGGGAAAGCACTCATGCTTCCCGTCGCCACCTTGCCAGCAGCGGCGCTTTTGCTCCGCTTTGGCGCCATCAACTACGTGACTGAATTTCGTCTCGGCGAATCTGTTGGCGGTTTTTTGAATCAGTACATCGCGCCCTTTTTGTTCGCAGGCGGATCGGCCATCTTTGACAACCTGCCGCTGATTTTCGCCGTCGGTGTCGCGATCGGGCTTGCCGGGGATGCCGTCGCCGCACTGGCTGCCGTGATCGCCTACATGGTGTTAACCTCGGTGCTTTCCAAAGTTCCCGCTGCCATGCCGTTTATCGCGGACGACGTCAAGCTGAACATGGGAGTGCTTGGCGGTATTTTGGCGGGCGGAGTCGCTTCCTACTGCTACAACCGCTACCATAACATCAAGCTACCGGAGTGGCTCGGATTTTTCGGCGGCAAACGATTCGTACCGATCATCACTTCGCTTAGCATGGTTATCATCGGTCTGTTGTTCGGGATCATCTGGGGTCCGATCCAGGACGCGCTCAACAATATGGGGAACTGGATTGTCAGCCTTGGCGCTCTTGGAGCAGGTCTGTTCGGCTTCTTTAACCGTTTGCTCATTCCATTCGGCCTGCACCACGTGCTCAACGCAATTGCCTGGTTCCAGATTGGCGATTTTACCGACACGACCGGGAAAGTCGTACACGGCGACCTGCACCGCTTCTTCGCTGGCGACAAATCAGCAGGCATGTTCATGACAGGCTTCTTCCCGATCATGATGTTCGCGTTGCCAGCGGCCGCCTTTGCCATCATTCACTCAGCCAAGCCGGAAAAGCGCCAAGCAATCGCTTCTGTGTTCATCGGTACCGCGCTCGCTTCCTTCCTGACCGGGATTACCGAGCCGTTGGAGTTCGCGTTCATGTTCGCCGCTCCGATGCTGTATGTGCTGCATGCGATTTTGACCGGGGTTTCCGGGTATATCGTGACCGCGATGGGCATCAAGCACGGATTTGGCTTCTCCGCGGGTCTGATTGACTACGGACTGAACTTCCCGCTCTCCACAAACGCATGGTGGATCATTCCGATCGGTCTGGCGTTTGCCGTCGTTTACTACTTCCTGTTCCGTATCCTGATCGTCAAGTTCAACATCAAAACGCCGGGGCGCGAAGACGATGAAGTAGTGGAAAGCGCAGCTTCCGGCAGCAACTCCACGCAGGAAAAGGCGCTAAAAGTGCTCGCCCTCATCGGCGGAAAAGAAAACATCGTCAGCGTCGACGCGTGCATTACCCGCCTGCGCCTCGTGCTGAAAAACGACAAGATCGTCAATGAAAAAGGGTTGAAAGACCTGGGGGCAGCAGGAGTCATGAAGCTCGGCCAGGGCAGCGTGCAGGTCGTCTTCGGGACGCAGTCCGAGCTGTTGAAGGACGAAATCAAAAAGCTGTAGGCTTTGCTTTTCCCCAATAAATATGCCCGGTATTGGCAGCAGCCGTACCGGGATTTTTCGTATTGGCATAGAGTCCCCTCGTTCGAATGAGATGCTTGGTTTTGCCTGCCTCATGAACCCGGAAAAAATGACGCAGCTTCTCTAAAAATGCCGGGCATTGGAGCCAACAAGCGCCCGTTCTGACGGGAACAGCTCCTTTTGCTCCAACTCGGTTTCAAACCGCATGAGCCGATCCAAAAATCCTGCGCATGCCGATTCGCTGTATGGCGCCATCATCTCGATTTCGTAGGATAATGTTTTTTTCCATAATTCAAGCTGTCTCCTATTCGCCTCCCATGCTTCCAATTCCACCCACCCCTTATCTGATATACCTTTGCTAAAACAACAAAAACAAACTCATAAAAAGTTCATTCAGGCTACATTTCAGCTTCTTTGCTAAAATCGGCAGATGGTTTGCCTTGAAATCGTACTCTCCCTTCTCGTACTTCAAGTATGTGGAAGCATTGCGAAAACCGAGTGACTCCGCCATTTCCTGCAGCGTGAGCTTGCACTCACTCCTACGTTTTGCGATAAATGGGAGGTTTAGACGTTCCATATTCAGTTTCCCTCTTCCTTTGCAGAAATGGCAAATATTTATAGTTACATGATATCGTTTCAATTTCAGCAAAGTCAACACATTATTTGTCGTTTTAGCAATCTTGTTTTTTCCGTTATGGAAAATTGTTAGAATGATATTGCCAAAACGAAAAAGGTGGTTTCACGATGTCCATAGTCGGTCAAAGGATAAAATGGCTGCGCGAGCAAAAGCAGTGGTCACAAATCCAATTAGCTGAAAAGCTTGGCATTCACAACACAGTTTTGTCGCGAATTGAATCGGGCGAAAAGAAAGGCGTAGATTCCCAGTTGATCTCCAAAGTCGCCGACCTGTTTGACGTATCGACCGATTACCTTCATGGAAGAACAGATAACCCCACGCCATTTTGGCGGCAAGCATCTGTGCGGGAAACACCTATTCCCTTCTTGGACATAGACGGGTTAACGGAAGAGGAACTTACCGAAATCAAGCGGCATATCGAATTTGTAAAATGGAAATCGAGACAGAACGGGTCGCAAGAAGACAACTAGAGAACCGTGAAAACCTCTCTCCAACCTGATCGTGGAGGGGCAAACGGACGCTGAAGCGCTTCGTCATCGCGTTCAAATGGTATAGGCATTAGAAAACCCCTGGGCCACAGGGGTTTTTGCGTGGAATGAAATACGTACAACACAGGCTCCGTCAACAGCCCGGCGAAGCCTTTTTTTCATGTATGTTCTGCTTTACTCTGCGCTGTCGTCTGGTCCAGCTCAATCCAGCTCTGGGCCCATGATTCGATCCCCTTGATTACTGGCTCCAGAGCCTTCCCCATCTCTGTCAAAGAATATTCTACCCGTACAGGCGCCGAGTCTGTAAACACTTGCCGATGCACAAGCCCTTCTTTTTCGAGGTCTTTCAGCCGTTCAGAAAGTAGCCTTCCGCTTACCGGCAGGGCCCCTTCCAACGCACAGAAACGCTGTGGTCCAGAAAGCAACTGGTACAAGATTAACCCTGTCCATCGTTTTCCCAGCAGTTGCATGCCTTTTTCAAACTTCGGACAGAGGGAAGACTGTTTCATTCGTATCACCTCATTCTCCTTTCAGTATACCGCTCTTTCTTCAATCCATCAAAATGAATGATTACTTTGTGCCTAATAATTCGCACTTTCCAGCATTTGTAAATTTTCCATAACGTATTGACATATACAATAATTAATATATACTTACTAACGAAAAGTAACTATGTTACTGATATAAACTGATTCGGAGGTAATCATACATGGAAAATCGTTTTGAATGGAGCGCTCTTGTTTTGCGCATCGTCGTTGGCCTTACGTTTGCCATCCACGGCGTCGCCAAATTTCAGATGGGACTCGAAAACGTGGCCGGATTCTTTGGCACGCTGGGACTGCCTGCTTTTATCGCCTATCTGGTTGCTTTCCTGGAGGTTGTCGGCGGGATCGCCCTGATCGCCGGACTTGGCACTCGCGTCTTTTCCGCCGCGCTGGCTGTCGTCATGATTGGTGCCGTTGCCAAAGCAAAGCTGGCAGCCGGCTTCATGGGTGGAGAAAGCGGCGCTGGCTATGAGCTGGAGCTTGCGCTGTTCGCCATCCTGCTCGCGCTCAGCATTAGCGGCAGCTCGAAGTTTGGACTCGATCAAATTTTGTTTGGAAAAAGATCGGTTGATTGAGACTCCCACGGCTAAAGCCGCAAGCCTTCCACCTTGCGGTGTACGGGTGGGATTCTTGAATGACTAAGCGTTCGCAGTCCATTTCTGTTTTGAACAGCCTTCAAGATAAGGGCATCTCATTGCCCCTCCTAAGACAGTGCATATAGCATCTTAGGCTGATTGACTGTTACCATCAATCACAGGTGCATATCGAATGTTCATAGCACCGACTAAATCACGATGTTTTTCGAATCCA